>CAZVUW010000098.1:0-11864 GCA_964629825.1 uncultured Actinomycetota bacterium
TACCGCTCGTCGGGGCCCGGCGGCCAGTCGGTGAACACCACCGACTCGGCGGTGCGCATCACCCACCTGCCGACCGGCACGGTCGTGTCGATGCAGGACGAGAAGTCGCAGCTGCAGAACAAGGAGAAGGCCCTGCGCGTGCTGCGCGCGCGGCTGCTCCAGGCCGAGCAGGAGAAGATCGCGCGCGAGCGCGCTGACGCCCGCGCCGCCCAGATCGGCACGGGCGACCGGTCGGAGAAGATCCGCACCTACAACTTCCCGCAGAGCCGGATCACGGACCACCGCATCGGCTTCACCACCCACGCCCTGTCCGACGTCCTCGGCGGCGATCTCGGCGCGGTGCTGGAGGCGCTGGTCGCCGAGGAGCAGCGCCGGCGCCTGGCCGCCCTCTCCGAGCAGCAGTAGCGCCGTGCCGCCAGACGGCTCGGTGGCGGCCGCGCTGTCCGCGGCCAGGGCCCAGCTGGAGGCCGCCGGAGTCCCCACCCCCGACGTCGACGCCGCCCTGCTGGTGGCGCATGTGACCGGCTGGTCGCGCTCGCGGGTGCGTACGTCGGCAGACGAGCCGCTCCCGCGGGGGGCTGCCGATGCGCTGGCCGAGCTGGTGCGCCGTCGCGCCGCGCGTGAGCCGCTGCAGCTGCTGCTCGGCAGCATCGGCTTCCGCCACCTCGACGTCGAGGTGCGCCCGGGCGTCTTCATCCCGCGCCCGGAGACCGAGACGCTCGCCGGCGAGGCCATCGCACGCACCCCACGCGGGGGTCTGGTCGTCGAGCCCTGCACCGGCACCGGCGCGGTCGCCTGCGCGGTGGCGACGGAGGCCGCTGCCCTCGTCCACGCCACGGATATCTCGACCGACGCCGTCGCCCTCGCCCGCGCCAACGCCGCCGCGACCGGCGCCAGGGTCGAGGTCCATCACGGGGACCTGTTCGCGCCCCTGCCGGCGGAGCTGCGCGGCCGCGTCGACGTGGTCGTCAGCAACCCGCCATACATCGCCGACGCCGAGGTCGCCACTTTGGAGCCCGAGGTGCGCGACTGGGACCCGCACACCGCCCTGGTGTCGGGGCCGACCGGGCACGAGGTCAGCGACCGCCTCATCGCCGAGGCGCCGGGCTGGCTGCGCCCGGGCGGCTGGCTGCTGATGGAGGTCGATGCCGCCCGCGCCGCCGAGGCGGCGTCGCGCTGCCGAGCCGCGGGGTACGTCGAGGTCGAGGTCGTGCGCGACCTGGCCGGGCGCGACCGGGTGGTGATCGCCCGGTACCCTCCGACCGTGCAGCGGGCGGGGAGCTGATTTGGGCGGCGCGTCAGACGAGGAGTTCGGCGCCGTTCTGCGTGCCCTGCGAACGGTCGCGGGGCTGAGCCAGGAGGAGCTGGCCGAGCGCGCACAGCTGTCGGCCAAGGCGATCAGCGCCCTGGAGCGGGGGGAGCGGCGCCGGCCCTACCCGCACACCGTCCGGGCGCTCGCGACCGCGCTGGACCTGGACGACGCGGCGCGCGCTCGGCTGCTGGCGGCCGTGCCGTCGCCAGCGCGCCCGGCTGCGGGGAGCCCGGCGGCGGAGCCAGCGACCGCTTCGGCAACAACGGTCTCGGCGACCGCGAGCCCATCACCTGCGGCGGGGGCGCCGGACCGCATGCTCGCTGCGCCGGCTACGCAGCTGCTCGGCCGGGACGGTGACATCGCGGTCCTCGTGCGGCTGCTGGGGGAGCCCTCGGTGCGCCTGGTCACCGTGACCGGGCCGGGCGGGGTGGGCAAGACCCGGGTGGCGCTGGGAGTGGCCGAGTCGCTGCGCGCGGCCGGGGTCGGAGAGGTCGCGGTTGTGGCGCTGGCGGCGGTCTCCGAGGAGCATCACGTCTGGCCGGCGGTCGCCTCGGCGCTCAGCGTCCCTGCCACTGGGGGCGTGCCGCCGCTCGAGGCTTTGGCGGGCGACCTCGCCGAGCGGGATCTCGTGCTGATACTCGACAACCTCGAGCACGTGCTGGGCATCGCCCCGCAGCTGGCGTGGCTGCTCGGAGCGGCGCCGCGCCTGCGGGTGCTCGGCACCAGCCGGGCGGCGCTGCGCATCCGGGGCGAGCGCGACTACGCGTTGCCGCCGCTGTCCCTGCCGAGGGCGGACGGCTCGGACGTCGCCGCCTCCGAGGCGGTCGCGCTGTTCATCGACCGCGCCCGCGACGTGCAGCCGGACTTCACGGTCGACGCCGACAACGCGGCCTCCGTGGTGGCCCTGTGCCGGCGCCTCGACGGGCTGCCGCTGGCGATCGAGATCGCGGCCGCGCAGCTGCGGCATGTGGACCTGGACGTGCTGGTCGCGCGGCTCGACCGCGTGCTCGGCTCGCCGGGCCAGGCCGACCTGCCCGCCCGCCAGCGCACGCTGCGCGAGACGCTGCGCTGGAGCCACGACCGGCTCGACGCGGCCGCGCAGGCCGTCTACCGGCGCGTCGGCGTCTTCCGCGACGGGTGGACCCTCGAGGCGGCCGAGGCCGTGGCCTCGGGTCCCGATCTGTCACCTGACGACGTCCTGCCCGCGCTGGGCGCCCTCGTGGACCAGTCGTTGGTAGTCGTCGACCGCAGCGGGCCGCTGCGCTACCGGATGCTGGAGCCGGTGCGCCAGCACGCCCTCGAGCGGCTGGAGGACGCTGGCGAGGCCGCGGCCGTCCGCAGCCGGCACGCGCGCTGGTTCGCCGACCTGGCGTTCCGGCCCGGTCCGACCCCGGTCGACGCGCGCGGGCTCGAACGCTACGCCCGGCTCACGCCCGAGCACCGCAACGTGATCGCCGCCTTCGAGCTGCTCCTGGATGAGGATCCAGCCACGGCCGCTCAGCTCGCCTGGGACATGTGGGGCATCTGGCTGGCGCGAGGGCACCGGGTCGAGGGGCTCGCCCTGGCGGAGCGCGCCGTGACCAGGGCGCCGCACCCGGCCGCGCTCTGCCGTGCGGCGGTGCCCGCTGGCATCCTCGCGTTCCTCGAGGCCGACCTGGCGCGCAGCGTGACCCTCCTCGAGCAGGGGCTGCGGGCCGCCGAGGAGACGGGCGACACCTGGCTGCGCGGCCATGCCCTGTCGACGCTCGGGACGATCGCCAGCCTCCAGGATCGCCTCGACGAGGCGGAGGAGCTCCTTGCCGCCTCGCTCGCCGAGGTCGAGGCCGCCGGTGACATCGGACAGGTCGCGCTGACCGAGCTGGCGCGCGGAACGCTGTCGCTGCGTCGCGGTGATCGAGCCCAGGCGCGGGAGCGCTTCGAGCGCGGCGCCGCCGCGGCCCTGCGCTCGGGACACCTGCCGGGCGTCGACATGAGCCTGCTGCTGCTCGGCGAGCTCGCCAGCGCCGAGGGTGATCAGGAGGCCGCCGAGGCCCACCTGCGCGGCGCGCTCCAGGCCGCGATCGACGTCGGCGAGCCGCTCCAGATCGGCGCCTGCGCGGAGGCCCTCGCGCTGGTCGCCGCCCGCCGCGGTCGTCTGGTGCGAGCCGCCCAGGCGTTCGGCATCGCCGACCGGGTGTTCGCCCAGGCGCGCGGGCAGCGCTACGCGCACCTGATCACAGACGCCGCGGCGCTGCGCGATGGACGGGCGGCGGTCCGCGAGGCGCTCGGCGATGACGCCTGCGCGGCCCTCGCCTCCGCGGCTGCGGCGCTGTCTGACCGGGAGGCCTTCGAGCTGCTGCTCGATCCCTCGGCCTAGCCGGCCGCCTGCCCCGGCGCCTCTGCCACTGACGCCCCGGACACAGCCAACCACGGCTCGGTGGCAGCCCACCCAGGCCTCGATGTTGTTTTCGACGGACATGTCCGTCGAAAACAACACCGAAGCGGGTGGTGGGCGAGTGAGCGGGCGAGTGGATGAGTGAGCGGGCGAGTGTGGGAGCGGTGTGGGTGGTGGCGGCAGCGGCTCCGACGGACAGTCGGTGGTGCAAGGAAGCCGCTCTGCAGGAGGCCGTGACATGTCCATCTCGCTGTGGCCCGCCGAGACGGTACCCGTCCTGCGGGAGACCCGGCCGGCCGTGTGCGCCGTGCTCGGCCGAGAAGGCCAGCCGCGGCTGTCCACCGTGCGCGCCGGCGTCGGGATGGCTCATGGCCGACGAGGGCGGTGGGAAGCCGGGCGGCCCTCCAGTGGGGGAGCGCCCCGAAGTGGTGGCCGAGCCCACGACCCTCTAGCGTTTCCGACCATGAGCGAGGTCCTGGCGGTAGACGACCCCACGGCGCGCGACCGCGCGGTGGCTGTGCTGCGCTCCGGTGGACTGGTGGTTGCGCCGACCGACACCGTCTACGGCGTGCTGGTCGACGCGTTCGCCCGCGACGCCACGCAGCGCCTGCTGATCGCACGCGAGAGCGGCCGCGACTCGCCGCTGACGGTGCTGATCCGCAGCCCGCGCCAGATCATCGGCCTCACCGACCAGACCAACGAGGCCGGCGACCGGCTCATGGCGGCCTTCTGGCCCGGCCCGCTGACCCTGGTGTTCCAGGCCGGCGCGGCGCTCGGCTGGGACCTCGGCAACACGCGCGGCACCGTCGCGATCCGCATGCCCGCCGACGAGACCCTCCACGACCTCATCGCCGACGTCGGCCCGCTGGCCTGCAGCAGCGCCAACCTGGCCGGCGGCGACCTGCCCACGACGGTCGAGGAGGCGCAGGCCCAGCTCGGCGCCAAGGTCGACCTCTACCTGGACGGGGGGGTCCGCGACGGCCTGCGCTCCACCGTGGTCGACGTCAGCCGCGGTGGCGCCGAGATCCGCCGGCCCGGCGCCATCTCCGCCGACGACATCGTCGAGGTCGCCACCGGCGCGGTCGGCTGGGGCCGCCCGACGGGCGAGCAGCCCTCGGAGCCGCCCGCACACCAGCCGATCCCAGACGACCCGGGCGCGCACGAGCAAGCCGCGCACGAGGGGACCGGAGCAGAGGAGCCCGAGGTCGGCTGACCGTCCTGCGGATGGCTGGACGCTTGGGTGGCTGATCAGCCACCCAACCGTCCACCCATCGGTCGGGAGGCTGGTGAGCGAGCCCGGTCGAGGCCGGCGCTACGCCCGGTGTGCGGAGCGCCCCGCGGCGTCTGGCACGATGCTCGCCCCGACAGCCACACGGAGAGGTCCATGCGCATCACCATCGGGTCAGATCACGCCGGGTACGAGCTGAAGACTCACCTCGTCGCCGTCCTCGAGGAGGCCGGGCATGAGGTGAACGACCTCGGCACCTTCAGCCCCGAGCCGGTCGACTACCCGCCGATCTGCGCCGAGGTCGGCCGTCAGGTGGTCGACGGGCGCGCGGACCGCGGCATCGTGATCGGCGGCAGCGGGCAGGGGGAGCAGATCGCGGCGAACAAGATCCGCGGCGTGCGCGCCGCCCTCTGCAACGACCTCTACACCGCGACCATGTCGCGCTCGCACAACGACGCGAACGTGCTCGCGATGGGAGGGCGTATCGTTGCGGCTGGGCTCGCCGAGGAGATCCTGTCGGTGTGGCTCTCGACGCCCTTCGAGGGCGGGCGCCACCAGCGGCGCATCGACCAGATCAGCGAGATAGAGGCCTCCGTCGCAGCGACCGGCCAGCAGGTGCAGGCCGCCGGCAGCGACGTGACAGGCCAGGGAGAGGCTTCCCGATGAGCTACTACGGCCCCGACTACGACGCCCTGCGCTCGGCCGACCCGGAGATCGCCGACGCACTCGACGCGGAGCTCGCCCGCCAGCGCGGAGGCCTCCAGCTGATCGCCAGCGAGAACTTCACCTCGCCGGCGGTGCTGGCCGCCCAGGGGAGCGTGCTGACGAACAAGTACGCCGAGGGCTACCCCGGCCGGCGCTACTACGGCGGCTGCGAGCACGTCGACGTGGCCGAGCGCCTGGCCATCGAGCGGGTCAAGGCCCTGTTCGGCGCCGAGCACGCCAACGTTCAGCCGCACGCCGGGGCGCAGGCCAACATGGCCGCCTACGTGGCCCTCGGCGTCCAGCACGGCGACACCGTGCTGGCCATGTCGCTGCCGCACGGCGGCCACCTGACCCACGGCTCGAAGGTCAACTTCAGCGGCAAGTGGTACGAGGTCGCCGCCTACGGCGTGCGTCGCGACGACGAGCTGATCGACATGGACGAGGTCGCGGACATCGCCCGCAAGACCCGTCCGAAGGTCATCGTGGCCGGCGCCACGGCGTATCCGCGCCACATCGACTTCGAGGGCTTCCGCGCCATCGCCGACGAGGTGGGCGCCGCCCTCATGGTCGACGCCGCGCACTTCGCCGGCCTGATCGCCGGCGGGGCCCACCCGTCGCCGGTGCCGTTCGCCGACGTCGTGACGTTCACGACCCACAAGACCCTGCGCGGCCCCCGCGGCGGGACGATCCTCTCCACCGCCGAGCACGCCAGCGCCGTCGACAAGGCCGTCTTCCCGATGCTGCAGGGCGGCCCGCTGATGCACGCGATCGCAGCCAAGGCGGTGGCGTTCAAGCTGGCGGCCACCGAGGACTTCGCCGACTACTCGCGGCGCATCGTCGAGAACGCCCGCGCCCTCGCCGACGGCCTGCGCGGACAGGGCCTGCGGATCGTCTCCGGCGGCACCGACATCCACTACCTCCTGGCCGACGTCACCCCGCTGGGGCTCACCGGCTCCGAGGCCGAGGAGCGCTGCGACGCGGCCGGCATCACGCTCAACAAGAACGCGATCCCCTACGACGAGCACCCGCCGATGGTCGCCTCCGGCATCCGCGTCGGGGTGCCCTCGGTCACCAGCCAGGGGATGGGCGTCGAGGAGATGCACACAATCGCCGAGCTGATCGGCCGGGTGCTGAAGAGCGCGGACGAGACCGCCGCGGTGCGCCGCGAGGTCTCCGAGCTGGTCGCCGGCTTCCCGGTGTACCCGGAGCCCGGGAGCTGATCCGACGGCGCGGCGCGCGGACCTAGCGGACCGACGGGAGCCGACGTGCGCGACTACCTGATCGTGGTCGGCACCGCCTTCATCACCGTGGTGGTGGCGACGCCACCCTCGCGCTGGCTCGCCTACGCCCTGTCGGCCGTCGACCGCCCGGGCGGTCGACGCGTGCACACCCAGACCACCCCGCGCCTGGGCGGCGCCGCGATCTTCGTCGGGGTCCTTGCCGCGATGGCGGTGGCCTCGCGCCTGCCCACCTTCGAGGCGGTGTTCGCGACCACGAGCGACCCCGAGGCGCTGCTGCTGGCCTCGTCGGTCATCGTGGCGGTGGGGCTGGTCGACGACGTGCGCGGGCTGTCCGCCCCGGCCAAGCTGGCAGGTCAGCTCGTCGCGGCGGGGATCCTGGTGCTGTTCGGCGTGGTCCTGCGCTACGTCTACGTCCCCGGCGACATCGGCACGGTGGTGCTGTCCACCGACCTGGGCGTGCTGCTCTCGGTCGCCCTGATCGTCGGGATGGTTAACGCCGTCAACCTCGTGGACGGCCTCGACGGCCTCGCCGCCGGGATCGTCGCCATCGCCGCCGCGGCGCAGTTCGTGTACGTGCACCTCGGCGGCGCCGAGCAGCGGGCCTTCGGGCTGGCGACCTCGCCGGAGCTCGTGTTCGTCGCCCTGGTCGGCGCCTGCCTCGGCTTCCTGCTGTTCAACTTCCACCCGGCCTCGGTGTTCATGGGGGACACCGGGGCGATGCTGCTCGGCCTCTTGCTCGGCGCGGCCGGTGTCTCGGCGGTCGGCGGCGTGGTCATGCCGAGCGGCAGCGACTTCGCCGCCCTCTCGATCCCGGTGCTGGTCCCGGCGCTGGTCCTGGCCGTGCCGTTCTTCGACACCATCTGGACGATCCTGCGCCGGCTGCGCAGCGGGCGGGCAATCTTCAGCCCCGACAAGAAGCACCTGCACCACCGGCTGATCGAGATCGGCCACTCGCACCGCCGGGCCGTGCTGATCATGTACTACTGGTCGGCGCTGCTGGCCTTCGCCGCCGTCGGGGTCGGGCTGTTGCCCCTGCGGCTCGTCTTGGGCGTCCTGGCGGCCGGGGTGGGGCTCGCGGTCGGCATCGCCATAACCGGTCGAGTGGCTCGCCGCTGGCGCCGGAGGCGGGGACGAAACGGGCAGAAGTTTGTACTTTCTTTCACTAAGTCTGGCGGCTCAGACGGCGAAAACGCCTCTGACCAGCAAGAACACTCATGAAGGACGCTTTGACACGCGGCCTGTGGTCAACGTAGACTGCGCGCCGACCATGACCCCCTCGGAATCCCAGGGTGGTGCACGCGCGCCATCAGACGTAGATGCGTGGGAGTCGCGGTCGATGGCGCCCGGATCTGTCCGGCGCGAGATGTGGAACGGACTCGACCAGGCCTCGATCATGTCGGTCGAGCTGATCGCCGCCATCCTGGTGTGGGGTGGCGTGGGGTTGGCCCTCGACCGCTGGTTGGGAACTCGTCCGTGGCTGCTGGGGATCGGCGTCCTCGTCGGCTTCGGCGCGGGTCTCTACCTGGTCTGGCTCCGAAGCGCCAAGGACCAGGACTATCCGAACGGCGCCGCCAAGGCGCGCCCGAGCAGCGTCGATCAGGAGACCGACCGTTGAGCACAGCCCCAGCGTGCAGCTTGCGGGCACCCGGGCGAGACCGGGGTGCCGCATGAGCGCTGGACTGACGCCCCCTCGTCGGGGGCGCGCCGAGCTGCGCCTTGCCTTCCAGGCGGGCGCGGTTCTGGTCCTCCTGAGCATCCCCGCGCTGGCCGCGGCGACCGCCCTGAACGGCAGCGGCGGTCTCCTCGGCGCGGCCGCCGGGCTGGGGCTCGTCGCTGTCCTCTTCGTCGCGGGGGCAGGCGTCCTGCACGTCGCCGCCCGCAGCGCCCGCTCGACCATGCCAGCCGTGCTGGCCCTCGGCCTGGCCGCCCGGCTGGCGATCTACCTGCTGGCCCTGCAGGGGCTGTCGCAGCTGGAGCACCTGCACCGTCCGAGCCTCGCGATCGCGACGGCCGTCGGGTTCGTCGTCACGTTGATCTTTGAGCTGCGCCTCATCAGCCGGACTCCCGAGCTGTTCTGGCTCGAGGCCACCAGCGACACCAGCGGCGCCGGCGCGTGAGCCCGCTGAGCACTAGGAGGAGCTGACCGGTGGACAAGTTCGGTGGAGTGCTCGCTGCCATCCCCTGGGGCGGGCCGTTCGACGAGGCGCTCGAGGACGTCGGGCACCTGTTCAACTTCCCCTACTTCCCGTTCTCGGAGGGGTGGGCGAACGGCTACCTGGCTGTCAACCGCACGGTCCTGATCATCCTGCTCGGGCTGATCGTGCTGATCGCCTTCTTCGCCACGGCGCTCGGCAGCCCCAAGGTCGTGCCCGGCAAACTCCAGGCGGCCGCCGAGGGCATCGTCGACTTCGTGCGCGGGATCGCCGTCGACATCATCGGCCCCGAGGGGCGCTCCTACGTCCCGTTCCTGACCAGCCTGTTCGCGTTCATCTTCATGCTGAACGCCTTCAAGCTGACGCCGTTCATCATGTTCCCGCCGACCTCGCGGATCGCCATCCCAGCGTTCCTGGCGATCCTGGTGTGGATCGTCTACATCGGCGCAGGCATCAAGAACCAGGGCTTCGTCAAGTACTTCAAAGAGATCGCGTTCATGCCGGGCGTGCCCTGGCCGGTGTACTTCCTGCTGACACCGATCGAGATCGTGTCCAACCTGATCCTGCGGCCCTTCACGCTGGCAATCCGTCTCTTCGCCAACATGGTCGCCGGTCACATCCTCGTGGTGATCACGCTCGTGACCATCCACGCGTTCCTGGTCTTCGGACCCGGCCTGCCCGTCGGCATCTTCGCGCTGGTCGCGTCGCCGCTGGTGTTCGGCTTTGAGCTCTTCATCGTCGCGCTGCAGGCCTACATCTTCACTCTGCTCGCCGCCGTCTACATCTCGTCGTCGGTGCACGCAGCGCACTAGCAACCGAAAGCCGGTCCCGCTGGGGGTCGGCCCGAACGTCTCGGAAGTCGTCAACACCGGCGCGAAGCGCCGTCGAAGGAGGAGCATCGATGGAAGGCAACCTGAGCGGCATCGTCTACGGGCTCGCAACGCTGGGCCCGGGCATCGGTCTTGGCCTGCTGATCGGCCGGGCGATCGAATCGATGGCCCGCCAGCCCGAGGCGGCCGGCATGGTCCGCACGACGATGTTCATCGGCATCGCCGTGGTCGAGGCGCTGGCGCTCCTCGGCTTCGTGCTCGCCTTCGCCCTGTAACTCTTAGAGCGCCGTCGGTCGCCGTCACCGGCGACAGGAAGGGAGCAAGATGCTGCCGTTGATGCTGGCAGTCCAGGAGGGGGCGGACTCGGGGATCCAGCTCCTGCCCGAGTGGCCGGAGCTGATCTGGGGGCTCGTCGCCTTCGTGCTGCTGTTCAGCTTCCTGGCCTGGAAGGTCTTCCCCGCCCTCAACAAGATGCTGGAGGAGCGGGCGGCGGCGATCCAGGGCCAGATGAGCGAGGCCGAGGCCGTCCGCGCGCAGGCCGAGGAGCAGCGCCGCCAGTTCGAGGCGCAGCTCGCCGACTCGCGCGCCGAGGCCAACCGTCTGGTGGAGGAGGCGCGGGCCCAGGCCGAGCGCGTCCGCGCCGACGTCCTGGCCAAGGCCGAGGAGGAGGCCGCGCAGATCAAGGCGCGGGCCCTCGAGGAGGTGGCCGCCGAGCGCGGGCGCCTGGTCCAGGAGCTGCGCGGGCAGGTCGCCGCGATCTCCGTCGAGCTGGCCAGCAAGATCGTCCAGCGCGAGCTGGACGAGGAGCAGCACCGCGGGCTGGTCGACCAGTACATCAACGAGCTGTCCGGGCTGAACTAGGACCGCTCGCGTCGACCGCCGGCGGGGCGCTGCCGGTAAGCCGCTGAGCACAAGAAGCGAGGGAGCATGAGCACGACTGGCACCGACGGCGGGCGCGACCCCGTCGTCCAGGGCTACGCGAGGGCGATCTTCACCGTCGCCCGCGCCGAGGGTGCCCTCGAACGGGTGGAGGACGAGCTGTACGCCTTCGCCCAGGCGGTCGAGAGCAGCGCCGAGCTGCGCGACCGGCTGGTCGACCCGACGGTCGACACGGCCACGCGCCTGGGGACGGTGACCGACCTGATCGGCGGCCGCGCGCACCCCCAGACGGTCAGCGCGATCGCCTACATCGTGCAGGCGGGCCGCGCCCGCCAGCTGCCGGAGATCACCCGCGCGCTGGTCGAGCTGAGCGCCGAGACGCGCTCCCAGGCCCTCGCGGAGGTCAGGTCGGCGTATCCGCTGGACGCCGAGCAGCAGCGCAAGCTGTCGGAGGCGCTCGCCCGGGTCGCGGGCAAGCCGGTGACCCTGAAGGTGGTCGTCGACCCGTCCGTGGTCGGCGGCGTCGTCGCCAAGATCGGCGACACCGTGATCGACGGCAGCGTCTCGCGACGCCTGGCCGAGCTGAGGTCGGCGCTGACGGGCGCCTAAGACGACCCGCCCGACGCGACAGGTACCGTCGGCACTGGGGTTGAGCATCTTGCGAGGAGCGAAGCGCACATGACTGACCTGAACATCTCCCCCGAAGACATCTCGAGCGTGCTGCGCTCGCGCATCTCGACCTACTCGCCGGCGATCGCTCGGGAGCAGGTGGGCCGCGTGATCGAGTCCGGTGACGGCATCGCGCGCATCAGCGGCCTGCCCGGGGTGATGGCCAACGAGCTGCTCGACTTCGGCGTGGGGCCGGACGGTCAGCGGCTCTACGGCCTGGCGCTCAACCTCGACGAGCACACGATCGGTGCGGTGATCTTCGGGGACGCCGCCGCCGTCGAGGAGGGCCAGGAGGTCAAGCCCACCGGCGAGGTGCTGTCGGTGCCGGTCGGCGACGCCTACCTGGGCCGGGTCGTCGACCCGCTCGGCCGGCCGATCGACGGCAAGGGCCCGCTGGACGCCAGCAAGATCGCCGGGCGCCGCGGTCTCGAGGTGCAGGCCCCAAGCGTGGTGCAGCGCCAGCCGGTGAAGGA
>CAZVUW010000099.1:0-11744 GCA_964629825.1 uncultured Actinomycetota bacterium
GGTCTGTCGGCCGGCATCTGGAGTGACAAGGGTTCTCGCATCCTCGCCGTGGCCGACCGGTTGCGTGCGGGCGTGGTGTGGGCGAACACCTTCAACCGTTTCGACCCGTCGAGCCCGTTCGGCGGCTACAAGGAGTCCGGCTTCGGCCGCGAGGGCGGGCGCCAGGGCCTGGCCTCCTACTTGCGAGAGGGCGCCTGATGCAGCGGGTGACGGTCGCCAAGACCTACAAGCTCTACATCGGCGGCGCGTTCCCGCGCTCGGAGTCGGGGCGCTCCTACATCGTCCGCGACCACTCGGGCGAGTTCCTCGCCAACGCGGCGCGGGCCTCGCGCAAGGACGCCCGCGACGCGGTGGTCGCGGCCCGCGCCGCCTTCCCCGGCTGGTCCGGCCGCGACGCATACAACCGCGGGCAGATCCTCTACCGGGTCGCCGAGCTGCTCGAGGGGCGAAGGGAGCAGCTGACGGCCGAGGTGGCCGCCGCGGAGGGGCCGAAGGTCGATGCCGCGGCAGAGGTCGACGCCAGCATCGATCGCTGGGTGTGGTACGCCGGCTGGACCGACAAGCTGTCGCAGGTCGACGGCTCCTCGAACCCGGTCGCCGGGCCCTACTTCAACTTCTCGGTGCCCGAGCCGACGGGCGTCGTCGCCGTGGTGGCGCCGCAGGAGTCGAGCCTGCTCGGCCTGACCAGCGTGCTGGCGCCCGTCCTGGCGGGCGGCAGCACCGCCGTGGTCGTCGCCAGCGAGCTGCGACCGCTCCCGGCGGTGACCCTGTCCGAGATCCTCGCGACCTCCGACGTGCCGGGCGGCGTGGTCAACGTGCTGACAGGGCACACCGGTGAGCTGGTTCCACCGCTGGCCGCACACATGGACGTCAACGCCATCGATCTCACCGGTGCCGAACCGGATCTGGCCGTGGAGGCCGAGCGCGCCGCCGCGGCGAACCTGAAGCGGGTTCTGCGGCCCCTCGCCGACGGCGGGGACTGGCACGCCGACCCCGGTCTGCGCCGCCTGCGGGCGTTCCTGGAGACCAAGACCGTCTGGCATCCCGCAGGCCGCTGAGGCGGCTTCCGGACACATACGGCAATCCAGAAACAACTACCAGCGTAGTGACACGGCGGCCGGTCACTTGCTAACCTCCGCGCACCATCGGGCGAGATGGAGAGGTCGGCACGCTTTTGCGGGGCTGCGCCTGTCCACGTAGTAGAGGGGTACAACCTTGCAAGGAACAAAGCGTTTCTTCGCGCTCCTGCTCGTGCTCGTGCTGGGGCTAACAGCCTGCAGCGGCGGCGACGACGACACCTCCGACGCCGAAGGCGGCGACGAGGCGCTCCCCGCGGAGGGTCCCACCACCCCGGAGGACGCCACCGCCGAGACGGAGGACGGCTCCGACGACGACGGAGGCCAGCAGACCGACAGCGACGGCTCCCTCCTGGACCAGGTCCTCGCGCGCGGCAACGTGGTCTGCGGCGTGAACGACGCCGTGCCCGGCTTCGGCTTCACCGACGAGTCCGGTGAGTTCTCCGGGTTCGACATCGACTTCTGCCGCGCGCTTGCGGCGGCGCTGTTCAACGACCCGGAGGCCGTCGAGCTCCGCCCCCTGACGGCCGACCAGCGCTTCACCTCGCTGGCTTCGGGTGAGATCGACGTCCTGATCCGCAACACCACCTGGACGGCGACCCGTGACGGCAGCGAGGGCGCGACCTTCCTGCACACGAACTTCTTCGACGGCCAGGGCATGATGGTCCGCGCCGGTGAGTTCTCGTCCATCGACGAGATGGCCAACACGCAGATCTGCGTGCTGTCCGGCACCACCACCGAGCTGAACCTGGCATCGCGCTTCGCGGCCGGCGGCATCCCCTACGAGCCGGTTCCGTTCGAGGACAACGAGACGCTCCAGCAGGCCTTCGTCGAGGGTCGCTGCGACGGCTGGACCTCTGACAAGTCCCAGCTCGCCGGCGTCCGCTCCAACTACCCGGAGGGCCCGGAGGCGCTCGAGATCCTGGAGGAGACCTTCTCCAAGGAGCCGCTCGGCCCGGCCGTCCGCGACGGTGACTCCCGCTGGGCGCAGATCGTCGACTGGGTCGTGATCGGCCTGATCCAGGCCGAGGAGTTCGGCATCACCCAGGAGAACGTCGACTCGTTCGAGTCCGACGACCCCGGCGTGAACCTCTTCCTCGGCCGTCCGAACGACGAGGGCACCGTGCTCGACCCGGGCCTCGGCTTCCCGGACCCTGAGTGGGCCGCCAACATGATCCGCGCCGTCGGCAACTACGGCGAGATCTACGACCGCAACCTCGGCCCGGACACGCCGCTGGGCCTCGAGCGGGGCGTCAACGCCCTGTGGACCGACGGCGGTCTTCTGTACGCGCCGCCGTACCGCTAAGGCGGAAGTTAGTTAACCTCTAGGGGCGGTGGGAGCAGAGCTTCCCACCGCCCCTCGACGATCGGGCGGTCGCGAGGCTTCTCCCTTCGAGTCCCTGACCGCCGTCACGCAGGAGGCAGCAGGCGGATGTCAGCAGTCGACGCACCAGCAAAGCGAGACCCGACAAGGCCGCCGCCGTGGCGCGACGTCAGGGTGCTGCGGGTTGTTGCCCAGATCGTGTTCCTGGCCATCCTCGTGGCGGTGGTCTGGTACCTGTACAGCAACTTCCAGACCAACGCCCGGCGCACCGGCATCTCGACCTCGTTCGACTTCCTGAACAACCCGGCCGGTGTGGACATCCGCGACACCGACTTCCGCCCCGGTCAGCCGGTGCGTGACGCGATCTTCGTGGGGCTCGGCAACACCATCAGGGTTTCGATCGTCGGCATCGCCATCGCGACGCTGCTAGGGATCCTGATCGGGATCGGCCGGCTTTCGACCAACTGGCTGGTCCGCAAGAGCGCCTCGGTCTACGTGGAGACGTTCCGCAACATCCCCGTGCTGCTGTGGATCATCTTCACCTACACGGCGGTCGTGCTGAAGCTGCCGCCGATCAACGAGGCGGCCGAGTTCCTCGGACTGACGGTCTTCTCGAACCGCGGGATAGTCGTCCCCTGGGGTGAGGCCACCGGGAACGTGAACGCGCTGCTGGCGGCGCTCGCGGTGGCGTTCGTGCTGGCGGTCGGAATCGGGATCTGGCGGACCAAGCGCTTCGACGAGACCGGCCAGCCGCACCACCGGGTCCTGTGGGGGACCGCCGTGGTGCTGCTGATCGGGGCCGCCGCCTACGTGGCGCTCGGCTCACCGGTCGAGCCGACCGTGCCCGTTCGCGACGGACGCGTGGTCACCGGAGGCATCCAGCTCGGGCCCGAGTACGCGGCGCTGCTGATCGCGCTTTCGCTCTACACGGCCAGCCACATCGCCGAGATCGTGCGCGGCAGCATCCAGGCGGTGCCCAAGGGGCAGACGGAGGCGGCCTATGCGATCGCCCTGAGCGGCTTTCAGCGGCTGCGCTTCGTGGTGCTGCCGCAGGCCTTCCGGATCATGGTCCCGCCGCTGGCGAACCAGTACCTCAACCTCACCAAGAACTCGTCGCTGGCGCTGTTCATCGGCTACTTCGACCTGACGCGCGTGACGCAGCAGGCGATCGCCAACGGCAACCCGGCGCCGCAGCTGGTGCTGATCCTGATGGGCCTGTACCTCAGCCTGTCGCTGTTCATCTCGCTGATCGCGAACATCGTCAACCGCAGCCTGGCGCTGGAGACGCGCTGATGACCACCGCGCACACGCCACAGACGCTGGAGCCGCTCCCGCCGGCGGACGAGCCGCCGCAGCAGATCCGCGACCCGCGCACCTGGGTTCGCGAGAACCTGTTCAACACCCCGCTCAACACGATCCTCACGATCGCCTTCGGCCTGCTGATCGCGTTCGTCGTCTTCCGCGCGGTCCGGTTCCTCTTCTTCACCGGTCGCTGGGAGATCATCGAGGTCAACCTCACCAACTACATGATCGGTCGCTTCCCGCGCGACCAGCTGGATCGCATCTGGATCG
The DNA here is from genome assembly GCA_964629825.1 of uncultured Actinomycetota bacterium. Taxonomy (GTDB): domain Bacteria; phylum Actinomycetota; class Nitriliruptoria; order Euzebyales; family Egibacteraceae; genus CAZVUW01. Next base: position 3,973 of record CAZVUW010000099.1, read on the forward strand.
CGATCTTCCTGGCGTCGGTCGCCGGGGGCATCGGCTTGGGGCTGTCCTCCAAGCTCAAGCGCGAGGCGGGCATGCCCCGCGACATCCGCGGGACCCTGCGTCGAGTTGCCCCGGCCCTCGTCGGCCTGTTCGTGGTCCTGTCCTTCACCCGGACTGCGATGCCCGCCCTGCTGGTCGCCGTCACGGCCGTCATCGGCGCCGCTGGCTTCTTCCTGGGGCAGCGGCTCCCGGCCACCTTCGGCCGGCGCATGCCGCTCATCCTGCTGGCGACGCTGATCCTCGCCTACGTGGCCCTCAGCCAGTTCGGCGGCGTCAGCTATCCGGCCTGGGGCGGTCTGCTGCTCACGCTGTTCGTGGCCACCAGCGCGATCGTGCTGTCCTTCCCATTCGGGGTGCTGCTGGCGCTGGGGCGGCGGTCGAGCTTCCCGGTGATCCGGACCGCCTGCGTCATCTACATCGAGGTGATCCGCGGCGTCCCGCTGATCACCCTGCTCTTCATGTCCGCGCAGACCCTCGGCTTCTTCCTGCCGCCGGGCTTCGAGCGGCCGGAGCTGATCACGCGCGGTCTGGTGGCGTTCGTGATGTTCACGGCGGCCTACCTCGCCGAGATCGTCCGCGGCGGTCTGCAGAGCGTGCCCAAGGGTCAGGTCGAGGCCGCCAACGCGCTGGGCCTGTCTCCGGTGAAGGTCACCGCCCTGATCGTGCTGCCGCAGGCCCTGCGCAACGTCATCCCCGCGATCGTCGGCCAGTTCATCAGCCTGACGAAGGACACGGCCCTGCTGACCTTCCTCGCCGTGATCGAGATCCTCGGTGTCGCCCAGGCGGTCACCTCGCAGCCCGACTTCCTCGGCCAGGGCCTCCAGGCCGAGGCCTTGACCTTCGCGGGCTTCCTGTTCTGGATCATCTGCTTCTCGATGTCCCGCGCGAGCCAGCGGCTCGAGCGGCGGCTCGGAGTCGGGGAGCGCTAGGGGCTTCGGCCGGAAGCGATGACCGAAGCGATTCAAGGAGTGGACATGACCGATGTGACGCCGAGCCGGCAGCCCGCCGTCGACGCCGACGCCACCCACGCCAAGGGCGACGTCATGATCTCCGTCGAGGGGGTGGACAAGTTCTTCGGCGACTTCCAGGCCCTGAAAAACATCAACATGAACGTCGGGCGCAAGGAGGTCGTCGTCATCATCGGGCCCTCGGGGTCGGGCAAGTCCACCCTGATCCGGTGCATCAACCGCCTCGAGAAGCACGACCGCGGACGCATCGTCGTGGACGGCGTGGAGATGAGCGACGACCTGCGGAACATCCAGGAGATCCGCAAGGAGACCGGGATGGTCTTCCAGTCGTTCAACCTCTTCCCGCACCTCACCGTGCTGGAGAACATCACCCTCGGCCCGCGCCAGGTGCGTCGCTGGAACAAGCGCAAGGCGGAGGAGCTGGCGATGGAGCTCCTCGAGCGGGTGAAGATCCCGGAGCAGGCGGAGAAGTACCCCGGCCAGCTATCCGGTGGTCAGCAGCAGCGCGTGGCCATAGCGCGGGCGCTGGCGATGCAGCCGAAGGTGATGCTCTTCGACGAGCCGACCTCGGCCCTGGACCCGGAGATGATCAAGGAGGTCCTCGACACTATGGAGGACCTTGCGGAGTCCGGCATGACCATGATCGTGGTCACCCACGAGATGGGCTTCGCCCGGGCCGTCGCCGACCGCGTCGTCTTCATGTCCGACGGCCAGATCGTCGAGGTGGGCACGCCGGAGCACTTCTTCACCAACCCGCAGGAGGAGCGGACGAAGCTGTTCCTGTCCCAGATCCTCTAACCTTCCAGCTACGACCTCTGGCCTCCGGGAGCCACCCGGAGGCCGACACGTGCCAGGAGTCCTCCGATGACCGAGCTCAGCCCACCTCTGGAGCGCGACCTGCCGCCGGAGATCGAAGCCGACGTCGTCCGCGTCGCCCCCGACGCCGACACCGAGGCCGGAGAGCACCACACGACGATGGAGACCATCGTCGAGCTGTGCAAGCGCCGCGGACTGATCTTCCAGTCCTCCGAGATCTACGGGGGGCTGCGCGGAGCCTGGGACTTCGGGCCGCTCGGCGCGGCGCTGAAGGACAACGTCAAGGCCGCCTGGAAGCGGCGGATGATCCAGCTGCGCGACGACGTGGTGCAGCTCGACGCCTCGATCCTGATGCACCCCCGCGTCTGGGAGGCCTCCGGGCACGTGAGCGGCTTCACGGACCCGCTCGTGGAGTGCCGCACCTGCAACGCGCGCTTCCGCGCCGACCACGTGGACCGCAACGACGCCAGCACCTACGAGTGCCCGCGCAGCGACTACTCGCTGTGCGACTTCGGCGAGCCGAAGACCTTCAACCTCATGTTCCGGACCTTCGTCGGCCCGACCGAGGACACGAGCGCCCAGGTGTGGATGCGGCCCGAGACGGCCCAGGGCATGTTCGTCGACTTCCACATCATCCAGCTCACCAGCCGCCAGAAGCTGCCGTTCGGCATCGCCCAGGTGGGCAAGAGCTTCCGCAACGAGATCACGCCGCGGAACTTCATCTTCCGCGTGCGGGAGTTCGAGCAGATGGAGATGGAGTTCTTCGTCCGCCCGGGCAGCGATGAGCAGTGGCACGAGTACTGGATCGCCGAACGCTGGAACTGGTACCTCGACCTCGGGATGCGGCGCGAGAACCTGCGCGTCCGCGACCACGCCCGCGACGAGCTGAGCCACTACTCGAAGGCCACGGTGGACCTCGAGTACCGCTTCCCGTTCGCCTGGAGCGAGCTCGAGGGCGTCGCCAACCGGACCGACTTCGACCTGAAGGCCCACTCGGAGCACTCGGGTCGCGATCTGTCCTACTACGACGCCGAGCGCGACGAGCGCTTCATCCCCTACGTGGTCGAGCCGGCAGCCGGCGTCGAGCGCGCCGCGCTGGCGTTCCTGGTTGACGCCTACCGCGAGGAGGAGGCGCCGACGGCCTCGGGCAAGCTCGAGAAGCGGACGGTGCTGAAGCTGCACCCCGACCTCGCCCCCGTGAAGGTCGCGGTGCTGCCGCTGTCGCGCAACGAGAAGCTCGTGCCGACGGCCCGGGCGCTCAACGACACGCTCAAGCGGCGCTTCCAGACCCAGTACGACGACGCGGGCTCCATCGGCAAGCGCTACCGGCGCCAGGACGAGGTCGGCACGCCGTACTGCGTCACGGTCGACTTCGAGACCGTCGAAGAGGACCAGGCCGTCACGATCCGCGACCGCGACACGATGCTCCAGGAGCGGATCCCCCTGGAGGGCGTGCCCGACTACCTCGCCGAGCGCCTGAACAGGGACTAGGCGCTGGTCCACTTGGGCCGCCGCCGGTTCGGCCCGTCGGCGGCCGCGGTCCGGGCGTCCGGTGGTCGGTACCCCCGCCCTCAGTGCCAGGGGTCCCAGCGCCGGTAGGGATCGGTCGGCCGGTCCGGCTGCGCGGGTTCGTCTGCGGTCGGCGGACCGGCCAGCCGGGCGGCGCGCAGCTCGTCTACCGCCTCGTTGAGGCGGTCGGTCCGGGTCAGCAGTTGGGCGAGGGCTCGGCTGGCCCAGGCGGCCAGGCGCAGCGCCGCCCCGGCGACGAAGGCCAGCGCCCAGGCCACCACGGCGAAGGCCGCCTGGCCATCGCGGAACAGCAGCCCTCCGGCCACGATCCCGGCGATCCCGGCTGCGTAGACCAGCGCGTCGGCGACGCGGGCGGCGGTGATGAGCTCTGAGGGCTTGACCGGCTCCATCGCGTCTCCTTCCGGCTCGGTCGGCCGCGCGTCCGATGCTACGGCCACGCCCGCGGGCCCACCGGGCGGCCTGCGCGCCGACCGGTCGGGGCATGACCCGGTTTCCACGGTTCGCCCGGTCCGCCCATGAGCGGGCGGTGGGCGACGTACACTCGCGCCGCGAAGGCGGAGAGGACGGTGCCTGTGGCCGGTCGCATCAACGACGAGGACATCCAGGTCCTTCGCGAACGCGCCGACATCGTCGCCGTCATCGGCGACTACACGGCTCTGCGGCGCGCCGGGTCGCGGCTGAAGGGCCTGTGCCCCTTCCACCGCGAGAAGACCCCGTCGTTCTCAGTCGACCCCGCCCGGTCCTACTGGCACTGCTTCGGCTGCGGAGAGGGCGGTGATGTCTACAGCTTCCTGCAGAAGGCCGAGGCGCTGACCTTCCCCGAGGCCGTCGAGCGCCTCGCGCGCCTGGTCGGCTACGAGCTGCGCTACGCCGAGCTCACCCCCGGGCAGCGCAAGGCCCTCGGGCGCCGCACCCGCCTGGTCGAGGCGCTCGCCGCCGCGTGCGACTACTACCGCGAACAGCTCGCCGGCCCGTCCGGGGCTCCGGCGCGGGCCTACCTCGCATCCCGCGGCCTGGACGAGACCGCCGCCGAGCGCTTCCTGCTCGGCTGGGCGCCGGAGGCCTGGGATGGCCTGGTCCGTCACCTCGGGGGCCGCGGGTTCGAGCACGCCGACCTCGTCGCCGCGGGGCTGGCCTCGGAGGGCCGGAGGGGTCTGATCGACCGGTTCCGCGGCCGGGTGATCTTCCCGATCCTGGAGCGCGGCGGCCGCGACGTCGTGGCCTTCGGCGGCCGGATCCTGCCCGGTGCCGCTCCCGAGGCGAGCGCGCGCGGCAGCCCTCCGCCGAAGTACATCAACTCTGCCGAGAGCGAGGTCTACCGCAAGTCCGAGGTCCTGTACGCCCTCAACTGGGCCCGGGCCGAGATCCAGAGCCGCCGCACCGCCCTGGTCGTCGAGGGCTACATGGACGTCATCGCCCTGCACCTGGCGGGCGTCCGCAACGCCGTCGCCACCTGCGGAACGGCGCTGACCGCCGAGCACTTCCGCCAGCTCGAGAAGTTCGCCCCCAGGGTGGTTCTGGCGCTCGACGCCGACGCCGCCGGCTTCGCCGCGGCCGAGCGCGCCCGCGAGCTGGCCGAGGAGGCCGGCGTGCGGGAGGTCGGCGTCCTGCCGCTGCCCGAGGGCCGCGACCCGGCCGACCTCGCCGCTGAAGGCCGACAGGCGGTGATCGCGGCGCTGGAGGGGGTCAAGACCGCGGTCGAGTTCCAGATCGAGCACCTGCTGCGCGAGGCGCCCACGGACACGCCCGAGGCGCAGGTGGCAGCCTATCGGCGCACCTTCCCCCTGCTCGCGCGGCTGCCGGACCGCTTCCTCCGCTTCACCTACATCCGAGACATCGTGGCGCCCGCGGTGCGCCTGTCGGCCGATCGCATCGAACGAGAGCTCGACGAGCATCTGGCTGAGGCCGACCGGAGCGCGGCCGCGCCGGTGCGGTCTGCACCGGAGCCGTCGGTGACACGCCTGGCCGGCGTGCTGGATCAGACCGCCAAGCCGCAGATGCTGCTCGAGCGCGAGGTGCTGCGGATGGCCCTCCAGCATCCGCACCTCCTGCCGGTGGAGTGGAAGCAGGTGCGGCCGGAGGACTTCACCGCCCCGGTGTCGCGCGAGCTGTTCGCGGCCCTGGCGGATGCGCCGAGCGGCGATCTGGCGGCGGTGCTGGAGCGCATGCCCGACGAGGACTCCCGCGCGCGGGTGCGCGCCCTGGCGCTGTCCGAGCCGACCATCGAGCCGGATCCCGCCCATGTCCACGAGCTGGTCGTGCGCCTGCGCGCCGCGACGGTGCAGCGCGAGATCGACGAGGTCCTCGCCCAGCTCCGGGAGGTCAACGCGGACACAGATCCCGAGCGCAACCGCGCCCTGCTGCTCCGGCACGCGCAGCTGGAGCGCACCCGGCGGGAGCTCGTCGAGGGGGAGGAAACGTGATGGTCGCAGGAACGGGGCTGCTATGAGCAACCACATAGCGCCGGACGGCACGGCCGGGGTACGTCGGCTGCGGGTGCTTCCCGACCCGCCGGATGACGACCCCGAGGTAGCGGTCCGGGACGGCGCCAGCGGCTCCCCGGACCCGGCCACCGCGCTGCTCGAGCTGCGCGCGGTCACGGATCTGCTGCACCTCGGGCGGACGCGCGGCTACCTGACCACCGAGGACGTCGACGAGACCGTCGCCGAGCACGAGCTCGACGGGCCTCAGGTGAAGGCGCTCGGGGACCTGCTGAGCAACGAGCGCATCGAGGTCCTGCCGGAGCCGCCCGAGGACCAGGTGGTCGTGCTCGACGACGACGCCGCGGAGCCCGAGGACGACGACTCCGTCGCGCCCTTCGAGGTGCCCAGGGGTCCGCGGCCCGCTCCCGAGGAGTGGCCGGAGTCACGCAGCACCCAGGACCCGGTCCGCATGTACCTGCGGGAGATCGGGCGGGTGCCGCTGCTGACGGCCGAGGAGGAGGTCGATCTCGCCAAGCGCTACGAGGCCGGGCTCGTGGCGACGGAGCGGCTGCGCCAGTCCGAGGGGCTGAGCACCGAGCAGCGCCAGATCCTGCGGCGCATCGAGCGCTACGGACAGCTGTCCAAGCGCCGGCTGGTCGAGTCCAACCTGCGCCTGGTCGTGTCGATCGCGAAGCGCTATGTGGGCCGCGGCCTGCTGTTCCTCGACCTGATCCAGGAGGGCAACCTCGGCCTGATCCGCGCGGTCGAGAAGTTCGACTACCGGCGCGGCTACAAGTTCTCCACGTATGCGACCTGGTGGATCCGCCAGGCACTCACGCGGGCGATCGCGGACCAGGCCAGGACCATCCGCATCCCGGTGCACATGGTGGAGACGATCAACAAGTGCGCGCGCGTGCAGCGTCAGCTCGCCCAGGTCCTCGGCCGGGACCCGACGCCCGAGGAGATCGGGCGCGAGATGGATCTGCCCGCGGACCGCGTGCGCGAGATCCAGCGCATCTCCCAGGACCCGGTCAGCCTCGAGACCCCGGTGGGGGAGGAGGAGGACTCGAGCCTCGGGGACTTCCTCGAGGACACCGAGGCGATCGTCCCCGCCGACGCGGCGAGCTTCATGCTGATGCAGGAGCAGATCGCCGGCATCCTGCACACCCTGTCGGAGCGCGAGCAGCGCGTCATCGAGCTCCGCTTCGGCATGCGCGACGGACGCCCCCGGACCCTCGAGGAGGTCGGCGAGGCCTTCGGGGTCACCCGGGAGCGGATCCGTCAGATCGAGTCGAAGACCCTGTCCAAGCTGCGCCACCCGTCGCGCAGCCAGCAGCTCAAGGACTACCTGGTCGAGTAGGCGAGGTCCCCTACGGGGCGAAGCTGCCGTTACCGGCGTCGCTGCTGCCGCCGCGCACCATCGAGGTGACCTTCTCGGCGCCCTCGGAGGCCTTGCGCTCGATCGTCTCGCTGACGCGGCTGGCCGCCACGCGGACGTCCTCGCCGAGCTGCTGGGCCGGCTGGGACCTCGAGATCGAGCCCCACATCTGCATGAGCTCGTCGTAGCGCTCCCGGCCGGCCTTGGCGCCGAGCACGTAGCCCACGCAGAACCCGACAAGAAGGCCGAATCTCATCCGCATGTCCTGCTCCTGTTCGGTGGCTGGATCCTTGCGGCCCAACGTTTCCGGTCACACCGGCGATCAACCCTCCGAGCGGCCATAGGGGGTCGGGTGCTCGGCTATACTCGCCCCTGCGTTCCGGGGTAGCTCAGTTGGTAGAGCATCCGACTGTTAATCGGACGGTCGCCGGTTCGAGCCCGGCCCCCGGAGCTAGCGTCCACGCAAAGGCCCTCTCACTTCCCCCGGTGAGGGGGCTTCTTGCATCCTGCCCGCCGCCCCAGACGTGCGGTAACTTCGGCGTCCGGGCCTGTAGCTCAGCGGTTAGAGCAGCGGACTCATAATCCGTCGGTCGCGGGTTCGAACCCCGCCGGGCCCAC
>CAZVUW010000100.1:0-11398 GCA_964629825.1 uncultured Actinomycetota bacterium
TTCGAGAGGTGGTCAGGGGCGGGGTCGAACCGCCGACCTTCCGATTTTCAGTCGGACGCTCTGCCAACTGAGCTACCTGACCGGGCGGGCTGAGGGCCCTTGTTGCGCCTCCGGCCGGGTCGGTGACCCGGCCGGTGTGCGACGCGGAGCTGACGGGATTTGAACCCGCGACCTTCACCTTGACAGGGTGACGAGCACTCCTAACTGCTCCACAGGTCCGTGGGATGTGAGCGGGGCCGTAGGCCGTGCAGGACTCGAACCCGCTCCGCCGGATTAAAAGTCCGGAGCTCTACCCGTTGAGCTAACGGCCCCTGACGGGGCACACGGTACCAGCCCGGATCTCCGGCGAAGCGTTGAGGAGTGTAGCGGCCGCACCCGCCGCACGCGAGCCGAGCGCCCGTCAACCTTCCCGGGCGCCGCGCGCGCAGTCCCCGCAGACGCCGTGGACGACCAGGTCGACCTCCTCCGTGCGGAAGTCGTGGCTGGCGTTCAGGTGCGAGCGGATCTCGGCGACGACGTCGCCCGAGTGGTGGACGACCCGCCGGCAGACCCGGCAGTGGAGGTGGATCGTCTCATCCGAGTGGGCCAGCTCCCAGTAGCCGCGGCCGTCGCCGAGGTGCACCTCGTTGGCCAGCCCCAGCTCCTCGAGCAGCGCGAGCGTCCGGTACACGCTGGCCAGGCTGAGCTCGGGATCCAGGGCGGTGATGCGCTCGTGGATGGCCTCGGCGGGCAGGTGGTGGTCGGTCTCCCGCAGGACATCCCACACGAGCTGACGCTGAGGCGTCAGCCGATAGCCCGAGCTGCGAAGCAGCTGCGCGACGTCCATGACCCGACGATACCGCCGCCCTGGGCCGGTCCGGACGACCACCGGCCCTGTCAGAGGCCGCCCTCCCCCTGGGTAGGCTCCGTGATCGATGCCTGAGCGCCTGCACATCGAGCTCCACACCGACCTGGACGAGAAGGTCCTCGACGAGGTCCTTGAGCTCATCGAGGAGACCACCGCCATCGACGGCCATCGGCCGGTCGGCGAGCACAAGCACTCGCACCTGAAGGTCGGTGCGCGCGGCTGGGTCGGGATCCTCGCCTACGAGGGCGAGCGGCTGGTCGGCTACGCCCACACGCGCTGGAACCCGCCGGGTGCGATCCCGCGGTTGGCGGTCGAGATCGTCGTGCACCCGCACCGCCGCGACGACGGCGTGGCGCGCACCCTTCTCCTGGAGACCAGGGGTGTCCTAGCTCGCGCCGGCGGCGGCCAGCTGTGGCTGTGGGTGCACCAGGTCGAGGACCCGCAGAGCACGCTCGCGGCACGGCTCGGCCTGCAGATCCAGCGCGAGCTAAAGATCATGACCCGCCGCATGGACGAGCGGCCCGAGGAGCTGCCCGCCCCGCCCGGGGTCGAGATCCGCCCCTACCGACCCGGAGAGGACGACGCCGCCCTGCTCGAGGTCAACAACGCCGCCTTCGAGGGCCACCCCGAGAACGGCGGCTGGGACCAGGCCGAGCTCGCCGAGCGCACCGCCCGCGACTGGTTTGACCCGAACGGCCTGCTGATGGCCTGGCGCGGCGCGGAGCTGCTCGGCTTCCACTGGACCAAGTGGCACAGCCACGACTCCGACGAGACGCCCGCGCACGAACCGGTCGGAGAGGTCTACGTCCTGGGGGTGCACCCAAGCGCGCAGGGCCTCGGCCTCGGCCGGGTTCTGCTGCGAGCCGGGCTGGCGCACCTCTATGACCGCGGCGCCAGGCTGGCCATGCTGTACGTCGACTCGGCCAGCGCCGCCGCCGTCGCCCTCTACCGCTCGGAGGGCTTCGAGGTGCTCTACAACGAGGTTTGCTACGTCGATCACGTGGCCCCGGTGCTGGAGCCGCCCGATGCGGAGCTGCAGCGACCCTCGTTCTGAGGCCCGGCTACCCGTCGGCGGCCGGCCCGGCGGGGTCCAGCTTGTAGCCGACGCCGCGGACGGTGGCGATCAGGGACTCGTGCTCGGGGCCCAGCTTGGCGCGCAGGCGGCGGATGTGGACGTCCACCGTCCGGGTGCCACCGTAGTAGTCGTAGCCCCAGACCTCCTGGAGGAGCTGACCGCGCGTGAACACCCGTCGGGGGTGGTTGACCAGGTGCTTGAGCAGCTCGAACTCCCGATAGGTGAGGTCCAGCGGCACGCCGCGCAGGCGCACCACATAGGTCTCCTCGTCGATCGTCAGCTCACCCACCGAGGTCGCTCCGCCTGTGGCCTGTCTGCGCTCGGTCAGCAGCCGCAGCCGGGTCTCCACCTCGGCCGGCTGTGCGCCGTTGAGGAGCCAGTCATCGAACCCCCACGACGCCTTCAGGGCGGCCAGCGCCGAGTCCGAGGCGACGACCAGGAGCGGCGGCCGGTGGTCGATGGCCGCCAGCGCCCGGCACGCGTGCGAGGCGTCGGCCAGCGCGCCGGTGGCGTCGATCATGACCACGTCGACGTTCGACGGCAGCGGTCGCTGACCGCTCAGCGGCCCGGTCGAGATGGTGTGGTCGAGCAGCTGCAGCGCGGGCAGCAGCTCCTTGCCGCCCTCGGGTGCGCCGGTGAGGATCAGCAGGTGCACGCTGCGATCTCCTCCTCCCGCGCGGCCGCGAACCAGCGGTGACGATAGCCGAGGCGTCGGGCGGGGCTCGCCCCGAAATCCGCTCGCCGCTGCGCCGCCTGCTCGACGTCTGGGGGGTCGCCCTGCCGGACCTCGACGTCCCGCACGAGACCCTGCGGTTTCGAACCCGCGACGGGGTCGAGCTGTGCGCCGACCTGCTCCACGGACCGGCGGCACCCGGCGCGGGGCCGGCTGCGGTGGTGCTGCACGGCTTCGCCGGGCACCGGCGCAAGCCCGCGTACGCGCGCCTGGCCCAGCGGCTCGCCCGCGAGATGGCGGTGCTCGCCGTGGACCTGCGCGGTCACGGCGCGTCGGGCGGACGCTCTAGCTTCGGCGCCGCCGAGGTCCACGACGTGCGCGCCGCGGCGGCTCTGCTGCGCCGCAGAGGCCACGACTGGGTGGCGCTGATCGGGGCGTCCATGGGCGCCACCGCCGCGCTGCGTGCCGCCGGCCAGACCCCCGGGATCGCGGACGCGATCGCGGCCATCAGCGCACCCGCCGAGTTCGTCGGCGTCGAGGGGCGGCCGCCGGTCGCACTCCTGTCGCGGATGCTCGACAGCACACCTCGGCGTCTGGTTCTCCAGACGGCTCTGCGCGTGCGGATCGCTTCCGCCTGGGGTGCACCCGCGCCCCCTGTGGCCCTGGTGGGCGCGATCGCCCCCACACCGCTGCTGCTGATCCACGGCAACGATGACCACTGGTTCGAGCCGGAGCACCTCGATCGACTGGCCGAGGCGGCGGGCGAGAACACCTCTGTCTGGCGCGAGCCCCCCGGCTTCGGCCACGCCGAGGACGGCTTCACGGACGCCTTCCTCGACCGGCTCGCCGTGGCGCTGTCCGAGGTGCGGCGCACGGGTCGCTGGCCCGACCAGCGCTGACACCGCACGCACGGGACCTGCTCAGGCGAGGTCGGGCCCGGCCGCCTCGAGGCTGGCGAAAAGGGCGTCAACCGCCGAGGAGTCGATCTGACCGCGTCTGCCCTGGATCTCCTCGCAGTAGGTCAGCGCCTCCTGCTGGAGGGCCCAGCGCTCGGCGGTGGTCAGGGCAGCCTCGGCCTGGAGGATCGTCAGCAGCCGCTCCACTCCCACCAGGCGGATCGTGCGCAGGAGCTCGGCCACCTCCTCGGCCGAGGTCACGCGTCCGTCCGCGGTCTCCTGCCGGATGCGCAGCCACGACTCCTCGTCGAGGTCGCCCTGGGCGAACACGGACACCAGACACCGCAGCGCCACGTCGGTGATGCGCTCGGCGGCGCGGCGCTGCTCCGGCGTCCAGATGTCGGCGGCCGGGATCAGCTCCACCCAGCTCTCGGCCACGGCGGCGCGCACCTCGGGCAGCGCGGCCTCGGCCAAGGCAGCGAGCTCCAGGCGGCGATCATGGTCCATCGAGCGGAGGCTACCGCCGACCCGCGCTAGCGTGGCCGCAGCCGCGCAGGGGAGGAGCGATGGGGGTCACAGTCCGTCTGTTCGCCGCGGTGCGGGAGGCGGCCGGCACGTCGGAGCTCACCGTCGAGGCGGCCAAGCTGCCCGACCTGCTGGCTGACCTGCGCGAGCGCTTCGGCGAGCCGTTCGCACGGCGGCTCGACCTCTGCACGGTCCTGCTCGACGGCAGCGCCGTCGCCCACGACCTGCCGGTCGAGGTGGCAGACGGCTCCGAGGTGGTGCTCCTTCCGCCGGTCAGCGGGGGAGCGGGAATGCACCCGTCCCCTAGACTCGCAGGATGGCCAAGCTCGCCGTCGGCAGCGCGATCGGGATCATCGCCCTCGGGGCGCTGATCGCCGGCACGCTGCCGTTCACGGTCGTCGTTCTGGTGCTCGCGGCCGTCCTCGTGCTCGACCTCAGCTTCCTGCTCGCCAGGGGGCGAGCGCGTCCGGTCCTGCCGGTGGTCCTGTTCGCCGGCCTGGCGCTGCCGGCCATGGCAGCGGCGGACGTCGCCCGCGACCCGGCTTCGGGCTGGGATCGCCTGCCCGGCGGCTTCGCGGTCGTGATCCTGGCCGCGTTCCTGCTCGTGCTGCTGTTCGGTCGCCGCGGCGGCGCCGTGGTCGGGCTGTCGGCGACCGCCATGTCCGCCCTGGTCATCGGTCTGGGCGCGGGTGGGCTGCTGCTGCTGAGGGGGCTGCCGAACGGGTTCCGCTGGGTGCTCGCCACCGGGGCGCTGGTGATCGCGGCCGACATCGCGGCACCGGCGGTGCGGGCCCTGCGCCGACGCCGCTTCGGACCGGACGACTACATGGACGGCTTCGACGACCAGCTGTCGGCACCGCTGGACGGCGTGCTGCCCGCGCTGGTGGCCGTCGCCATCGTCGGGGCGCTGCTGTGGGCGCTGCTGGATGGGCCGCTGGAGCCGCTCGTCACGGTCCTGCTGGCGGTGGTGGCGGTGGTGTCGGCTCTGGGTGGGGATTACCTGCAGCGCGCGCTGTCCACCGAGGCCGGCGTTGACCCGGACGGCGCCGGCGCGGCGCTGGGCCAGGGGGTCATCGTCTCGGTGTTGGACGCCCTCGTGCTCGCCGCCCCGGCGGCCTACGTGGTCGCCCGCTCGGTGGCCCTCTAGGTGCGATTCCTGGTCATCGGCCTGGTCGTCCTCGGGCTGCTCGCCGGAGTCGTGACCGCGGCCGACAACTGGCTGGTCGAGCGCGCCGAGGGTCAGGCCGAGCGACGTCTCGAGGACGAGCTGGACAGCGACGTCGACCTGGAGCTGCGCGGCGGCTGGCCGACGAGCCTGAGCATGCTCGGGGGGCGGATCCCCGAGGTCACCCTGAACGCCACCCACGTCCCGCTGCAGCACTCGGGTGCCGAGCTGGCCCGGCTGGAGGCGGTCCTCAAGGACGTGGAGGTCGACCTGGCCGACCTCGGCGGCGGTGGGACCATGCCGGTCAGCGGCGGCTCGGGGACCTTCGTGGTCGAGATCGACGAGGCGAACGTGAACCGGCTGGTGTCCGCACCGGGGCCCATCGAGCTGAGGCAGGGGAGCGGCTCGATCACCGTCTCGGGGCAGCGGATCGAGGTGGTCCCGCGCGTCGAGGGCGGTGAGCTGATCCTCGAGCCCGCCGGCCTCCCGCAGCTGGGCACGGTCCCGGTGGAGCTGCCGGGCCTCCCGGCGCAGATCCGCCTCGAGTCGGTCGAGGTCCTTCCCGGCGCGCTGCGCCTGTCGGGTCTGGTGCTCAGCCTCCAGTAATCACTGTTCTCACTGTCTAGATTGGCAGAGCAAACAAGTTCTCACTGTTTACCCGCTCGCCGATCAGTGCTTACAGGGTTACAACACGCCCCTCCGTCGACCCGTGAAGGTGCGCCTTGCCAACAGCAGCCCAGCTCCTGCCAGAGCGCCGCACGCGCAACGAGACCATCAGCGTCGCGCGTGCGCTCGGCTCGACGACCCGCGCCGAGATCTTCGACCACCTGCGCGAATCGCGCGTCCCTCTGACCGTCCGCGACATCGCCGCCGCGTTCGATCTGCACCCCAACGTGGCGCGCACGCACCTTGAGCTGCTCGCCGACGCCGACCTCGTCACCGTCGGCCGGCGCAAGCACCCCGGGGGCGGGCGTCCGGCCAAGGTCTACGCGGCGCGCTCCGAGCCGGCCGCCAGCGCGATCCCGCGTGCCGGCGACGACGGCGCCGCCGCCTCCCTGGTCATCCGCCTTCTGGTCGAGCTGCTCGAGGGCCGTGCCGCCTCCGGTCCCGCCTCCTCGCAGGCGGCAAGGGCCCATGAGGTGGCGGTGCTGGAGGGGCGCCGCCTGGTCGCCCGGCTGCCCCGCTTCGAGGTCCCGGCCGATCAGGACCGCTCGCCCTCGGCGCGGCTGGAGACGGCGGCGCGCGCCGCGGTGGGCGCGCTGCGCCCCTACGCGCCCACCGTGCGGATCGTCCGCACCGGAGAGGATTTCGTCGACATCGCCGGCGTCGGGTCCGCTCTGACGCCCCTGGCCGACGTCCGGCCGGCACTGGTCGAGCCGATGGAGCGCGGCCTGCTTCTCGGTGCGCTCGCGGCCGGCGGCGCGCCCGTCTCGCTCTCCGAGGCGCCCGGTGGCGTCGGCGGTGAGCGCGTCCTCCGAGCTCGCAGCGCCACCCGGGTGGAGCGCGGCGCCCCCCAGCCGCCCTCTGCCACGGTCGACGCGCGCGGTGGTCAGCGCGAGGCCGGGGTCGTCCGAGCCATGCGGGCGATCACGGCGCTGCGGCCGGGGGACGTCCTCGAGGTCCTGGCCGAGGGCCCCGGCGCCCCGGCCGCCTTCGCCCGCTGGGCCGACCGGGCCGGCCATCAGCTGCTCGGCGTCGAGCGTGCCACCGACGGCGCCGGCCGCCCGGCTATCCGCCTCCTCATCCGCAAGGGGAGCTAGGTGCGGACCGCTCTCCTGGTGTCGCGGGACCTCGCGTGGTCCCTCTCCCTGGCGACCGAGTGGGCCGGCGCCGGTGACGAGGTCACGGTTGTCCTCCTTGACGCGGCGGTCTCCGCGGTGCGACGCGGACACGACTCCGCCGGGGCGGTGAAGAAGGCCCTGGCGGCCGGCGCGGTGGTCGCCGCCGAAGAGCAGGCCCTGCGGGCACGTCCGGTGCCGACCGACGAGCGCGCCGACGGGGTCAAGATCCTGAACCTCGACGAGGTCGCCGACCTGCTGGTCGACGGCACCGACAAGGTGGTCTGGCTGTGAGCGCCAGGAAGGTGGCGCTCGTGCTGTCGGCCTGCGGCAGCGGGGAGAGCATCACCGCGCTGCGCCTCGCCGAGCGCCTGCTCGCCCGCGGCGCGCGCGTCGCCGTGTTCGCCCACGCCGAGGCCGCAGCGCTCGGCGCGCGCGGCGGCCCCCTCGGTGACGCCATCGCCGCGCTGCTGCGCCGGGGCGTGCACGGCGCCACCCTCGACTGGGTCGTGGACAGCCAGTCCGCGAACGAGTGGGCGGCAGGCGAGCCTCCGCGCGGCGTCGTGCTGGGCGACTCGGCTGACCTGTGGGCGTTCGTGCGCGACGCCGACCTGGTGCTGGCGCCAGGCTCGGGGGGTGCGTGATGGCGCGTGCCGTCGTCAGCGTCATCCGCAGCGCGCCGCGACCGCCGCGCGCGAACCACCCGGTGCTGGAGGCCAACGCCTATGCCGTCGCCGAGAACCTCGACCTGACCCTGCTCCTGCGTGACGGCGGCGTCGACCTCGCCATCGCGGCGCCCGACCCCGCCCCCGTCGAGCTGGCCGGCGTCGAGCTGCCCGAGCCCCAGGCCGGCGCCGACCTTCAGGGGCTGATCGAGTCCGGCGTGCCGGTCTTCGCCGACGGCCCGAGCCTGGACCGGCTCGGGATCCGCCCCGACGAGCTGGCCGCCGGCATCAGGGTCCTCGACCGAGCCGACGTCGTCGACCTGCTGCGCCGAGCCGATGCGGTCATCACATGGTGAGCCGAGGGGCGATGCGCCGATGACGACCGCGATCGACACGGTTGCGGCGGCGGAGGACCTCGAGGGGGAGTCGGCGGAGGCGATCCTGGAGTGGGCCCTGGAGCACCTGCCCAGCTTCGCCGTCACGTCCAGCTTCGGGGCGGACAGCGCCGTCCTCCTCCATCTGATCTCCCGCGTCGACCCCAGCGTCCCGGTCCTGTTCCTGGAGACCGGTCTGCACTTCGCCGAGACGCTGAGCTACCGCGACCGCCTGACCAGGCGGCTCGGGCTGCTGGACGTCCGCGACGTCCGCCCCGGGCTGTCCGTCGAGGAGCAGGCGCGCCGGTTCGGCGGTGCCCTGCACCTGCGCGACCCGGACCGCTGCTGCCAGCTGCGCAAGGTCCAGCCGCTGGACGATGCGCTCGCGTGCTTCGACGGCTGGGCGACCGGCGTGCGCAGGGAGCAGACGTCCCAGCGGGCCTCGACCCCCGTGGTCGGGCTGGCGCGTCGCGGCGAGCGGACGCTGGTCAAGGTCGCCCCGCTGGCGACCTGGACCGCCGCCGACGTCGAGGGCTACCTCGCTCGCCACGACCTGCCGCGCCATCCCCTCGCCGACGTCGGGTTCCCCTCCATCGGCTGCGCCCCCTGCACCCGACCGGTGGCGCCGGGCGAGGACCCGCGCTCCGGGCGCTGGGTCGGCCAGGCCAAGACCGAGTGCGGCATCCACATCGAGCTCCGCCCAGATCCCACCCCGAGGTGATCCTCGTGCCGTCCAGCGACCTCAGCAGCGCCACCGGTGGTGGCCTCCAGATCGACGTCCGCGGGCCCCGCTTCTCGGCAGCGCTGACCAGCGCGGTGCTGGCCGTGGCCTACCTGGCGCGACTGGAGGCGCTGCTCGCCGCGCAGGTCGCGGTGTTCGCCATCGCGGCCTTCGGTGGGCTGCGCCGCTCGCCCTACGGCAACCTGTTCCGGCTGCTGAAGCGCCGCCTGGACTGGGGTCCGCCTCCCGCCACCGAGCCCGAGGCCGGTCCGCGCTTCTCCCAGCTGGTCGGCTTCCTGTTCACGGCCGGAGGCCTCGTCGCCGTGCTCGCCGGAGCCGAGACCGTCGGCTGGTCGCTGGTGCTGATCGTGATCGCCCTGTCGGCGCTCCTGGCGATCACCGGGCTGTGCGTCGGCTGCGAGCTGTACACGCTGGCGCAGCGCGCCCGCGGCCGCAGCGAGGCGGTGCAGCCGTGAGGGGCCAGGCGCTGAACCTCGCCGTGGTCCTGGCCCTGACCGGGCTGGTGGCGCTGTGGTGGCGGGCGCGCTGGGGGCGGGTCCGGCCCGTCACCGGAGAGGTGTTCGTCCGCTCTGAGCTGGACGCGCCGACCGGGATCCCGCTGCTGGTGGAGTTCACCGCACCGGGCTGCGCCCCCTGTGCGCAGGCGCGGGAGGTGCTCGAAGCGGTGGCCGCCGACCGTCGTGACGTGGCGGTGCTGAGCGCGGACGTGACCGCGCACCTCGCCCTGGCGCGCCGCCACCGGGTGCTGCGCGCTCCGACAATCCTCGTCGTCGACGCCCAGGATCGGGTCCGCCACCGCATCAGCGGCGTCCCACGGGCGTCCGAGGTCGCCGACCTGCTGGCGGCCGGCGCGGAACGCCTTGCCGGCTAGTAGACCAGGGCGGTGGCGCCGTCGGCCGTGGCCAGCTCGACGAAGCGCGCAGAGCCCGCGAGGTCGGTGCCGTCCCTGAAGTCGGCGGCCCCGAGCCCTCGACGGGCGGCGCACGGCGTGCACACCGTCACGCTGCCCGAGTCGTAGATCTGGTCGAGCAGCTCGGCGATGGGCGGAGCCTCGGCCAGCTCCAGCCGCTCGGGGAAGCCCGGCCGGGCGAGGTGAACCCCCTCCACGGCCAGGAACAGGTGGACGTCGAGGCCGGCGGCCAGGGACACAGCGGCGATGTTGCAGCCGATGTGGGCGCGCTCCGGGTCCTCGAGGGAGTGCGTGACCTTCACGACCATTGATTTCGCCATGACCGCATGCTGCCACGCCGGGCGGCGGTCGGCCCCTCAGCCCTCCCAGGGGGCGGCCTTGCGCCCCACCAGCAGCCAGGCCAACCCTGCCGCGAGGATCCAGACAGCGAGCGCAATGAGCCCCAGCCGAGCCGGGGCCGCGGGACCGGCGAGCCCCACGAGCGGCACCGCAACCGCCAGGAAGGCCACGATCCGGGGCCAGCCCTGGAGGGCCGCGCAAGGGCGCCGTACTCGGAGGCGAAGGCCTCCACCGCGGCATCGGGCGGCTCGGGCGGACGCAGCAGGGCGGGGGTGGTTCCTGCCGCCGCGGCGGCCGCGGGCATCGCGGTGCGCAGGTTCCTGACCGACCACTGCAGGTGGGTGTGCTGCGCGCGGCTGGTCGAAGGTTCGTCGAAGGCACCCACGCACGGCGGTGGTCGGTCTGAGCGGTGGTCGGCTTCCTGGCAATGCAGAAGGACCGGGTCCGAAGACCCGGTCCTTCAGGGCATCCGTCACTCGCTGTCGGCTCTCATGCCCCGACGGCCAGCGCTGCTGGGCGCCGAGAGGGCGGGTGTGACCAGCTCCCGCAGACGAGTCGAGCGGGTGACGAGCGGTGGTCTCGCTATGCACCAGCGTCCGGTCAGGGATGCCGGCTACGACCGGTGATGCCTAGCGGCTCATCACCTCAACGGTCACGCAAGAATCAGAACTCATCTCTTGGACCACCTCCTTTCTGTTGTCCGGCCAGCATGACACCCGGGACCGGCGCAGGCAACGGCTTCGCGCGCAAAGGCCGGCCGGTCGGAAGCGACTACGGTGGGGGCATGCGACCGCTGATCGACCGTCCCGCCGTCTACCTCCGCCCCTTGGGTGCCGTCCGCGTGAGCGGGCCCGACCGCCTCAGCTACCTGCACAACATGCTGTCGCAGTCGCTGGCCGACGCCTCCGCAGGTGACGTCGCGGACTTCCTCCACCTGGACCCGAAGGGCGTCGTCCTTGCGATGGGACGTGCGGTTGTCCACGCCGAAGCCGTGCTGCTTGCGACCACGCCCGACGCGGCTCCGGCGCTGGCCGAGACGCTCGACCGCATGCGGTTCCTCACCGACGTGACCGTGCAGGACGTCAGCTCCGAGCTGGCCCTGGCCAGCGTCCGCGGCCCGGACGTGGCGGTGCCGGGCGCCCGCACCGAGCCGATGACGGCCGCACCGCACGGCGACGGGCTGGTGATCCGCGACCGCAGCGGCGGCGTGGACCTGCTCGGCGCCCGGGACTGGGTCCTCGACCGCGTGGAGGGCCTGGATCTGCCCGAGGCCACCGAGGACGACTGGGAGACCTGGCGCATCAGCAACGGCCTGCCCGAATGGCGCAAGGACGTCACTCCGGGCCGCCGCCCGCAGGAGCTGGGGCTGCTGCCGACCCACGTCCACCTGCGCAAGGGCTGCTACCCGG
>CAZVUW010000101.1:0-11398 GCA_964629825.1 uncultured Actinomycetota bacterium
ACTACAACCCGGACCTCCAGTGGGGGGCCATCCGGGGCGCCAAGATCGTCATCAACGACTAAGGCGGTGACGGTGCGGGGGGAGCCTCCCCCCGCACCGGCCCACCCCGCCGACTCCTTCCGGATCCGCCCGGTCCACCCGATCCAGCGCATCGGGAAAATCTCACCGGTGCCCCGCCGGCGTGCGTATCATCTTCTGACACCCGTCCATGAGGGCGGGCAGCGGACGATGAGCACGCCGCATTCGGGGGGATTCGGGCGTGCCGGAGGAGTCCTCAGATGGTCTTGCAGCACGATGTGTCTGTGCGTGCGCACGGGGCCAGCGCACGTCACAGGCCGGCGGAGGTGGACCCCACGGATGAGCGCATCCTGGCGCTGCTGTGCGAGGACGGTCGCATGTCGATGCGCACCCTCGCCGAGCGCGCCGGGATCTCCCGCGCAAGCGCCTACGCCCGGGTAGACCGGCTTCGTGCCTCCGGTGTGATCTCCGGGTTCTCCGTGCGCCTCAACCCAGCAAAGCTGGGCCTGCGGGTGACCGCCCACATCGTCGTCACCCTCGAGCAGCAGTGCTGGCGGGACGCGATGGAGGCCTTCAAGACGATGCCCGAGGTCGTCTACTGCGCCGTCATGGCTGCCGACCACGACGCGCTGCTGATCGTCCGGGCGCCCGACGTGGACGCGGTTCGTGACGTCGTCCTGGAGCGGCTGCACCAGGTTCCCGGCGTGCGGCGCACCCGCACGCTTCTGGTCTTGAAGGACGAGGCCGGCTCTGATGCTGACCTGCTCGGAGCCGCGCTCAACTGGCCGGAGCCTCCGAGCCTGTCGTCGGCCTGACGGATCAGCGCACCTCGAAGGCGGCGACCCCGCCCTCGACGTCGATGTCGGCGCGGGCGCTCGCCTGCTCGTAGTCGGGCGAGCGGTAGACGTCCCCGCTGCGCGGGAAGCGCGCCTCGTCGATCCGGAAGCTCGCCAGGGCCGTGCGGTTGCGCACGGCTGCGGCGACGCCCTGCGGCACGTGCACCCTGATCTCGGCGGCCCCCGCCGAGATCGAGGTCGCGCTGCGACCGCGGCCCGGCAGCACCAGGTCGACGTCGCTGGCGCCCGTGCGAACGGTGAGGCGCTCGACGGCGGCGGCGCTGAGGTCGGCGTGCACGCGTGATGCACCGGTGCGCAGCTCGACCTCCAGCGGGATGTCCGGGCTCAGCGCGAGCTGCCAGGTCAGCGCTTCGGCGCGCGACAGCCAGCCGCCTGGCTCGGCGCCGCTGAGCGGCCGCAGGCGCACCTCGAGCACGTCGCCGTCCCTGCGGATGATCGGAGCCGCGGCGCCCTGAGCGCGGCCTTCGAGCAAGATGCCCGGACGGCCTTGGCCCGAGACCGTCAACGTGCCCGCGCCGTGGTCGAGCAGCACCCGGGCGCGCGTGGCACCGTCGAGCGGGACCGCGACCGGCGTGTCCGCGGGCGTCGCACCGGCGGAGGCAGAGGTGGGCTGTGCGCGCAGGGCGGCCACCACGATGACCGTGCCCACTGCGATGAGCAGCAGCGGCCCGATCGGGACCGAGCCGATGAGCCCGAGGTTGCGCAGCAGCCACAGCCCGCCGAGGACTATCAGGCAGACCCCGGCGACGAGCGGCGGTCGCAGCTCCCTCATCGGCGATCGCCCACCATCGAGCCACCGACCAGCGCGATGCCGGCCAGGATCAGCAGGGCCGGTCCGAGGACCTGGAGGCGGACGTCCCAGACCCCCAGGTCATCGAGCAGGTAAGCCAGGCCGAGAAGGACGAAGACGGGTCCGAACACCAGCGCCGAGCGATTCATGATCGTTGCTCCTTCACCAGGTGAGGGCCGCTCACCGCTGGACCTCGATGGTTCCCAGGCCGACGGACAGGTCGAGCACGAGGCGCTGGTCGCCGCCGCTCTCGCTCACGGAGAGGCTGGGCGCGATGCCGTTGCGCTCCTCGCCCAGGACGTCGACCTCGCCAGCGCCCACCGAGGCGTCGATGTCGAGGGCGACGTCGGTCGGGACGATGACGACCAGCTCGCCCATGCCGACGCTGGCGCTGATCTCCGTGGTTCCGGGCGACAGGTCGGCGGCGGTCAGATCGAGCTCCAACGTGCCCATGCCGAGCTCGTATGCGGACTCGACCTCGCCCGTGGGTCGCAGGTTGCGGTCGCCGATCCCACCCATCAGCGGGAGGTTCGGCATGCCCGCGGTGAACACCAGCAGGATGCTGAGGCCGACTCCGAGGCCGATCAGGCCGTCGTTGTCGCCGCGCCGGGCGACCGACAGCAGGGCCGCGCCGATGGCGATGACCGCTGCCGACAAGACGGTCTGCCAGCGGATCTCGGCGACGTCCAAGACGTTGAGGAGCCACACCACTCCGACCAGCACCAGAAGCAGGCCGGTGACCAGTCGGCCAGCGGAGGGGCCGCGGCGCGGAGGCTGGGAGGGGCCCGCAGGCGTCACGGGCTGGGTCACGTCGGTGGAGGTCATCGCCGCACGCTCCAGGCGATGACGAGCGCGCCGGCGCTGAGCAGGAGCAGCGGTCCCACCAGCTCCCGCAGTCCGGGGAACAGCTGCCCCACCAGGTTCACGACGCCCACCAGGATCAGCACCGCCCCGATCGCCAGGGCGACGCCCTGACCGCCGCCGGTGCGAACCGGCGCAACCAGAGCGGGGTCGCCCGGCTGCTCGGACGGGATCGCGATGAGGCCGATCAGGTACAGCAGCACCCCGCCTCCGCCGAAGACCGCAAGCGCCACGAAGGCGATCCGCACGACCACCGGGTCGAGGCCGATGGCCCGCGCGATCCCGCTCGCGACCCCGAACAGCACCCGGTCATCGAGCGGCCGACGCAACGGCCGCTGGCCGTTCGAGAAGTCCTGCGGTGGTGGTGGCACCTGGGCCGTGGTTCCGCCACCCTGGTCCGACACATCCATGACTGCAACCTCCCTCGTTGTCGTCGGAACCCAACGTAGGACGGCGCGCGCCTGGAATCTTCGGCCTGGCGGGCGAACCTCGGCTCATACCGCAGGATGACGCCGACCGGCCTCCCGGAGGAGGCGGCCGGCGTCAGATCGGCCTCGCGGCGGGGGTCACCCGGCGCGGCGCAGCAGGCGCTGCTCCGCTCCTGAGGTGACGGCAGCCGAGCCGCCGAGCACCCGCGCAGCCTGGATCTCCGCGCCGTTGCGCCACAGCCACCGGCCCACGGACGGGTCGCCGCCGCCCTCGAGGCCATCGATCAGCACGAAGAGGTTGCCCGCCCTTGCCACGGCGGGGCCGGCCGTGACGGCATCCGCCCACTCGCGTCCGGTAGCCGCCCACACGGTCGACCGATCGGTGCGGTCGCGCAGGACATCTGCGACGGCCAGGGCGGTCTCGTAACGCGTGGGGCCAGAAACGCGCTGGACGCGCCGGGTGTGACGTCGTGCCTCGGCGGCAACGCCGTCGGAGATGGCGGCGGTGCCGCCGACCACGGTCAAGGAGGAGGTGCCATCCAGGGCCGCGGCCGTGGACGCGGGCAGCCGCCCGGACTCCGTCAGAAGCACGGGCGCGGCGATGACCGAGCCGTACCAGCTCGCGGTGAGCGCGTCCGGCCAGGCGCGGCCTGGGTCGGCGTGGTCGCCCAGCGCCAGGATCGCGCTGCGAGCCCCGGTGCCGTAGGCGTCCCAGACGCGCTGGGCGACGGCGGCCGCGGTTGCGTACACGTCGCCGCCCGCCACGCGCTCGACCTCCCGGACGCCTGCCGCGGCGAAGGTCTCGGCAACACCCGGGATCGCCGCGGCAGCGCCCACGAGGACCACGCGGGAGGCACCGAGCTCGCGCACACGGTCAACCACTCGCTGCTCGACCGCCCACGGCACGGTCAGCAGCACGGGACCGCCGAGGGCGGTGGCAAGGGGGCCGGCGACGATTGCCTCGGCGGCCCGATCGGAGACCGCCACGACGGCGGCGGGGGCCGTGCGCCAGGTCGCAGAGGTGGCGATCGCGGTCCCCACGCGGTCGGAGCCGGACACGCGCGTCGAGCGGATGCGCGGAGCCTGGTCGGGGGCAGAGCTCACCACGCGGCCGGCATCGAGGGCGCTGCGCAGAGAGCGATAGGGGTTGATGCGGTGGTCGCCGTAGGGGTCGGTCACGGAGTCGTCGAGGATCTCGAAGTGCAGGTGCGCCTGGGTCTCCTCGGCGTTGCCCGAGTCGCCCATGTAGCCGACCCACTGACCCGCACGTACGGTCACACCACGGCGGATGCCGGGGGCGTAGGCCCACTCGGGCCCGCCGCGCCCGTCGTCGGTGCCGGGCGTGTCGTTGTTGAGGTGGATGTAGCGGTGCCTGCGCCCATCCTTCGCGCAGATGGTGAGGCTGTACCCCCAGCTCGGCATGGGCTCGTCGACGCCGGTGATGTGGCACACCGTCCCGTCGACGGACGCGTACAGCGGCAGCAGCTTGCTGCCCATGATGTCCGTGGCCTTGTGCACACGACCGCCGGAACGGCCGGCGGCGTAGGAGTCGATGAAGCTGGTCTTGCCCGGCACGGTCGGGTAGAGCAGCGGCAGGGTCTGGTCATAGCTTCCGCCGCTGGCCCAGGTGGGCGCGGCCTGGGCGAGCAGGGCGCCGGTCAGCGTCAGGCAGACGAGCAGGCGGCGGAGTGCAGGGCGTCGATGCATGGCTCACCACGTGGGAGGAAGGCGTCAGGACGTTGCGACGGGGCGGGTCGCATGGGGTGCATCGACAGCGACGGGCCGGAGGTTGAGCGGATCAACCGCGGCAGAGGTGCGGGCGCGGCTCAGCGGTCGCGCGGGCACGTACGATCCGACTTGGCGAACACGACCAAGGAGCGCAGGATGCAGGGCGAGGGCAACGGGCTTAGGGAGCTGTCGCGCGAGGAGTGCCTCCAGCACCTGGCGGCGTTCTCAGGGCGGATCGGCCGGCTGGCGTTCGTGGTCGCGGGTGCTCCGCTGAACCTTCCGGTGAACTACGTCCTGCACCGCGGCAAGGTCATCTTCCGCACGACTCTCGGCACCAAGCTCGACCACGTTGGCCGCGGGGCCAAGGTCGCCTTCGAGGTGGATGACGTCGACCCGGATTGGCGTTCGGGATGGAGCGTGCTGGTCCAGGGCACGGCCGAGGAGGTGACGGACCTGCGCGAGATCGCCGAGCTGCGCCAGCTCCCCCTCCAGAGCTGGGTGGCCGGAAGGCGTGATCGGTATGTCCGGATTGAGCCTTCGTCGGTGACCGGTCGCGAGCTGGTGGCTGACTCGACGCGCTAGCGCGGACGATCGGCCAGGGTTTCCACCCGGGCAGAAGGGGGAGGGTCCCCAGGGCAAGCGCAGTCGACACTGCCCTGGAGGTCTTTATGAAGAGGCGCACTCTCGCAACGGCTCTTGCCGCCCTGCTCAGTCTGGGCGTGGTCGCATGCGAGGGCGGGACGGCCACCGACGACGCGACCATCGATCCCGGCGCTGACCCGCTCGACGGCGCCACGCTGGACGACGGCACGCTCGACGGCGGCACGCTCGACGGCGGCGCCGGCACCGAGGAGCCCGGCGGGTAGCCCCCCCGAAGCTCCCTGATCGTGGAAGGCCGCGCCAGCCCGGCGCGGCCTTTCCCATGCCTGCATGAGACACCGCTCATGTTGGCCTCATGTCGCCCTCAGCCGCCCAGGTCAGGGTTGGGGCATGCAGGATGACGCCCTTCCGGCCGCTGCCCGGCTGCTGACCCCGGAGGCGCGGGTGATGCTCGCCCCCGCCGTCGACGCCGCCGGCGGTGAGCTCCTGCGCGTGTGGCCATCCGAGGTGAGCTATGACCCCGGCCGCAGGCTGGCGGTCCGCTACGGGGCCGAGATCACGTGGCCGGGGGAGGAGCCGCGTGTGGAGACGCTCGGAGCGCTGGTCACGACGGGCTCCGTACCCGAGGACCTCAGCGTGGTGCTGGGGCCGCGCGGCGAGAAGGTCGGCATCTGGCGCTATCCACACGACCCGTTCCTGCCCGGCCTGCCGCACGCCGCCTACCCGGATGGCGCGGAGCGGCTGCTCTCGCGAATGGGTCTGGAGGGGCCGGTCACGGTCGAGCCTCTGGTCTACCGACCCGGCAGCCGGGCGGTTCTGAGCCTCTCGGCCGGCGGGCGCACCGTCTACGCGAAGGTGCTGCGACCCCGGCGGGCCAGGGCCGTCTTCCAGGCCCACGCCGCCCTGGAGGGGCACCTGCCGACGCCGCGCGTGCTCGGCTGGTCGGAGCTGCTCGGCCTGGTCGTCATCGAGGCCCTGCCGGGACGGCCCCTCACTGAGCCGCTGGTGAATGGTGGGCCGCTCCCGGCTCCAGACGAGCTGCTCGAGCTGGCGGAGCGACTCGGTCGGGTGGACGCGCCGGAGGCGCCGCGACTGCGACCGGGCGCCCTCGACCACCTCGGCGGAGTCCTGCGTCAGGCGGTCCCAGAGCTATCAGAGGACATCGACGACCTCGTAGCCCGCTTCGCCGAGCTGGGCGCGGGCGCGCCGCGGCTCATCCATGGCGACTTCTACGAGGCGCAGGTGCTGGTCCGGGACGGCGTGGTGTCTGGCCTCCTGGACCTGGACGGGATCGGGATCGGCGGCGCTGGGGACGACGTGGCGAACCTGCTGGGCCACCTGCTCGCGCTGGCGCACGTCTACCCCGGCTCGGCAGAGCGCGTCCTGGACTACGCGCGCGCCGTCGAGGAGGCCGCGATCCCGCTGCTGCTTCCCGCCGGCGTCGGCGCGGACCTGCTGCGGGCGATGGCCGGAGGGGTCCTGCTGGGTCTGGCGACCACGTCCTTCCGCCGCCAGGAGGCCGACTGGCCGCAGCGGACCGCCGCCTGGATCCGCACCTGCCGGTTGTGGGCCGACGGTGAGGAAGCCCTCATCGGGCTGCCACCGACACCTCATGGGACGAGCCCAGCATGAAGGTCAGCAAGCCAAGTCCACCTGAGCACAAGGAGATGAAGATGGCTGCGGAGAACTGGAAGCTCATCGTCGCGGGGACCGCGGTGGCCGGGGTGGCGCTCGGCAGCCTGGTCGCCTTCGACGTCCGCAACGAGGACGTCACCCCGATCGAGCTGATCAACGAGACCGAGCGGGCTCTGCAGGCCCCCGCGCCGGACAGCGAGCGCGTGGCAAGCCCTGCGGTGAACAGCCCTGCGAACAGCCCGGCCGCCAGCAGCCCCGCCACCAGCAGCCCGACGGCCAGCCCGGCCACCGTAGCCAGCCCCGTCAGCCCGGCCAGCCCCGCGGTTCCCTCCGCGCAGCCGGCTCCGCAACCCGTCCGGTCCGCGGTGCAGCCCGCCCCTGCGCCCGACTCGCCCGCCTCTGCGGCCTCGCCGGCGTCGGCTCCGTCGCCGGCCTCGCCGGCCCCGGCGTCCGCCCAGCAGGCTCCGGCTCCCCGTCCTGCGCCCGCCCCGGACTCCCCGGCGTCCCCTGCGTCTCCGGCCTCGGCGCAGTCCGCCGCCTCGCCGGTCTCTGCCTCCTCGCCCGACTCTCCGTGACCCCCTGGGGGCCGGCGGCACCCCCCACCCCCCGACAGTCGCAGGCGCCCACCGACGCCGCGCATGGTTCGAGTACCGTGCGCGGCGTCGCTGCCGTCTTGGCGGAGGAAGTCGATGAGGTCGTCAGCTTGAGCGGCGCCGCAACGGCACCGGAGTGGTTCCAGCGCGCCGTCGACACCAGCCCGGAAGAGGGCGAGGTGGTGGTGGACGGCTGTGCCGTGCACTACCTGGCGTGGGGGGAGCGCAGCGCACCCGGGGTCGTCCTCGTACATGGCGGGGCGGCGCACGCGCGCTGGTGGAGCCACCTGGGACCGCTGTTAGCCGGCGGCGGCCAGCGCGTCGCGGCGGTGGACCTGTCCGGGCACGGCGACTCGGGCTGGCGCCGCACCTACGACCTCGACACCTGGGCCGCCGAGGTGCTGGCCGTCGCCGAGGCCGCCGGCATGATCGAGCCGCCGGCGGTCGTCGGTCACTCTCTGGGCGGACTGGTGACGATCGTCGCCGCCGCCCGCCACGGGGATCGGCTCGCGGGCGCCATCGTCGTGGACTCGCCCGTGCGCAGGCCGGATCCCGAGTCGGAGGAGGCCCGGGGCGGCCGCGCCTTCCGGCGTCAGCGCGTCTACCCGGATCTCACCGAGGCGCTGCGGCACTTCCGTCTCATCCCGCCGCAGCCGGACCCGCCGGCCTACGTGCTGGAGCACGTGGGTCGACACAGCCTGATGCAGGTGGAGGGCGGCTGGACCTGGAAGTTCGATCCGGCCATCTTCACCCGCCGGTCGCAGCCGGATCCTCGGGCCTACGGCGACGATCTGGCCAGGGTGCGCTGCCGGCTGGCCGTCATCCACGGCGAGCTGTCGACGATCGTCGACGCGGACATCACCGACTACATGGCGGACCGGCTGGGGCGCTCGGCGCCGTTCGTGGAGATCCCCGCGGCGCACCACCACCTGATCCTCGACCAGCCGCTGTCATTCATCGCGGCCGTCCGCGCCCTGCTCGCCGACTGGGAGCACTCGACCCCGCGGCGCATCCCGGGCCGCTGAGCGTGGCGCGCCAAGTTCCGGCGCGGTTCAGGCGGCGGGCTCGTCGAAGCTGACCGTCAGGTCGCGCTCCTCCTCGCCGCGGACCACCGTCAGCTCCAGGCTGGCGCTGGGGTCGTGCTGCCCGAGGACCTCGAACAGGTCGTCGCTCGACGCGAGATCCCGGCCCCCGGCGCGCACGAGCAGGTCGCCGCGGCGGACGCCCGCGCGGTCTGCGGGGCCGCCCTCCTCGACGCCACGGACCAGCAGGCCCTCCCGCTCCTCGAGGCCGACGGCGCTGCGCAGCCGCCGCGCGACCTCGGGCGGGGCGACGGCGACCCCCAGGCGGACGCCTTCGACCGAGCGGCCTGCACGCAGCGCCTCCAAGCGCTCGCGCAGCGGGGCCGTGGCGGGAACCGCCAGGTAGAAGCCCTCGCCGATGCGGTGGGTGTTGATGCCTACCAGCCGCCCCTCTCCGTCGAGGAGCGGGCTGCCCGAGGATCCCGGCGCCAGGGGAGCGGTGTGCTCGAGCGCGTCCTCGATCAGGCGCCCCCGCGGGGAGCGGAAGGCGGTCCCGAGGCTGCTGATCCGTCCCGCTGTGGCCCGAACCGCTCCGGACCAGCCCGCCGTCACCACGTAGATGGGGGTGCCCAGCGTCCTCGGCGGCTCACCCCACTGCAGCGGCGCCGCCGAGCCGGTGGGAACCGCGATCACGGCCAGGTCGCCGTCAGGGTCGTAGCCGCGGACCTCGCCGACCTCCTGGCGCCCGTCCAGGAAGCGGACGGTGACGTTGGGGCCGCGCAGGTTGTGGGCGTTGGTGGCGACGTAGCCGTCTGCCAGCACGAAGCCGGCGCCGCGCCCCCTGCCGCGTCCGATTCGAGCCGTGGAGGCGGCGACCCGCTCCGCCACCGCGGGGATCGTGCTGGTCAGGTCGTCAGGTGCCATGCCCGGCCTCCAAGGAGGTAGTCACTAGGAACTCAATAGTGACTACCTTAGCACCTCCGCGAGATGGCTGAACTTGGGTGGCCGATCAGCCACGCAACCGTCCACCCATCGGTCGAGGGCCGGCCGGCGCGCCGCGGCGCCCGAGATTGAACGCGGGTAGGCGTTGCGGGCGCGCGCGCCGCGCTACCTTGCTGGGCATGGAAGCCTCGGAGGTGTCGGCCGACCTGGTGTCGGCGGTTGAGGCGGTGGGGGACCGGTGGAGCCTCCTCATCGTCGACTCGCTGCTGGAGGGCCCGCGCACCTTCGGCCAGCTGGAGGAGGTCGTCCCCGGCATAGTCGCCAGCACGCTGTCCGCGCGGCTCAAGCAGCTGGAAGCGACCGGGGTGGTCATCGCCGCGCCCTACACGCGCCGCCCGCTGCGCTACGCCTATGAGCTGTCCGCCGCGGGACGGGACCTAGGCGACGCCCTGCGGCTGCTGACCGCTTGGGGAGCACGCCGCAGCGGCGGCGAGCCCCTGGTCCGCCACGCCGTGTGTGGCACGCCCGCTGAGACGCGCTGGTGGTGCCCGACCTGCGACCGGCCCGTAGAGGACGTCACGGACCTCCACCACCTGTGACGTAAGCGCGCGATCAACGTATCCGGTTTAGATATGGCAGATTGACTCCGACAGTCGGAGTCAACCTGCCATCGTTCATCCGGATGTATCGGGTAGTCGTTGTCTCGGGTGGGCTCTACTTGTCCCTCAGCTGACGCAGGACGTGCAGCAGGATGCCGCCCTGGCGGTAGTACTCGGCCTCGTTGGGCGTGTCGATGCGCACGCGGACCGTGAACTCCGTCTCGTCGGCGCGGACGGTCACCTGGGACGGCACCGTCTCGTTGAGCGCCTCGAGCCCGAGGATGTCGTAGGTCTCGTGCCCGGTCAGGCCGAGCGACTCGGCGGACTCGCCGTCGTTGAACTGCAACGGGAGCACGCCCATCCCGATGAGGTTGGAGCGGTGGATCCGCTCGTAGCTCTCGGCGATGACGGCGCGGACGCCGAGCAGGTGCGTGCCCTTGGCGGCCCAGTCACGTGACGAGCCTGAGCCGTACTCCTTGCCGGCCAGGACGACCAGCGGCGTGCCCTCCTCGGCGTAGCGCATGGCCGCGTCGAAGATCGTCGTGACCTCGCCGGAGGGGATGTGGGTGGTGAACCCGCCCTCGGTCCCGGGGGCGAGCTGGTTGCGGAGGCGGATGTTGGCGAAGGTGCCGCGGATCATCACCTCGTGGTTGCCGCGGCGCGAGCCGTAGGAGTTGAAGTCGGCGCGCTCGACGCCGTGCTCGCGCAGCCACTCCGCGGCCGGGCTGTCGTTGCGGATGACGCCGGCGGGGGAGATGTGGTCCGTGGTGATGGAGTCGCCCAGCTTCGCGAGCACCCGCGCGCCGCGGACGTCGCGCACCGGCTCCGGCTCGGCGGGCACGTCCTCGAGGAACGAGGGCAGGCGCACGTACGTGGAGGCGTCGTCCCAGGCGTAGCGGTCGCCCTCGGGGGTCTGAAGGTTGTTCCACGCCTCGTCGCCCTTGAAGACCTCGGCGTAGTTGCGGCGGAACATGTCGGACTGAAGGGCGTCCGACAGCACGGCGTTGACCTGCTGGCTGTCGGGCCAGATGTCGCGCAGGAACACCGGCTGGCCATCCGGGTCGGTGCCCAGCGGCTCGTTGTAGAGGTCGATGTCCATCGTCCCGGCGATCGCGTAGGCCACGACCAGCGGAGGCGAGGCCAGGTAGTTCATCCGCACGTCGGGGTTGATGCGACCCTCGAAGTTGCGGTTGCCCGACAGCACCGAGACGACCGCCAGGTCGTTCTCGTTGACGGCGGCCGAGATCTCGGGCGCCAGCGGGCCCGAGTTGCCGATGCAGGTGGTGCAGCCGAAGCCGACCAGGTTGAAGCGGAGCTTCTCCAGG
>CAZVUW010000102.1:0-4757 GCA_964629825.1 uncultured Actinomycetota bacterium
CTGCCCGAGTCGGTGCCGGCCACCACGGTCGACCGCCAGTGCGGCTCGTCGCAGCAGGCGGCGCACTTCGCGGCCCAGGGGGTCATCGCCGGCGCCTATGACATCGCCATCGCCTGCGGCGTCGAGAGCATGAGCCGCGTGCCCATGCTGTCCAGCGCCCGCGGCGGCGACCCCTACGGCGAGCGCCTGCGCGCCCGCTACGACGACCAGCTGGTCCCGCAGGGGCTGTCGGCCGAGATCATCGCCGCGCGCTGGGACATCGCGCGCGAGGAGGCGGATGAGATCGCCCTGCTCTCGCATCAGCGGGCCGCGGCCGCAACCGAGGCGGGGAAGTTCGCCGACGAGATCCTCCCGGTCAAGGTCACCCTGCCCGACGGCAGCGTCGAGGAGCACCGCGTCGACGAGGGCATCCGCCCCAGCACCACGATCGAGGGGCTCGCCAAGCTGCGGCCGGCCTTCCACACCGACGAGCTCGCCGCTGCGCACCCCGAGCTGCGCTGGACGGTGACGGCGGGCAACGCCAGCCAGATCTCCGACGGCGCCGCCGCCCTGCTGATCATGGAGCGCGCCACCGCCGAGCGGCTCGGCCTCACCCCGCGCTGGCGCTTCACCGAGTTCGCCGTCGTCGGCACCGACCCGGTGACCATGCTGACCGGTCCGATCCCCGCCACCCGCAAGGTGCTCGAGCGCGCCGGGATGGGGATCGAGCAGATCGACCACTTCGAGATCAACGAGGCCTTCGCGCCGGTGATCGGCCTGTGGCGGCGCGAGATCGGCGCCGACTACGAGCGCGTCAACCCGCGCGGTGGCGCCATTGCGCTGGGCCACCCCCTCGGGGCCTCCGGGGCGCGGCTCATGACCACGATGCTGCACGCCCTGGAGCAGACCGGCGGCCGCTACGGCCTCCAGGCCATGTGCGAGGGTGGCGGGCTGGCCAACGCGACCATCATCGAGCGGCTCGGCTGAGGTTGTGATGAGGCGTGTCCTGACCGCCGCGCTGGTCATCGGCGCGCTGGTGGTCCTCGTCAGCGACGTGCCGGCGGCCTACGTCTTCGCGCCGCTGCTGTCGCTGGCGATCCTGCGGATCGGCTTCGCCTCGCTGAGGTCCCTGCGCGCCGGGGCGGACCACATCCCCTCTGGGCCGCCGGTGCGCGTCGATCCGCGCAGCGAGCGGATCGTCTACTGGTGCAGCGGCTGCGGCGCCGAGCTGCTGCTGCTGGCCCGGGGCACACCGCTGCCGCCGCGTCACTGCGGCGAGAAGATGACCGAACGGGTCGAGGTCGCCCGCGCCGCCGGGCCCCGCTTCAGCGGCGACGATCGCTGAGCCCCCAGAGCGCCGGCTTCCCGCCTCCGGTCGCTCCACAGTCTGTGGATAACTCTGTGGGCTAATGACACCTGTGAAGTTCGACCGGCGTGCTCGTCCCCAGCCGTGGACAATCCTGTGGGTAACTACAGGGCTGAAATTCCCACCGCGAAGGTCAGCGCCACTGGCTGAGCGTGATCAGGCCTCCGGCCATCAGCACGAACCCGATGATCAGGTTGATGCTGCCGCCGGGCAGGGTCACCACGTAGGTGAGGATCACCTGGAGGATCCCCAGACCGATCAGCGCCAGTCCGAGGATCGGTACCCAGCGCGGGCTCGGCTTGGGCTTGGGCGGCTTGGGTGGGATGTACGTGGAACGCTTGGACCCACGGCCGCGGGACTTGGGCACGACTAGACCACCTCGCTCGAAGGCTGAACCCCGCCCAGCGCAGGCGGAACGGGATTCTGCCAGGAAGGCTCTTGCGGGACCCCCGATGCTACTGTTTCCGGTCGAGGTTGGTCAGGCGACGGCAGGAAGTCTCCACACGTGGAATCTGGCGAGGCAACCTTGGGCGACGCCCCCGCCGAGGCTGACCGACCGCTGCCGGGCTCCGTGGTCCTGCGGGCGCTCGCCTCCGCCGCCGTCGGCCTCTTCCTCGTCGTCCTCGTGACCACAAACCGCGCGATCCCGGTCGAGGCGCGGCAGGGTCAGCGGGTGGAGCTGGTGGGGCTCATCCAGGCGGAGCAGGAGCGCAACGCCGAGCTGGCAGCGCGCGTCGAGGAGCTGTCGCAGCGCATCGACGCCTACGAGCGCGACGGCACCGGTGGCGGCGGCCAGGCGATCGCCGCCCTGTCTGCGCAGGTGGACGCCCTGGCGGCGCCCGCCGGGATGACCGCCGTGGCGGGCCCGGGCCTGGTGGTGCAGCTGCGCGACTCCTCGCTGGCCCCGCCGCCCGACGGCGACTACAACGACTACATCATCCACGAGGAAGATCTTCAGTCCGTCATCAACGCGCTGTGGGCGGGCGGGGCCGAGGCGATGAGCGTCAACGGCGATCGGATTCTTGCCACCACCGCGATCCGCTGCGTCGGCAACGTCCTGCTTCTGCACGGCAAGACGCACTCGCCGCCCTACGTGATCGAGGCGATCGGTGACGAGACGGAGCTGCGGGCGGCCCTGGACCGCGACGCCGGCGTGCGCCGCTTCTCCGATGCGGTGCTGCGCTTCCAGCTCGGCTTCTCCGTGGAGTCGGAGGATGAACTGCTGATCCCCGCGTTCGAAGGCGTCACCGCCATGCAGCACGCCCGCCCGATCGACTCCCCCGAGGCGCCGTGAGCACGGTCGAGGCACCCGTGCAGCGATCCTCGCCGGGCTCGTCGCGGGCGGCGGTCCGCGCCCTGCGGATTCTCGGCTGGACCCTGGTGCTGGCCGGGGTCGTCGTCCTCCTCTACCTCGTCTACTCGCTGCTGTTCACGCGCTTCCAGACCAGCGCCGCCCAGGCCGAGCTGCTCGAGCGCTGGGAGCTGGAGGTCGGCGACCCGGTCCAGGAGCTGCCAGGGGAGCCGGACCAGGTGGCACCGGCCGACATCGGCCCCGTGGACCCCGGCGACGCGGTGGCGGTCCTGCAGTTCGCCCGGCCCGGCAGCGACGTCCGGCCGGTGCGGCAGGACCCCCTGTTCGTGGTGTCGGGAGTCGACCTGACCACGCTGCAGAGCGGCCCCGGCCACTATCCGGAGACGGCGCTGCCGGGGCAGGACGGCAACTTCGCGGTGGCGGGGCACCGCACCACCTACGGCGCGCCGTTCTTCAACCTCGACCAGCTCCGCGCGGGCGACGAGGTCCACGTGACCGGCCGCGACGGCGTCACGTACGTGTACGTGGTCCGCGAGTCGCGGGTGGTCCGGCCCGACGAGCTCTGGGTGGTCGAGCCCGACCCCCTCGGCACCGGTCGGCCGACCCTGACCCTGACCACCTGCCACCCGCGCTTCTCCAACGCCCAGCGACTGATCGTGTTCGCCGAGCTGGTCGAGTCAGCCTCGGCCGTGGCCGTACCCTGATGGCAGACGGGACGAGGGGCGGGAGCCGCGCCGTGCGCATCGCGGTGTTGGTCGTGCTGACCGTCGCCGCCGTCGTGCTGCTGTTCACGGTGGTGTTCCCGTGGTTCGACCGGACGTTCATCGACGACCCGGTACTGGGAGCCGCAGCGAGCCGGTGGGGAGGAGGAACGGGATGATGTCACCGCGCACGTCGCGCTGGACCGCGATCGTCATCGCGGTGGTCGTCGTCCTGGCGATGCTGCTGTCGGTGGTCGCGGTGGCCCTAAATGTCTGAGCGGGTGCTGCCCGATCCGGCGGAGGTGGAGCGCCCCTGGCTAGAGAGCTATCCACCGGGTGTGCCAACCGGCTACGACTACCCCGAGGTGGCGCTGACCCGGCTCCTCGACGACGCCGCCAAGGACTTCCCCGAGGTCGAGGCCGTCCACTTCCTCGGCTACTCCCTCACCTACCGCGAGCTGCTCGACCAGGTCGACCGGTTTGCCGCCGCCCTGGCCAACCTGGGCGTGCGGCCGGGTGATCGCGTCGCCCTGCTGCTGCCGATCTGCCCCCAGCACGTCGTGGCCCTGTTCGCGGTGCTGCGCCTTGGCGCCGTCGTCAGCGAGCACGACCCGAGCGCGTCCGCGGTCGAGCTGGAGCGCCAGCTGAACGACTCGGGCGCGCGCGTCGTGGTCTGCCACGACACCGCCTATCCCCGGCTGGCCGGGCTGAAGGGGCGGCTGTCGAGCGTCGAGCACATCGTCGCCACCGGGCTGCGTGACACGGCGGCGCTCGGGGTGCTCGGGCTGCTGCGGCGCCGCGGCGGCGAGCGCGTCCGCATCGACCAGGCCGAGGGCGTCCTGCGGATGCGCGAGCTGATCCTGCGCACCGGCCCCACCGTCCAGCAGCCGCCGATCTCGCCGCAGGACCTGGCCGCCCTGCTGTACTCGCCCGACCAGTGGGGGTCGTCGCGGGCGATCAAGCTGACCCACCGCAACCTGATCGCCAACACCTTCCAGTCGCGGCTGTGGCTGCCGGACGTCCAGGCCGGCCGCGAGAACTTGCTGTGCCTGGTGCCGTTCTGGCACGCCTACGGGCTGACGCTGGGCGTGCTGCTTGGGGTCCTGTCGGCGGCCACTCTGACGCTGCTGCCCACCCCGGACCCGAGCGACGCGCTGCGCACGATCGAGCGGCGTCGCCCGACGCTGCTGGCCGGCATCCCGCGCTTCTACGCGGCCGTCACCGACCTGTCGAAGGCGCGCAAGTACGACCTGACCTCGCTGCGGATCTGCCTGTCCGGCTCGGGCGAGCTCTCCGAGGAGGTCGCCACCCGTTTCGGCGATCTCACCGGCGCGCGGGTCCGCCAGGGCTACGGGCGGACCGAGTGCACGTCACTGACGCACGCCAACCCGATCTACGG
>CAZVUW010000102.1:4857-11271 GCA_964629825.1 uncultured Actinomycetota bacterium
CCCACCGCGTTACGCTGCTGCCATGAGCGCGCGGATCTTCCTCGTCGACAACTACGACAGCTTCACCTACAACCTCGCGCAGGAGCTCGGGGAGCTCGGCGCCGAGGTCACGGTCGAGCGCAACGACGCCTTCGACGTCGAGGAGCTGCGAGCCGCCGCCCCCGACGGGATCGTCATCTCGCCCGGACCGGGCACGCCCGCCGACGCCGGGCTGTCCAACGAGGTGATCCGCGTCTTCGCCGGCAGGGTCCCGATTCTTGGCGTGTGCCTCGGCCACCAGTGCATCGCCGAGGTGTACGGCGGTGCGATCGTGCGCGCGCCCGAGCTGGTCCACGGCAAGACGTCACTCATCCACCACGACGGCGCCGGCGTGTTCGAGGGGCTGCCGCAGCCGTTCGACGCGACCCGCTACCACTCGCTGGTCGTCGATCCGGCGTCCATGCCGCCCGAGCTCGAGGTCACGGCCACCTGCACCGCCGTGGACGGCACCGAGCTGATCATGGGCCTGCGCCACCGCAGCCTGCCGATCGAGGGCGTGCAGTTCCACCCCGAGTCGATCCTCACCAGCGCCGGGATGGACCTGCTCGCCAACTTCCTGCGCTCGCTGCGGGCGCCGGTGGGCGCCAGCGCCTGACGGCCGCCCGCCTAGCGCTGGGCGTCGTCCGTCGGGTCGTCCGTCGTGGTCGGATCCGCCGTCGGCGTGGGGTCCGCGGTCGGCTCCGGCTCGGTCGTCGGCTCGACGGTCGGCTCGGGCTCGGTCGTCGGCTCGGGCTCGGGCTCGGGACCGTCGGACAGGATCAGCGAGACGGTGACGCCGCGGTTGGCCGGCGTTCCGCTGGGCGGGTCCTGGCGGACGACCGCACCCTGGGCGATCGTGTCGCTGAACTCGCGCCCGGCGATCACGACCTGCACGCACGGCGGGTTCGAGCAGGCGTTCTGAAGCGCCGCGATCGCGTCGGCCTCGGGCAGGCTCACGACGTTGGGGATCGTGAACTCCTCCTGGCCGGTGGACACCACCAGCGACACCGGCGAGCCCGGCGGCAGGGCCTGGCCCTCCGGCGGCTCCGAGCGGATGACGATGCCCTCCGGCACCTCCTCGCTCGGCTCGGCTATCCGCTCGCCGATCGACAGGTTCGCCTCGCGCAGGACGCGTTGCGCCTCCTCCTCGGTCAGCCCCGCGACCGCTGGAACCGTCACCGTCTCCGGCCCCACCGCGAAGCGGATGGTCACGGTCTCGTTGAGCGGGTGGTCGGTCCCGGCCGGTGGAACGGTCTCGATGACGGTGTTGGGCTCGAACTCCTCGGTCTCGACGTCCTCGAGCTGCACGTCGGTGAACCCGAGCTCGCGCAGCTGCCGCTGGGCCTCGACCAGCGGCTCTCCGGTGAGCTCCGGGATGACCGCGGTCTCGACCTCCTCGCTGCGGAAGAAGTCGGTGAGCAGGTAGCCGGCCAGGACGATGATGCCCAGCACGATCAGCACCAAGAGGAACACGAGCCAGCCGCGCCCGCGCGGCTCGTCGTAGTACTCCTCCTGCTCGTAGTAGGGCTCGGGGGCGGGGGCGACGACCGTGCGGTCCAGGGCCGTGGTCTGCTCGTAGGCGACCACCTCCGGCGCGGCCACGGGCAGGCCCGCGATGGCCCGCTTCAGGTCGTCGTGCATCTCGCGGCCGTTGGCGTAGCGGTCGTCCGGGTTCTTCGCCATGGCGCGCAGCACGACCGCCTCGAGCGCCGGCGTCACCTCGGGGTTCAGCTGGCTCGGCGGGACCGGCGTGGCGGACACGTGCTGGTAGGCGAGCGCGACCGCGGAGTCCGCCTGGAAGGGCTGGCGGCCGGTCAGCATCTCGTAGAGCACGCAGCCGAGCGCGTAGATGTCGGTGCGGCCGTCGACGGGCTCGCCCTGGGCCTGCTCGGGCGCGACGTAGGCCGCGGTGCCGAAGACGGCGGCGGTCTGGGTCATGGTCTCGGCGTTCACGGCCCGCGCGATGCCGAAGTCGGTGACCTTCACCTGGCCGTCGTTGTTGACCATGATGTTGCCGGGTTTGATGTCCCGGTGGACCAGGCCGCGCTGGTTGGCGTAGTGCAGCGCCAGCGCCGCGTCGGCCGCGATCTCGGCGGCGCGCTCCGGCAGGATCGCCTCGGACTGCATCAGCTCCTTGAGGCTGCGCCCGTCCACGTACTCCATGACGATGAACGGACGGCCGTTGTGCTGGCCCGTGTCGTAGACGCCGACGATGTTGGGGTGGTTGAGGCTGGCAGCGGCCTGCGCCTCGCGCCGGAAGCGTGCGACGAACGCGGGGTCGTTGGCGTAGCGGCCGTGCAGCGTCTTGATGGCCACCAGCCGGTCGAGCTGCGTGTCCAGCGCCAGCTCGACGTCGGCCATGCCGCCCTGCCCGATCAGGCCGCGCAGCTCGTAGCGGTCGGCCACCACCCGACGGTTGCCGCCCAGTGGCGTGGTCTCATCCATGCTGGTCAGTCCTCGCGTCCTCGTCGCTCATCCGGGCGGGCGTACCTCGCATCCCCGTTGGTCCTCCGGGCGGCCGTCGTGCGGCACCCATCCTCGCAGCCGCGGGCACCGCGCTCATCCGCCTGCCACCAGGGCCGCCTCGATGACAGCGCGCGCGATCGGCGCCGCGAGCGCTCCGCCGGTTGCCTCGTCGCCCACGTCACCGCCGTCCTCGACGACCACTGCGACGGCGACCTGCGGGTCCTCGGCGGGGGCGAAGCCCACGAACCACACCGTCGGCGGCCCGGAGCCGGTCTCGGCCGTACCCGTCTTGCCGCCCACGGTCACACCGGGGATCGCGGCGCGGCGGCCCGTGCCGTTCGCCACGACCCCGACCATCATGTCGCGCAGCTGGGCGGCCGTGCGCGCGCTGAGCACGCGGCCGTCGCCGCCGGCCTCGTCGCGCGGCTGCGGCTCGTTCTCGGCGATGACCGCGGAGCGCTCGTCCTCCACCCGCTCGACCAGGCGGGGGCGCATCGCGATGCCGTCGTTGGCGATCGTCGCCGTGATCAGCGCCATCTGCAGCGGGGTCGTGCGCACGTCGAACTGGCCGATCGCCGCCTGCGCCGTCTGCGGCGGGTTCATGTCCACCGGCATGCGGCTGTCCAGCGGGCTGGGGATGTGCTCTGGGCCGACGATCCGCGAGTTCAGCCCGAAGGCCTCGGCCATCTCGACCAGCGGGTCCGCGCCGAGGTCGAGCGCGATCTGGGCGAAGGTGGTGTTGCAGCTGACGGCCAGCGCCTGCGCGAGCGTGATCGTCCCGCCGCCCGCGCAGGTGCCGCGACCGTAGTTGCGGATCGTCGCCGTCGTCTGCGGCAGGTCCTGCTCGACCGGGTCGTCGAAGGTGCTGTCCGGTGACATCCCCGCTTCGAGCGCCGCCGCGGCGGTCACGATCTTGAACACAGACCCGGGCGGATACCACTCGCGCACGGCCCGGTTGATCAGCGGCCGCCCGGGGTCGGCGTTCAGCTCCGCCCAGTAGTCGTTGGCGGCCGCGCGGTCGTGGGTGGCCAAGCGGTTCGGGTCATAGCTCGGATACGACCACAGCGCGAGGATCGCCCCGGTGCGAGGCTGCAGGGCCACGACCGCGCCGCGCCGGTTGCCGAGCGCCTCGCGCGCCGCCGCCTGGGCCTGCGGGAGGATCGTGGTGATGACGTCGTCGCCGCTGCGCTCGCGTCCCGTGAGCAGATCGCCGAGGTTGCGGGCGAACGCCTCGGGGGAGGTGCCGACCAGGTAGTCGTTCGCGGCCTGCTCCAGCTCGCTGCGGCCGAACACCACCGAGTGGTAGCCGGTGACCGGTGCGTACAGGGGGCCGTCGGTGTAGCGCCGCAGGAAGCGCAGGCTGCCGTCCGTCTCCTCGACGTTGGCGAGCTCGGTCGCTCCGTCGCCTGCGACCAGCAGGCCGCGGCGCACGCTGTACTCGCGGATCAGCCGGCGGCTGTTGCGCGGGTCGTTGGCCAGGTCGTCCGCCTGGAGCACCTGGACCACGTTCAGGTTCACGAACAGCGCCGCGAACAGCACGAACATGCCGATGGCCACCTTGCGCAATTGCTGGCTCATGCGCGTGCCTCCGCCTGCTGGTGGGGCGCGGAGGAAACGCGCAGCAGCAGCGCGATCAGCATGTAGTTCGCGATCAGCGAGGAGCCCCCGTAGGAGGCGAAGGGCAGCGTGATGCCGGACAGCGGGATCAGCCGCGTGACCCCGCCGATGATCACGAACACCTGCAGCCCGAAGATGATCGTGAGGCAGGCCGCAAGCAGCATCCCGAAGTCGTCCCGTGCGCGCAGCGCGATCGAGAAGCCGCGGCCCACCACCAGGAAGTAGCACAGCAGGATCGCGGTCGTGCCGACCAGGCCCAGCTCCTCGCCGAAGGCGGCGAAGATGAAGTCGGTCTGCACGAAGGGGATCAGGTCGGGCCGGCCGTTGCCCCAGCCGACGCCGAGGATCCCGCCCGTGCCCAGCGCGAACAGCGACTGCACGAGCTGGAAGCCGGCGTCCTGCGCGTCCGCGAACGGGTCGAGCCAGATCGACACCCGCCGCTGCACGTGCCCGAACAGCTGGTAGGCCGCCGAGGCGCCCGCGGCGAACAGCAGCCCCGCGCCGAGCAGGTAGGACAGCCGGCCCGTCGCGACGTACAGCAGGACGACGAACATCCCGAACAGCAGCAGCGACAGGCCGAGGTCGCGCTGGAAGATGAGCACCGACAGGCTCGCGGCCCACACCGCCAGCACCGGGCCGAACGCGCGCGCCGGCGGGACCATGAACGGCCCGAGGCGGCTGGTCGCCGCCGACAGCAGCTGGCGCTTGTCAGCCAGGTAGCTGGCGAAGAAGACGCCCAGGCCGATCTTGGCGAACTCGCCCGGCTGGATCGAGAACCGGAACAGCCGCAGCCAGATCCGGGCGCCGTTGATCTCCACGCCGATGACGGGCAGCAGCGGCAGCAGCAGCGCCACGACTCCGCCGATGCCGATGACGTAGCGGTAGCGGTCGAGCACCCGGTGGTCGCGGATGAGCAGCAGGGTCGTGCAGAAGGCCGCGATGCCGACGAAGGTCCAGATCGACTGCTGCGGCGCCAGGACGTTGGCGTCGGGGTTGCTGGCCACCCGCGCGAAGTCGATCCGCCGCACCATGACCAGGCCGATGCCGTTCAGCAGGAAGGCCAGGGGCAGCAGCAGCGGGTCGGCGCCGGGGGCGGTGCGGCGGCGGACGATGTGGGCGACGGCCGCCATGGCCGCCAGCGAGCCCCCATAGCCGAGCAGGCCTGCTGGCAGCACCGGCTCCTGAGCCAGGCCCACCAGCGCGTAGGCCAGCAGGATGATGAGGATGGCCAGGACCAGCAGGCCGAGCTCGGTGTTGGCGGTCTGGCTCGGTCTGCGGGTCAGGGACGCCGGGGCGGCGGCGCTCATGGCGCCGGAGGGGCGTCCGGTGTGCTCGTCGCACCGGGCGTAGGCGAGGGGCTGGCGCTGGGGCTAGGGCTCGGGCTGGGGCTGGGAGATGAGCCCCTGGTCGGCGTGCGCCGCGGCGCGGGCGTCTCCTGCTCCTTCGCGATGATGTCGCGATAGCGCTCGACGATCTCGCGCGCGTCGGTCAGCGAGGTCGCGGTCAGCCCCTCGGCGACGCGCTCGGCCGTGCGTGGTGGCAGGTCTTCCACGGCCAGGTCCGTCGTCTCATGCACCCAGTACAGCGGCAGGCCGAACAGGGTCTGCGGGGTGCCGTTGAAGATCGCCACGCGGCCCTCGTCGTCACCGACGAAGTAGGTCCGGGACAGCAGCATGTACGCGCCGCCGCCGACCAGCCCGATCAGCAGGACCACGCCGAGCACGATGCCGAAGATGCGCCGGCTGCGCCGCGGCCGCAGGTGGGAGGGCGCGAGCGTGTCCGCCCCCTGGGCCTCTCCGTAGCGGCCCATGCGCTCGGCCCACGGCGCGTCGGGGTCCTCGGTGCGGGTGCGGATCGTGGTCGCGCCCTCTGAGGTCCGCAGGGGCGCCGGACCCGGCAGGGGGCCGGTGCTGGTCACGTCGTCGACGGGCGGGGTCGCCGGGCGCGGGCGGGAGGGGTCCTCCTCGACCCGGAGCAGGACCACGGTGATGTTGTCCGGGGCACCGCCGGCCTTGGCCGCGTCGATCAGGGCAGCGCAGGCGGCCTCGGCGTCGGGGGTCTCGGACAGGATCGCCGAGATGCGCTCGTCGCTGACCGGTCCGGTCAGGCCGTCGGAGCACAGCAGCACCTGGTCGCCGGCCTCGAGCTCCAGGGGCGGGAAGCTGTCCACATCGACGTCGCGGTCCACGCCGATGGCGCGGGTGATGACGCTGCGCTGCGGGTGCGTCGCGGCCTGCTCAGGGGAGATCCGACCCTCCCTGACCAACTGCTCGACCAGGGTGTGGTCGGTGGTGAGCTGGCGGATGCGCTCAC
>CAZVUW010000103.1:0-11225 GCA_964629825.1 uncultured Actinomycetota bacterium
GCATCGACCCGCAGACCATCCGCAAGAAGGTCGGCGACATCATCCAGATGGCCCGGGCGGCCGAGGCCGGCGTGCCGTACAAGGCGGCCGTCCCCAACCTTCGCGGCAAGCGGCGGCGGGCGGGGGCACCCGAGATGCCGGACGTCTCCGAGCTGCCGCGCGAGGACCTGGCAGCGCTGATCCAGTCGCTCACCGACGAGATGCACGAGGCCTCGGCGGAGCTGCGGTTCGAGTACGCCGCGCGCCTGCGCGACGAGATCGCAGAGCTCAAGCGCGAGCTGCGCGGGCTGGAGCAGGCCCTGAGCTGACGTCTCCTCGCCGGGTTCGCGCCCAAGGCAGCCGGCGCTGGTCGCACCGCCGTGTTAGGGCGGCCTTCCCGCCTGTCGCCAGCTCCCGCCCCTTGCCACGCGCCGCAGGTCGGATGGCTGGACGGTTGGGTGGCCGATCAGCCACCCAAGTGTCCAGCCATCGCGGAGCGAGCTGCGCGGCCTCGAGCCGCGTGGGCTTCGGCGGCGTCCCCAAGCGACCGGCTGCCGTTGCCCAGCAGCCGCGAGCGGCGGGGCCCCCTGAGGACCAGCACGGTCGGGCGATCCGGCGATCGCACTTCAGGGCGGTGGCTACCCTGTCGATAGGGGGAACAGCCCTCCCCTTGACGGGGGAGTGGTCATTCCGGATCAATTGGCATGCAGTTTGCCTTCGACCTGCGTCGTAGGCGAACCCTCCCCGCCACACTGAGGTTCATGGTCCCGTCCGAGCGGCCTGCGGTCGCTTCCGCACCGGGGGATCTAGGCGTCCCCGTGCGCCATCGCTTCCTTCTGCGGTGGCGTCGCATGGTGGCGCTCGCGCTGCTGATGGCCATGCTGGCCGGGATCGTGATCATGCGGGATCCCGTGCTGCGGCTCGGCGCCCTGTCGCTGGCGCGGGAGTGGTACGACTGCCTCGTCCACGGCGAGCCGCCCAGCGCCCAGCCCGACATCGCGGCGGCTCTGCAGGCCGCCCAGTCCGGGAGCGGCCAGCCACCGCGGCAGAGCGCGCCGCGGATGCGCGTGATCCGGCCTAAGGCACAGGTCGCCACTCAGGTGCGCCCGCATCCGGACCGCCCCGACACGGTGCCCCGCCCGGTGACGGTGGCCGTGATCGACTCCGGCGTGACCGCCACCCATCGCGACATCGGCCCTGACAACGTGCTGCCCGGCGTCGACCTGGTGAACCCATGCGGCAACGGGCAGCAGGACGTCACCGGTCACGGGACCGCAGTCGCCGGCGTCCTGCTGTCGTCGCACCACGGCGCAGCCCCCCACGTCAACGTGCTGCCCATCCGCATCTCGCTGGCAACGGGACGCCACTCGAGCATCGCCTCGGCGCTGGGGATCCTGGTCGCCACCCAGCGCGGCGCAGACATCATCAACATGAGCTACACCGCTCAGCGGCGACGCCCATCGCTGCTCGAGTGGCTCGCCGTGCGCTACGCGAAGAGCAGGGGAGTGGCCCTGGTGGCGGCGGCCGGCAACGATCCCACGAAGCCGGCGGGCTACCCCGCCGCGTTCGAGGAGGTGCTGTCGGTCACGGCGATCGATGGCCGTGGGGATCTGTCGGAGAACGCGGCGCGCACCGGGCACATAGACGTGGCGGCGCCAGGCGCTCGCGTGCTGACGCTGTCGGCGGACGGGTCCTTGCGGGTGGCGTCGGGAACCTCTCTGGCGGCGCCGCTGGTGAGCGCGTCGCTGGTGCACATGCTCAGGGCTGACCCCTCCATCTCCCCGGAGCGTGCGGTCGCGACCCTCAGGGAGACCAACCGGCCGGAGCCCGAGGGCCTGGCCGCCCACCGCTTCGGCACGTTCAACTTCGCCGCGGCGCTGGCCGGCGTGTGCGCGATCTCCTCTGCCTGCCAGCTCAGCGCCGCGCTGTACCCCTCTGACGACGCCACCGAGGGCCTGCCCATCGGCGACCCGGCGCGTCTGCCACGTCCCGGCGAGCCTCGCTGAGCTCGCCCGCATGGCGTAGCGTCGTTCGCTGCTGGATCCGGAGGACCGGCGGTCTGCACCCGCCGCCGGGCGGGGAGCGCCCATGACCATGAGCAGTCCGGCAGGGCAGGTGGCTGAAGACCGCGAGGCTGCCCAGGTCCGCGTGCTGCGAACGCTTGTCGCCGCCCAGGTCCTATCCGGCGCGGGGCTGGCCGCCGGGCTCACAGTCGGGGCTCTGCTCGCCCGGGACATGCTCGGCTCGAACAGCTACGCCGGCATCCCCGCGGCCCTGCTCACCACGGGTTCCGCCGGCGCCGCGGCGCTGGTCGGGCGGATCTCCAACGCCCGCGGACGTCGCCGAGGACTCGGCCTGGGCTACATGGCCGGCGCGCTGGGTGCCGTGCTGGTCGTGCTCGCCGCCGACCTCGGCTCCATCGCCCTGCTGTTCCCCGCGCTGCTCGTCTATGGGGCCGGGACAGCGACCAACCTGCAGGCGCGCTACGCCGCCGCGGACCTGGCCGCGCCCGAGCAGCGCGGCCGGGCCGTCAGCACGGTGCTGCTGGCGACCACCTTCGGCGCGGTGGCCGGCCCCAACGCCGTCTCGGTGATGGGTGACCTGGCGGAGAGCCTTGGGCTGCCGCGGCTCTCGGGTCCATTCCTCTTGGGAGCCGCTGCGTACGGGTTGGCCGGAGCGGTGCTGCTGCTGTGGCTGCGCCCGGATCCCCTGATGCTGGCTCGGAGCCTGGCTCAGCGGCCGTCGGAGACCTCGGCGGTCGTCGACGCCAACCCGAGCACACCGCTGGCGACCCGGTCGCTGGTGCTCGTAGGCGGGATGATCCTGGTGGTGGCCCAGCTGGTGATGGTCGCGATCATGACCATGACCCCGGTCCACATGCGCAACCACGGCCACAGCCTGGCCGCGGCCGGGGCGGTCATCGCCGCGCACATCGCCGGCATGTACCTCCCGTCCCCGATCACGGGCAGGCTGGTCGATCGTTTCGGGCCGCGCGTCGTCGCGGCGCTCGCGGGCGCGACGCTGGCCCTGTCG
The DNA here is from genome assembly GCA_964629825.1 of uncultured Actinomycetota bacterium. GTDB lineage: Bacteria > Actinomycetota > Nitriliruptoria > Euzebyales > Egibacteraceae > CAZVUW01. Next base: position 3,013 of record CAZVUW010000103.1, read on the forward strand.
GGGCTGCTCGCCGCGGCCGCACCGACCGACTCGCCCGTGGGGCTGGCCGTCGCTTTGGTGCTGCTGGGCGTGGGCTGGAACCTGGGGCTGCTGAGCGGGACGGCGATCCTGGCCGATGCCGCGCCGTTGGCCATCCGGGCCCGGGTGCAAGGTTCGGTTGATCTGGGCGTCGCACTGGCGGCAGCGGGCGGCGGTGTGGGCTCCGGTGTCGTGATGGGCGCTACGTCATATCCGGTCCTGTCGATGCTTGGCGCCGTGGTCGGGGTCGCGGTCGTCCCCGTGGTGGCCATCAAGGGCCCGCCGGCACGCAGAGCGCGTCGGCTAGCTGTCGGGACGATGGTCAGAGATCCCGCAGGAGCTCGGCGAACACCAGCCGCAGCGTGTCGGTCCCGTACCGGTGGCTGGGGCTGCCGGTGATCATGACGGCCGCGGCGACCGAGCTGCCGTCGGGGTGGCGCAGCAGCACCACCTGATGGGTGACCGCCCCCGTCCCCGAGCCCCAGCCGCCCTTGAAGTGCTGGCGCCAGGGCGCGGTGTCGAGGGCGCCGACGCCCCAGCGCTGGTCGGGCACAACCCTGGTGAGCAGGTCAAGGGCGTAGTCGCGGTGCCGCGTGGGCAGCAGTCGCGGAAGCGCCAGCAGGAACCGCGCCTGGTCGCGCGCGGACGTCCGGCTGAGCCCCCAAGGTCGTGTGTAGGAGAAGTCCTGCATCCCGGCCGCCGCGGCCAGCGCGGTCAGCGCCCTCGGACCAAGCCGGTTGGCGATCGCCGACGCCGGCTCGTTGGCCGAGCGCGTGATCATCGGCTCCAGCAGAGCCCGGTCCTGTGCGGTCAAGGCCCGGTCGCGCACGGACGGGTCGCGCACGTAGGCCGCGAGGAACATCACCTTGAGGACGCTCGCTGCCGGGACCGCCCGCTCCGCGCGGTGGCCGACGAGCACCCCGTCGGTGCCGATCGCGGCGATGCTGACGTTGCCCGAGCCCTGCCGCGCGATCGCCGTCGCCCGACCGAGCGCCGGGCGCCACAGGGGGTTGACCAGCGCGAGGTCGGCATCGGCCACTGCCACCGCCGTCGCCGCGGCAAGGGCGTCCGGGAAGTCCAAGCCCGTGGCGAGGTAGACGGTGTCCGCGCCGTCGGGGTGCGCGTGGCGTGAGATGGCGGCCGAGGTGGCGTAGCGGTCGGTGCCTGCCAGCCGCTGCGGTGTCAGGCCGGTGAGCGCCTTGACGCGGTCGTGGACCGCCTGGCCGACGGCGGCGGTTCCGCCGAGCAGGTAGATGCGGCGGGGGTTGAGGCGCTGGAGCTCGGTGGCGACTGGTGCGGGGAGGTCGTTGCCGGTCACGAGCAGCAGGGCGGCGTCGTCGGCGGCGACGGCGGTGACGGCGGACAGCGCGTCGGGGAAGTCCAAGCCCGTGGCGAGGTAGACGGTGTCCGCGCCGTCGGGGTGCGCGTGGCGTGAGATGGCGGCCGAGGTGGCGTAGCGGTCGGTGCCTGCCAGCCGCTGCGGTGTCAGGCCGGTGAGCGCCTTGACGCGGTCGTGGACCGCCTGGCCGACGGCGGCGGTTCCGCCGAGCAGGTAGATGCGGCGGGGGTTGAGGCGCTGGAGCTCGGTGGCGACTGGTGCGGGGAGGTCGTTGCCGGTCACGAGCAGCAGGGCGGCGTCGTCGGCGGCGACGGCGGTGACGGCGGACAGCGCGTCGGGGAAGTCCAAGCCCGTGGCGAGGTAGACGGTGTCGGCGCCGTCGGGATGCGCGTGGCGTGAGATGGCGGACGAGGTCGCGAACCGGTCTCCGCCGGACAGTCGCGCATCCGGCCCGGAGCCATCAAGGAACCGCGCGACGGCGTTGTCCGGCAGCGCCGCGCCGCCGCCGACCGCGATGACCTCAGCCGCATGCGCGGCCCGCGCGAGTGCGGCCTCGGTGCCTGCGACGGGGGAAGGGAGCGTGGCGACTGCCACGGCCAAGGCCAGCACGGCGACCGCTGCAGCCGGCCGCCGGCGCAGACGCGCGCTGCCGGCGGCCGGGCAGCTCAGTCGGTGGGTGCTAGCCATGCCGGCAGCATCTCACGGACCGGTGACAATGGCAGTCCGTGCGGCCCCCTGCACGTCCTCAGCGAGCGGGCGGCGAGGCCTGGGACCCCGCCGCCCGCCTCAGGTCAGCGCCAGGTGCGGTTTGCGGGCCGCTTCAGGTGCCCCGGCGGGACGTTGAAGTTGCCCTTGCCGCGCTTGCCGTTGATCAGCTGGGTGCTCTGCGCCAGCGAGATGGTCGCGTGCGCGGCCGCGTCGCTCATCTGGTCGAGAGCCGTCAGGCTGAGGTTGTCCATGTCGTCGCAAGACAGGTGGTAGCAGGGGTCGTACGGCTCGCCCGCCACACCGCCGTAGATGGCGGCCTGCTCGGCGGTCTTGATGCCCTCGGCACCGGTGAAGAGCCCACCGGCGGGGATGCCGGCGGCGATGAACGGCCCGTAGTCGGAGCGGCCGTCGAACTCGGTCGGCTCCGTGGGCAGACCCTGGCTCTCGAAGTAGTCCAGGAACAGCTTCTCGATCTGGTCCGACCCTGCCGGCGCGCCGCCCGGCGGCGGAGCGGTGTCGGACAGGTCGCCGTCGTAGACGAAGCGGACGAAGTTCGGCGATCCCACCATGTCGAAGTTGAGCATGGCGGCGATGCGGTTGCGCTCGGCCTGGCTCAGGCTGGCCACGTAGGCCTCGGAGCCGAGAAGACCGGACTCCTCGGCCGAGAACCAGATGAAGCGGACCTTGTTGCGCGGCTTGACCTTCTCCATCTGCTCGGCGATCTCGAGGATGACCGCGGACCCGGAGCCGTTGTCGTTGATGCCGGGCCCGGTGCCGACGGAGTCGAGGTGCGCGCCCACGACGATCACGTTGTTCGGGTCGCCCGAGCGCGTCTCGGCGATGACGTTGCGGACCGTGTAGGTGCCGGGGCGCCAGTCGATCTTGAAGCGCGCGGTGAGGCCGGTCAGGCCGTTCTGCACGCCGTTGGCGAGCGCCGTGCCGGTCTCCATGGTGGCTGCGAAGGTCGGGATGTCGAGGCCATCGAAGTTGAACCACAGCGGCTCTGTGCGGCCGGGCTGGCCCTCGTTGATGAACACCATCGCGGCGGCGGGCGAGGCGTCGGCCAGCAGGAACTTCTCCGCGAAGGTGCAGGTGCCGCGCTGCACGATGATGATCGCGCCGGCCGGGACACCCGCGTAGTCGGACGGCTCGCAGCCGGAGGTGCTGCTGTTGGGCTCGTCGCCAGGCGGCAGGACGAGGTCGACGGCGTAGACCGGCGCGGTGACGTCGATGGAGTAGGGCGTCGACTTGAACATCGATCCGAAGTCACCGCCGAGCGTCGCGCCCGCTATCCCGGCCACGAACTCCTGGCCGCCGACGACGTTGAGGACCGGCTGCTGGAAGTCGGCCAGCAGGTCCAGGGTGTACTCGAACTCGTGGAAGCTGACGTCGTAGCCGGCCGCCTCGGCGCGCGCGGCGACGTACTCGGTCGAGGCCTCATAGCCCTCGGTGCCAGCAAGACGGTTGCCGCCGCTGGCATCCGCGATGGCTTGGAGGGCCCTCTCATGCTCGAGGATCCCCTCCACCGTCACCGCAGCCCGCAGCTTCTTGGAGTTGTTGTTGTTCGGCGCTGACACCGCCGGAAGAGCCCCGAGCACCAGCACGAGGCAGGCCGATAGAACCGCGACGAGCACTCGCTTCATGGCATTGCACCGCCTTTCGAGAAGCCCGCAGAACCGGATCGGCGGATGTTGCGTCCAAAGGGATCCGTGCGTCAAGGGTTCGGGCCGGGCGCGCCCGGCGGGTCAGGCGCCGGTGGCGGTGGCGGCGCGCTGGAACCCCTTCGCCTCGGTGGCCAGGGCGGACTCGAGCTTGCGGCCGGCCAGCCGCGCCAGCAGGCCGGCGCCAGGCCCCTCGAGCCGCAGGGCAAGCCTCAGGCGGCAGCTGGTCGGGGAGAGGGCCTCCAGCTCGTGGATGCCTGTCATCCGCACTACGAGCAGCCTGGTAGACCAGACGAACCGGGTCGGGGCCTCGACCTCTTCGACGGTCCACACCCGCGGCGGCAGGCCCGGCTGGCGCAGACGCGCCCTGGTGCCGACCCGGACCGGCCCGGAGCCGTCTAACCGCTCGACCGCCGCGATGGTGGGGGTCACCGCCGGCAGCCCCTCGAGGTCCACGGTCAGGTCCCACAGGCGTTCGATCGGCGCTGCGACGTCGATGGTGTGGCTGAGCTCCATCGCGGCTCCCTGTCCCCGCGGAGCGGTCCCGCTCAGGCGCCCTCCACAGCCCGCCTGATGAGCTTCTCGACGCGCTCCTCGACCTCGGGGCTCCAGCCTACGATCGCGTACGAGGTCGGCCACATCAGGCCGTCGTCGAGCCTGGCGACGTCGTTGAAGCCGAGCACCGGGTAGCGGGTGCCGCCCTTCTCTCGGCTGGTGAAGAAGCAGACGACGTCCTTGCCGTCGGCGTAGGCGGGGAAGCCGTACCACGTCTTGGCGGTCAGGTCGGGCGCGACGCGCGTCACGATGGCGTGGACCCGCTCGGCGATCTGGCGGTCGCCTTCGGCCATGTCCGCGATCGCCTTCAGCGCCGCCTGCTCGAGGTCTGCCTTCTTCCGGCCGCTGCGCCCCTCCGCGCGCAGCTCCTCCGCGCGCTGCCTGATCGCGGCGAGCTCCTGCTCTGAGAAGCCCCGCGCCGCGGCCTCGCCACCCGAACCGGTCGTCTGCGCCACCGCTTCCCTCCTTGCGGGCTGGGTCTGACTCTGGATGGCGCACGCTAGGCCCGCATGGGCAGCGGCGCTTCTCGATTCCTGACCGAAGCGCTGGCCGACCGGTCGAGGAGTCAGTCCCAGCAGAGGCAGAAGGGATGGCCCACGGGGTCCAGGTACACCCGCCAGTTCCAATCGATCCCCGGCTGGGTCTCGGCGCGGCGGGCGCCCAGGGCGAGGACCTTCGGCTCGGCCTCGTCCACGTCCTCGACGGTCACGTCGAGGTGGAACTGCTGGGGGTTCTCCGCGGAGGGCCAGACCGGCGGCCGGTAGTCCTCTGACCGCTGGAAGCTGAGGATGACGCTTCCGCCGTCGCGGAGGTTGACCCAGTCGTCGTCGGCGTAGGTGATCTCGCCGCCCACGAGCGAGCGGTAGAACTCAGCCAGCGCTCGGGGGTCTGGGCAGTCAAGGACGACGGCTCGCATCTTGGCGATCGCACTCATGCCCCAACCGTACTGCGGGCTGGCCGCTGCACCAGGGTCTGGTGCTCGCCTCCCTCGACGGCCCTAGGTCGAGCCGCCGTACAGCTCGGACACGAGCTGCACCAGCGTGGCGGCGTGCGGTGGCTGGCTGTCGCGCCACCAGGCCAGGTAGACGGGCACGGGCTGGGCGTCGCGGACCGGGCGGTACACCACCCCCGGGCGGGGGTGCTGGCGGGCCGTCGCCTCGGAGGTCATCCCCAGGGCCTGGCCTGCGGCGATCAGCGTCAACCACTCATCCACCCCGCTGGTGGAGCGGGTCGCCGCCGGCCCGGCGCCCGGTGGCCACAGATCCGGCGTAGTGGTGCCGGTGCGCTCGTCGGTCCCCACGACCCGTCCGGCGAAGTCCGCCAGCGTGAGGCTGCGCCGGCGCGCCAGCGGATCGCTGCTCGCCACCGCCGCATAGCGCTGCTCGACGCCCACCAGCACCTGGCGGATCCGGTCGTCGTCCACCGGGCGGCGCAGGATCGAGACCTCCGCGACTCCTTCGGCCAGGCCGGCCGTGGTGGTGTTGGAGTGCACGAACACCAGCTGCGAGCCGGGGTGTACCTCTGCCCAGCGGCGCTGCGCCGCAGTGGTGTGACGGCCGAGCTGTGACCACGCGTAGCCGATGCGGATCTCCTCGGGGAAGGCCGCCGCGGCGCGGGTGATCGCGGCGACCTCCTCGAGCGCGCGCCGGGCGTGCCCGAGGATCCTGGAGCCGGTCGAGGTCAGGGACAGGTCCCGCGTTGTGCGGTGCAGAACGGGGGAGCCGACGGCCCGCTCCAGCGCCGCGATGGCCCGCGAGACGGAGGCCTGGGACACCTGCAGGCGCTCGCCGGCCGCGGTGAAGCTGCCCTCCTCGACCACGGCGACCAGGGCGCGCAGATGACGCAGCTCCAGCTCCACTAGCGCATGGTAGCCGATTCATGCGTCAGACGTATTAAGCGTTGCGCAGATGGCGGTTGCCGCATGGATGAGCCACGCCGACATTGGTCACATGTCCTCAGCCCAGGTCGCCGTCCCAGCCTCCACCGCCGAGAGTCGATCCCCGGCGCGCGTCGCCAGCATCGCCGCGGTCCTCGCCAGCACGCTCAGCAGCCAGCTCGGCGCGGGTCTGGGAGCGCGCGCCTTCCCCGCCGTCGGTCCGGTCGGCGTCGTCGCTGTGCGACAGCTCGTCGCCGCCGCCGTGCTGGTGCCGGTGGCGCGTCCGAACCTGCGGCGGATGACCCGGGCGCAGTGGTGGCCCGCCCTCGCGCTGGCGCTCGTGTTCGCAACGATGAACCTGTCGCTCTACATGGCGATCGAGCGCATCGGCCTCGGCCTGGCCGTGACGCTCGAGCTCGTCGGCCCCATAGCGGTCGCCCTGGCTGCCTCACGCACTCGGCTGCACCTCCTGACGGGTGTCCTCGCCGCCGTGGGCGTGTACGTCCTGGTCCTGCCCGGGCCCTCGAGCGACTACCCGGGCATCGGGCTCGCCCTGCTCGCCGCCGCCTGCTGGGCCGCCTACATCGTGCTGAACCGCGTCCTCGGGCAGCGGCTGCCCGGCCTGCAGGGGCCCGCGGTCGCCACGTCGGTCTCGGCAGCGGCGTTCCTGCCCGTGGCTGCGGTCATGGCGCTGCAGGGGCGGTTCACCGGAGCGGCGCTGCTGTACGCCGTGGCGGCCGGGGTGCTCGCCTCGGTCGTGCCCTACGCCGCCGACCTGACCGTCCTGCGGCGGGTTCCGCCGCGGCTGTTCGGCGTCTTCATGAGCATCCACCCGGTGTGGGCAGCGCTCGTCGGGCTGGTGCTGCTCGGACAGACCCCCGCGGTCAACGAGTGGGTTGGCATCGCGATCATCGTCGCCACGAACGCCATCGCCGTCGCCGGGCGCGGTCGCGACTGAGCCCGCGCTACCAGCCGCGGGCCCGCCACTCAGGCAGCGACGGGCGCTCCGCACCCAGCGTCGTGTCGTCGCCGTGGCCGGGGTGCACGCGCACATGGTCGCCCAGGGCGTCGAACAGCCGCGTCTCGACGCTGTCCATGATGCGGGCGAACTGCTCCGGGGTGGTGGTCTTGCCGGGGCCGCCGGGGAAGAGGGTGTCGCCCGTGAACAGGTGCGCGTCGCCCAGCAGGACGCAGATGCTGCCGGGCGTGTGACCCGGCGTGTGCAGCAGGGTCACCGAGGCCTTGCCGAACCGCACTCGGTCGCCGTCGCGGGCGGGCCGGTCCGCCCGTCGCGGCATGGCCTCGTCGTCGGCGTCGTGATGCACGACCTCGGCGCCCGTCGCCTCGGCGACCTCGACCAGGGCCCGGTGGTGATCCCAGTGCCCGTGCGTGGTGATGATCGCCTCGACCCGGGCGCCGCGGACCGCGTCCAGGATCTGGTGGGCGTCGTCGGCCGCATCGATCACCAGCGCTCGATCCGTGGCGACGTCGCGCAGCACGTAGACGTTGTTGTCGAGCTCGCCGACGCTCAGCTTCGTGATCTCGACCGCCTGGCCGTCCGCCTCGACGGCCCAGCGCAGCGGCGTGCCGCCCGGCTCGACATGCCCGGGGAAGAGGTAGCTGTCCATGCCGGCGATGCTATTGGCACCCCCGGGCCTGTCGCAGGCCGTCGCTACAATCGGACCCGGTGCGCCCGCCGTCCTCCCCGCGGCGTTGTGCAGATCTTCCCCAGACCGGCCCCACGCCGCCCGGCGTTGCCTGGCGGCGCCCGATCGAGACGCCGGAGCAATTGCACCCGTGGCCAGCCGCAAGCTCGCCCGTGAGACCCTGGTGGTCCGCGGGGCCCGAGAGCACAACCTCGCCGATGTAGACCTCGAGATCCCGCGGGACGCGCTCGTGGTGTTCACGGGCATGTCCGGATCCGGCAAGTCGAGCCTGGCGTTCGACACCATCTACGCCGAGGGGCAGCGCCGCTACGTCGAGTCGCTGTCGGCGTATGCGCGCCAGTTCCTGGGGCAGATGGACAAGCCCGACGTCGACTTCATCGAGGGCCTGT
>CAZVUW010000104.1:0-11129 GCA_964629825.1 uncultured Actinomycetota bacterium
ATCGGCGTCATGTTCGGATCGCCGGAGACCACCCCAGGCGGTCGCGCGCTGAAGTTCTACAGCTCCGTGCGACTGGACGTCCGGCGCATCGAGTCGCTGAAGGACGGCACCGACGTCGTGGGCAACCGTGTCCGCGTCAAGGTCGTCAAGAACAAGGTGGCCAGCCCCTTCCGCCAGGCCGAGTTCGACATCATGTACGGCACCGGCATCTCGCGGGAGGGTTCGATCCTCGACATCGGCGTGGATGAGGGCATCGTCAAGAAGGCGGGCGCCTGGTACACGTACGAGGGCGAGCAGCTGGGCCAGGGCCGTGAGAACGCCAAGGCCTTCCTCGCCGAGCACACCGACATCGCCGACGAGATCTACAAGCGCGTGACGGAGCGGCTCGGCCTGGTCCCGACCGACATCACCGGCGACGAGGCCCTGGGACAGGAGTGACCGCGGCACGGTCGCAGGCCGGACCCGCTCCGCGTCGCTCGGAGCGGGTGGTGAGCATCACCGCCGACGTGGACGAGGATGTCCGCAGGGCCCTGGCCTTCGTGCTGCGCGCCACCGACGCGCGACCCCAGACCGAGGCGGAGCTGCGCTCGAAGCTGCGTGGGCGCGACTTCGACGAGTCCACCATCGACGAGGCTCTGCGCCACGCGCGGGCGCTGCGCGCCGTCGACGACGAGGCCTTCGCCCGGGCCTGGGTCGAGCAGCGCGGGCTCGAGCGCGGGTACGGCGCGGCGCGGGTCCGCCAGGAGCTGCGTCGGCGCCAGGTGCCTGAGCCGCTGATCGAGGAGGCGCTGACGACGCTGGAGACGCGCGATGATCACAGCGCCGCGGCGCACCTGGCGCGTCAGAGGCTGGCTCAGCTGCCGGCGACCCTGGCGCCCGAGGCGGTGGTGCGAAGGCTCACGGCCTATCTGGTGCGCCGCGGCCATCCGCCGGGGCTGGCCCAGCGGGTCGCGATAGAGGTCAGCGGCGTGGACCGAGACTGGGACTGATCTGCGCGGCTCAGCCGGCAGAGGAGGGGACCGTGGCCGAGAACGCGACGAGCGCCGTCAAGGGGCTGGCAGCCATCTGCTTCGACAGCGTCGACCCGCCGGCGCTGGCCCGCTTCTGGCAGCGCCTGCTGGGTGGTGACGTTGAGCTGTTCGAGGGGGGTCACGCCGAGCTCCAGGGCCCGACGGTGCGCCTCGACTTCCTGAAGGTGCCCGATCCCACCCCGGGCAAGAACCGCCTGCACGTCGACCTCGACTGCAGTGACTACGAACGCGCGATCCAGCACGCTCTGGACGCAGGCGCCACCCGTGCCGACGACGTGTATGTCGGCGACGGATGGCAGGTCCTGCGTGATCCCGAGGGCAACGAGTTCTGCATCCTGCGACCGCGCTGACGCACTACAGCCGCGAGTCGGCGTAGACGTTCATGGCGTCGCGCAGGTACGTCACCAGGTCGTCGTTGCCCTGGCCTATGTTCGAGCGGAAGCGCTCGTCATCGACGTACATCTGGCCGAGGCCGCGGTACGCCTCGGCGGTGGGAGTCCAGAACAGGCTCACCACCTGGTAGTGCAGGTCGACCAGCTCCTGGACGCGCTGGTCGTCCACCGGGACGCCATCCGCCTGGAGCGGGGCCAGACCCGTGTGGACGCGGGCAAAGCCGGTGCGAGCCAGCTCTGCATCGTCCTTGGACCAGCTGCGCATGCGCTGCTTGGTGTCCTCGATCGTCTGGTCACCCCAGCGCTGACGCGCCTCGTCTTCGTATGGGTTCTCCTCGAACCCCGGTGGCATCTGCTCATCTGCCATCTGCAGCTCCTCCTTCGGTCGTCCTGCGGGCGCGCTGTCGCCCACCTGGATGCGACGGTAGGGCCTGACGCAACGTGAGGGTCAACCCCTTCCAGCGACTTTCTTCCGGGTCTGCGCGCGCGGCGGAGCCGGCGGGGGATTCGGTAGGCTGTTCGCGCCGGCCGTCGGGGCCGGCTGGCGCTGCTGTCGAGGAGGCTGAGGTCGTGACCGTCCTGCAGGCGTGGCTGTTGATCGGCATCCCCTGCCTCGTGCTGGGGATGGGCCTGTTCCTCGGCCGCTCGCTGCTGCGCAGCGCCCTCGGGTATCTGGTCCTCGGCGTCGGGTTCGCCGCGATGATGGTGTACGACCGGGCCTCGGGCGCCTTCTTCGGCGCGCTCATCGCTCTCGCCTATGCCGCCGGCCGCGGCGGCAGCGCCGACGTCGGTCCGGACCCGCTCAGCCAGACCGGTCATGAGGCGATCGAAGCGGGCGGCTGAGGTCCCGGCCCACCCGGCTATCCTCCATGGCGTGAGCGCGCGCACCTATTACATACGCACCTATGGGTGCCAGATGAACGAGCACGACTCCGAGCGGGCCGCGGGGGTGCTAGAGACCATGGGCTATCGCCCTGCGGCCGATCCCGAGTCGGCCGATCTCGTGCTCTTCAACACGTGCGCGATCCGCGAGAACGCCGACAACAAGCTCTACGGGCAGCTGTCGGCCATGAAGCCGCTCACGCTCGCCGACCCCGGCAAGCGGATCGTCGTCGGCGGCTGCCTGGCGCAGAAGGACCAGGGCCAGCTCGCCGAGCGCGCGCCCTGGGTCGACGTCATCTACGGCACCCACAACATGGGCGCCCTGCCCCAGCTGCTGGCTCGCGCGGACTCCGCGGAGCTTCCGGTGGTCGAGATCCTCGAGCACACGGAGATGTTCCCGTCGGCCCTCCCGGCCCGCCGCGAGGTCGCCCACCACGCCTGGGTGTCGATCTCGATCGGCTGCGACAACACCTGCACCTTCTGCATCGTGCCGCTGCTGCGCGGTCCCGAGCGCAGTCGGAAGATGGGCGACATCATCGCCGAGGTGCGCGCCCTCGTCGCCGACGGCGTCAGCGAGGTCAGCCTCCTCGGCCAGAACGTGAACTCCTACGGCCGCGATCTGATCCGGGCCGGCGAGGCGCCGGCCACGCGCGGACGGACGCTGTTCGCAGAGCTTCTGCACGCGCTGGGCGAGGTCGAGGGCCTTGAGCGCGTGCGCTACACCAGCCCGCACCCCAAGGACTTCACCTCCGACGTCTTCGCCGCGATGCGCGACGTCCCCAACGTCTGCGAGCAGCTGCACCTGCCGCTGCAGTCCGGCAGCGACCGGGTGCTGCGCCGCATGCAGCGCTCCTACCGGTCCACCCGGTTCCTGGACCTTGTCGCCGAGGCCAGGGAGACGATCCCGGGCGTGGCGATCTCCACCGACATCATCGTGGGCTTCCCCGGTGAGACGGAGGAGGACTTCGAGGCCACGCTCGAGGTGACCCGCGCGGCGGCGTTCGACTCGGCCTTCACGTTCGAGTACTCGAAGCGCCCGGGGACCGCCGCCGTCGAGCTGGACGGGCACCTCGACCCCGTCATCGTCAACGAGCGCTACCAGCGCCTGGCGGCCCTGACCCGGGAGCTGTCGGCCGCCTCCAACGCGCGCCAGGTCGGCACGGTCCAGGAGCTCCTCATCGAGGGGCCGTCCAAGACCGATCCCCAGCGGGTGTCGGGCCGGACACGGACCAACCGCCTGGTGCACGTGCCCGCCCACCCGAGCGCGACGCCGGGTGCGCTGGTGAACGCGCGGCTGACCGAGGCCGCCTCCCACTACCTGCTGGGCGAGGTCACCGAGGACCCGTGCGATCCGCCCGTACCAACCCCTCCGCCCGGCAGAGACGTCCGCCAGCCGCTGGGCGTCGGCTCGGGCGCCATCCGGTCGTGATCGTCGCCGCGGCGATCCTGCCCACGGCGCCGCTGCTGGTCCCGGGGGCGAGCGCCACGCTGCCGGAGGGGGTCGACGCGGTCTGCGACGCGATCGACGCGGCGCTGGACCGGCTTCCGGACCACGACACCGCGGTCCTGATCGCAGCCGGCGCATCGGGCGGGGTGTACGACTCGGCTGCCGCGAGCCTCGCCGGGGTCGGCCTTCCGCAGATCGCGACCAAGGCCGCCGTCGACGCCGAGGTGGTGGAGGCGCTGAGCGGCAAGGTGCAGTACCCGGTCCAGCACAAGGAGCTCCTGCCGCTTGACCTCGCCGCCCTGACCCTGATCGTCGGCGACGACCGCCCGGTCGTCCCCCTGGAGGTCCCGGCCGGCGCCGCGTTCGACTCGCTGGTGGCGGTCGGCATGGGTCTGGCCGGCGCCCTCGAGAGCGTGGATCGGCGCGCGGTGGTCATCAGCGCGGGCGAGCTATCCGCAGGGCTGAACGAGCGCTCGCCGCTGTACGTCATCGACGGTGCCGCCGACTTCGACGCGCGGGTGCTGGACATCGTCGACTCGGGCCGCCTCGACGGGCTGAGCAGGCTCGGTCCCGACGAGGCGAGGCGGGTCGGCGCACGCGGCTGGGCCGCGATGGCCGTGCTGCACGGGGCGCTGGAGCGGGCGAGGATCGGTCTCGTGCGGCGCCACTACTCGGCGCCTCGCGGGGTGGGATACCTCGTAGCGCACGGTGCCTGAGGCGGACGCCGCCTCCCGGCCGGTCCTGGCGCTGATCGGCCCAACCGCGGCGGGCAAGTCCGAGCAGGCCATAGCGGCGGCCGAGCGCGTGCGGGCGGAGCTGGGCGTGGCGGTGGAGATCGTCGCGGTGGACGCCTTCACGGTCTACCGGGGGATGGACATCGGCACCGCCAAGCCGGACGCCGAGCAGCGCCGCCGCGTGCCGCACCACTGCCTCGATCTGCTCGACCCCGACACCGACTGCACCGCGGAGTGGTTCCAGACCCAGGCCCGCAGCGCCATCGCCGACCTGCACGGGCGTGGCGTCCTGCCGCTGCTGGTAGGCGGGTCGGGGCTGTACTTCCGCACCGTCGTCGACCCCCTCGAGTTCCCTCCGACCGACCCCACGCTGCGCGGGCAGATCCTGAAGCGCCTGGGGGATGACCCGCCGGCCGCGCACGCCATCCTCGCGGCCGCGGACCCGGCCGGTGCCGCCAGGATCGACCCCTCCAACCTTCGGCGGACGGTCCGCGCGCTCGAGGTCATAGAGCTGACCGGGCGCCCCTTCAGCGACTGGCGGCGCGCCTGGGACGACCACCGCTCCATCTACGACCTTCGAGTCGTCGGGGTGGACCTGCCGCGCGAGGAGCTGCACGACCGCATCGAGCGCCGCGTTGACGCGATGATCGCGGAGGGGCTGATCGAGGAGTGCCGCGCCTTGCGGAAGCGCTGGCCCCGCATGTCGTTGACCGCCCGCCAGGCCATCGGCTACGGCGAGGTGCTCGACCACCTCGCCGGGCGGATCCCGCTGGGGGAGGCGGTCGAAGCGATCAAGGTCCGCACGCGGCGCTTCGCAGCTCGGCAGCTGCGCTGGTTCCGGGCGGACCCCCGCGTACAATGGACTGCTCACGAGGAAGTCCCCGCCGCCCTTGTCGAACACGCAGCCGCAGCGGCCGGTGGTGGCGGCGGATGGGGGGCCGCTTGATCCAGTTCGTCAAGTCCCACGGAACCGGCAACGACTTCGTCCTGCTGCCGGACCTGAACGACGACCTCACGCTTGACGCCGGCCTCACTCGGGCGCTCTGCGACCGCCGCAGGGGTGTCGGCGCCGACGGCGTCATCCGGATCGGGTCCGGTGGCGCCGACGCGGACGTCTTCATGGATTACCGCAACGCCGACGGCTCGCTGTCCGAGATGTGCGGCAACGGCATCCGCTGCGTCGCCAAGTGGGCCCTGGACCGCGGCGTGCGCTCCGGAGACCTGCTGCGGGTCGGCACCCGCTCCGGCGTCAAGCCGGTCGAGGTCATCGAGCGTCACTCCGACGGACGGGTCGCACAGATGCGGGTCGACATGGGTCCGCCGCTGTCGACCGGATCCGCGACGGTGCAGGTCGATGATGAGACCAGCGTCGAGGTGATCACGGTCTCGATGGGGAACCCTCACGCCGTCGTGCTCGTCGAGTCGGTCGCCGACGCACCCCTAGAGCTGTGGGGGCCCGCGATCGGGCGTTCCGAGCAGTTCCCCGAGGGCACCAACGTCGAGGTCATCGCGGTCGTGAACCGCGAGCTGGTCGAAGGGCGCATCCACGAGCGCGGCGTCGGCGAGACGCTCTCGTCTGGCAGCGGCTGCTCCGCCATGGCGGTCGCGGCCAACCTGCTCGGTCTGGCCGACCGGGACGTGGAGGTGCGCGTCCCGGGCGGTGTCCTGAGGGTGTCCCTGACCGAGCCGGCCGTCCTCGTCACCGGCCCCGCCGTCGAGGTCGCAACCGGGACTCTGGACGAGCGCTGGCTGATGGAGGCCGCCGCTTTGGAGGTGATGGCTTGAAGCCCGACCACGAGCTTGCCGAGGACGAACCGGTCCTCCAGCTGAGCCGCGCCCAGCGGCGTCGTGCCGAGGCCGACAACATCGGCGACAGCGCACCGCGTGAGGGTGTCGACATCTTCCGGCCCGTGCGTCGCGCGGTGCTGGTCGGGCTGCACTCGACCGGGCAGTCGAGCCACGACGTGGACGCGTCGCTGGACGAGCTCGAGCTGCTGCTGGACACCGCCGGCGGCGAGACGGTCGGCCGCGTGGTCCAGCGCCGCGACCTGCCCGACGTCGCCACCTTCATCGGGCGCGGGAAGGTCGAGGAGCTGCGCCAGCTCGCCACCGCCCTTGAGGCCGACGCCGTCGTGTTCGACGACGACCTGTCCCCGGCGCAGCAGCGCAACCTGGAGGAGCGGCTGAAGATGATGGTGCTGGACCGCACCATCGTGATCCTGAACATCTTCGCCGACCACGCCGCCAGCAAGGAGGGAAAGGCGCAGGTCGAGCTGGCCCAGCTGATCTATCTGCTCCCGCGCCTGCGCGGCTGGGGGCAGGCGCTGTCCCGTCAGGCCGGCGGTGGCGCCACCGGCGGCAGCGGACCTCTGCGCGGTCCCGGTGAGACCCAGCTCGAGGTCGACCGGCGCAAGATCATGCGACGGATCAACAAGCTGCGGGCGGACCTCAAGGAGGCCGAGCGCACCCGACGGCTGAAGTCGAAGGACCGTGAGCGTCACGGGGTCGCGACCGTCGCCCTGGTCGGCTACACCAACGCCGGCAAGTCCACGCTGCTGAACCGCCTCACCGGCGCCGAGGTCCTGGTCGCCGACCAGCTCTTCGCCACGCTGGACACCACGGCACGGCGCCTGGACCTGCCCGACGGCCGCAACGTCGTCGTCACGGACACCGTCGGCTTCGTGAAGAAGCTGCCGACGCAGCTGGTCGAGGCGTTCAAGTCGACGCTCGAGGAGACCCTGCGCGCGGACCTGCTGATCCACGTGGTCGACGCCTCGCATGCGGAGGCCGAGGCGCAGGTGCTCGCCGTGGACCGCACGCTGTCAGAGATCGGCGCCGACCACCTTCCGCGCCTGCTCGTCCTGAACAAGGCTGACGCCGCCGATCGCGACGAGCTGCTGGGCCTTCAGCGCACGCTGCCGGGCGCGCTGATCGTATCGGCACGCACGGGTGAGGGCGTGGCCGAGCTGATCGACCGCATCTCCCTCGAGCTGCCGGAGAAGCGGCGGATGGTTGAGGCCGTCGTCCCCTACGACCGCGCCGAGCTGGTCGCCCTGGCGCATCGTGAGGGCGAGGTGCTCAAGGAGGAGCACCGACCCGAGGGCACCTACGTCGTCGCCAACGTGTACGCGGCAACCGGGGCCGCTCTGGCGCCGTACGCGCAGAGCGACCCCTGGTCCGCAGATGAGGACTGAGGGCTAGAGCCCCGGGTCGTCGATCGACCGGGTGCGCCGCACGCGGCCCATCGCGACGAGCCCGATGACGAGACCGACCAGCCCACCGATCATGAGGATGACGCCGACGACGTCGAGGTCTATGCCGGCGACATCCATCTCGACCGCGAAGTAGAGGATCGCACCCAGGACCAGCAGCGCGATGCTCCCGCCGATGGTCATGCGGACCTCCTCGACCTAGTAGACGTCGCGCTCCTCGATGACGCGCTCGGTCGCGGGCTCGCGCACCACGCGCCGCTCAACCGCCGGCTCGGTGCGCACGGTCCGCCGCGCCACCGTGGCGCGGTTGGCGTAGAAGAGCCCGAAGAGAAGCCCGATCAGGCCGCCGATCATCAAGATGATCCCAACCGTGTTGATGCTCAGACCCGCGATGTCGAACTCGACCGCGAATGCGAGGATCGCCCCGAGGACGATCAGCGCGATGCTCCCACCGATGGTCATGATTTCCTCCCAGATGTTGTTCGGCGCCACCGGCGCAGCACCGGCCCGGCCAGGTATCTGCCCGCATCTGCAGCGGGCGAACCCCTATCGCTGGGACGGGAGGAAGGTTGGGGCTGTGACTGCGGTGAGCTCCTAGATGCTGCGGAGCACGGCCACGACCCGCCCGAGGATGGAGGCGTCGCTGTCCGGCGGGACCGGGATCGGCTCGTAGCTGGCGTTGGCCGGGTCCAGGAAGATCTCGCCCGAGCGGGTCCGCCGGAAGAACTTCACGGTGGCCTCACCATCGACCATGGCGGCGCACAGCTCGCCCTGCTCGACCGTGGGCTGCTGTCGGATCACCACCAGATCGCCGGGCAGGATGCCGGCCTCGATCATCGACTCGCCACGCACACGCAGCATGAACAGGGTCCCCTCGCCGACCAGGTCGCGGGGGAGCGGGTACACGCTCTCGACCCGCTCCTCGGCGAGGATCGGGGAGCCGGCCGCGATCTCGCCCACCAGCGGCACGTCCTTGGCGGCGGCGACCGGCAGGGTGAGCTCGGTGTCGGGGTCGAATCGCACCTCGATCGCGCGCGGCCGCGAAGGATCACGGCGCAGATAGCCCGCGCGCTCCAGCGTGTTCAGCTGGCTGTGGACGCTCGAGGGGGAGCGCAGGCCGACCGCCTCGCCGATCTCGCGGACGCTCGGCGGGTAGCCGCGCGTCTCCACGGCTTCGCGGATGACCTCGAGGATGCGCTGCTGGCGGGGTGTCAGCGGTGCTGTCGGCGGCATGGTCGTCTCCCACGGTCGAGGGCTGCACACACAGTAGTGGAGCCGCCGCCCCAGATCAAACATCTGTTCGAAAAGGCGTTGACAGTCGAACGGGCGTTCGGCAGAGTGGGGTACAGAACAGGTGTTCGCGCCTAGCGCAGGCAACCGACTGTCACACCCCAGCGTCAATCTGTGCGAGCACGCGAACGCGACGATCACGAGGAGCGCGAGCTCGATGCCCACCGCTTTGGAGCTGACCCGTCCAGGCCACCGTCACCCCTCGGCCGGTCGCATGGTCACCTCTGGGTCGGCCGGCTTCGCTCGAGCGGGCGCAGCGAAGCCGCGGCCGCCGGCGCGACGACCCGCGCCGCCGGTCCACCCCGACCTCCGGGCTGCCACCCGGACCTCGGGGCGTGCACGACCCAGCCGACGGGCCGGGGTCGCGCTCCTCGTGATCGTCGCGCTTCTGCTTGGCGTCCCGGCGGTGGGCGCACTCGCCGCCGGGGCTGAGGCTGCCCCCGGCAACGGCGGGCTCGCCCCCGCCGGGCAGGCCGTCGCCGCCTCCGACGCCGGCTACGTGGTCGTCGGACCCGGCGAGACCATCTGGGACCTCGTGGCACCGCACGTGCCGGCCGGGCAGGACCGCGCCAGCTACGTGGACTCCGTCCTCGCCCACAACGGGCTCACGGCCACGGCGGTGCGGCCGGGGACGGTCGTCCGCCTGCCATAGGCCCGTTCCCCGGCTAGACGGCGTCCGGCCCCGCGGGCTTCGGCGGCGCCTCCTTCTCCAGGTCGGCCAGCTCCCGTCGGAAGTCCTCGGGGGAGGTGAAGCCCTTGTACACGCTGGCGAAGCGCACGTAGGCCACCGGGTCCATCTGCCGCAGGACGTCCAGGACCTCGGCCCCGACGGCGTCGCTGCCGACCTCGCGCCGCCCGAGCGCCCGCAGGTGCGCCTCGACCTGCGCCGCCGCACGGCGAACCGGTTCCGCATCGGAGGGCAGGTTGGTGGCCTTGGCGATCCCGGCTGCGACCTTGCGCCGGTCGTAGGGCTCGACCAGGCCGTTGCGCTTTCGCACCAGCAGCGGCGCCTGCTCGGGGCGCTCGTAGGTGGAGAAGCGCTGACCACAGGAGCGGCACAGACGGCGGCGGCGGATGGCCGCGCCGCCGTCGGCCGGGCGCGAGTCAAGAACCCGGTCGTCGTCGGCTGAGCAGTAGGGGCAGCGCACTGGCACTCCTGGCAGCGCGGGCTGGAAGGCGACCGCGCGGGCCGACAGCCTGCCACGACGCGGCCGATCTCGCCTCCTTGCGCACGACGGCGCCGGCGGCCTCGCTGGATGCGTCGCTGGACGACGACACAAATTTCCCGCCGCGAGCTTGTGGATTGCCGACGGGCCGCCACCGGCGTCGTCCACAGCCCGTGGGTCCGCACGAGGCGGCTCGGGCGCCCTCGTCCACAGCGGCGAAAGCACCTGTGGGCGGCCGCCCCAACATGTGGTGGTGGGGTGCTGGAGCTGTCCACAGAACGGCACGAAAGGTGCCGTGACGAGGGCAGAAGAGGCCTGCTAACGTGCTTCGGCGGGAGCGCTCAGAGGTGGTGGCCGATACAATATGTAGTGGTGCTCGTTGTTCGAGACCACCGCATGTTGGGCATCCTCGGCGAGTCGGATACTTGACCGCAGCAGCGCCGTGAGGCACCCTCGGGGATGTAACTCCACCGATGTAGTTCCCCGCCCCGCAGTCGCAGAGTCGAAGGAATCGCCCATGGTCACTACGCAGCAGGGTCTCCAGGCTGTCCCCTCCGGCGGGTCACGCAGCGGCTTCGGGTTGAAGGTCGATCGCCACTTCACCAAGCCCGGGGTTCACCCCTACGCCGAGGTCGCCTGGGAGCTGCGCGACGCCGTCATCACCGACTGGCGCACCGGCGAGGTCAGCTTCGAGCAGCGGGGCGTCGAGTTCCCCGCCACCTGGTCGCTGAACGCGACCACGATCGTCGCGCAGAAGTACTTCCGGGGCACCCTCGGCACGCCCGAGCGCGAGCGCAGCGTCAAGCACATGATCGACCGGGTGGCCGACACGATCACCGATTGGGGTCGTGCGGACGGCTACTTCGCCGATGAGGAGTCGGCCCAGATCTTCAACGCCGAGCTGAAGCACCTGCTCGTCCACCAGAAGGCCGCGTTCAACTCGCCGGTCTGGTTCAACGTGGGCGTCGAGGAGCA
>CAZVUW010000105.1:0-10713 GCA_964629825.1 uncultured Actinomycetota bacterium
ACGGATCTCGACGTGGCCAGCTTCGACGGCGGCTTCGGCTCCGCCTACCTCGCCAAGCAGGTGGGCCAGAAGTTCGCGCGTCAGATCTTCTTCCTGGCCGAGGAGCACTCCGCTGAGGACGCCCACCGCATGGGCATGGTCAACCGCGTCGTGCCGCACGCCGACCTCGAGCGCGTCGCCCTGGACTGGGCGCGCACGATCTGCGGCAAGTCGCCCACGGCCGTCCGCATGCTGAAGTTCGCTCTCAACCTCACCGACGACGGCCTGGTCGGCCAGCAGGTGTTCGCCGGCGAGGCGACCCGCCTGGCGTACATGACCGACGAGGCGCAGGAGGGTCGCGACGCATTCCTGGAGAAGCGCGCACCCGACTGGAGCGGCTTCCCCTACCACTACTGAGCCCGGCAGGCGCACCTACCACAGCCGTCGCACCCGACCGGTCGGGCGGGCTGGCGCGGCGTCGCTGATGGGCTGGTCAGCGCGGCGCCGGGTAACCTGTGGCCCAAGGCGGTCGCCGCCGCTCGGCTCGACGGTGCGCGGGGGCTGTCACGCCTGCCCCCGAACAGACCTCGGACTTGCCGCATGGAGCCCCGCAACCACGACATGCCATCCCGCGCCGCCGGCGGGTCGGGCGGTCCTTCCGGCGCGCCGGGAGACTGGGGTCCGGTCAGCGGGTCGGGTGGGCGGTCCGGCGGCCCGGGGGACGGGGTCGCAGGCGGCGGTCCGAGCTCTGGCAGCTACGTCCGTCGCCCCGCTGCGATGGGCGGTCGCCCGGTCGGTCCCGGCTCCGGCCGTGCCAGTGACCCGCGCTACCGCGCCGTGATCCACGAGGGTCCGGTGATGGCGGGCGGGCGCTCGCGCGCGGCGCGCAGGGCGCGCCTGGTGCTGGGCGCGGCGATGCTGATCCTGGTGGTGATGGTCACCTCGGCCGGCGGACTGCTCTTCTACGGCCGCCAGTCCATCGAACGCGCTCCGATCACGGGCATGGCGCGCGTCGACCGCGCTCCGGTCATCCTCCCCGGCGGTGAGGAGATCGAGATCATGAACGTCCTGCTCATCGGCAGCGACGCGCGCGAGACGCTCACCGCCTCCGAGCTCAACGACGGCACGACCGGCCGCCGCCCCGACACCCTGATGCTCGCCCAGCTCGAGCTCAACGGCACCCGGGCGGCGCTGCTGAGCTTCCCGCGCGACCTGCGGGTCGAGCTGTGCGACGGCTCGCTGAACAAGATCAACGCCTCCTTCATGATCGGCGAGCGCCTGGGCATGGGCGGCGAGTCCTGCCTGGTGCAGACGATCACCAAGCACACAGGTATCGAGATCCACCACTACGCAGAGGTGGACTTCCGCGGGTTCATGAACGTGATCGAGGTCCTCGGCGGGGTCACGATGTACCTCGATCAGCCGATGATCGACAGCAAGGCGCACCTCAACGTGCCGGCCGGCTGCGTGACCCTCACCCCGGAGCAGGCCCTCGGCTTCGTCCGCTCGCGCGGCTACGACGACGACTTCGGCCGCATCGCCCGTCAGCAGCGCTTCATCCGCGAGGTCGTCCAGGAGCTCAGCAGCCTCGGGGTCATCGCCAACCCGGCCAAGCTGTTCTCCCTGGTGAACGCGGGCGCCAACGCCGTCACGACCGACGAGGGCTTCAGCCTCGGAGTCATGCGCGAGGTGGTCGAGGGCGCCCGCAACCTCACCGCCGACGACCTTCAGACCCACACCGTGCCGGGCGACGCGCAGATGATCGACGGCGTCTCCTACGTCGTGGAGCGCTCCGAGGAGGCCCAGGCGATCTACGCGCGCTTCCGCGACGGCAGCGTCCTCGGGGAGAGCGCCGGCGCGGCGATCACAGGCACCGAGGCCCCGAGCGAGCCGGTGACCGGCGAGGTCTCGCAGGCCGACGCGTCCGCCCAGCCCGCCGTGAACGAGTCACCGGGCCCGCAGGCGACCGCGCCCGCGACGGCAGCCCCCACAGACGCTGCGACTGCGGCCCCGAGCGCCGGCCCGACCGACGTTCCGAGCGCCGCACCAACCGCCGAGCCGGCGCCGAGCCCCGAGCGCTCCTTCCGAGGGGCAGACCCAGGCGACGTCGACTGCTGATGAGCGCCTCCCTCGAGGAAGGGCGCTACGGCCCACCGCTCCAGGGCGGCCGCGTCCGCCGTGGCGGCCCCGACTGGCCGCGGCTGGGGCTGCTGCTCGCGGGTCTGGTCGCGCTGTTCGTGGTCACCGTGGCCGTCAGCGCGGCCGCGGCGCTGTGGTGGGGGACCCGCCAGCTCGAGCGCGTCGACGTCCCGGAGCTGGCCATCCCCGGAGCACCCGTCGAGCAGGACGAGGAGCAGGACGGCGCCGATGAGGACGCGCCCGAGCCCATCACCGAGGTGCTCAACGTGCTGGTGGTCGGCTCGGACAGCCGCGAGGGGCTGACCGAGGAGCAGATGCTCGCCCTCGGCACCGAGGCGGAGAACGGCCTGCGGACCGACACGATCATGCTGCTCCAGCTCGACCCGAACCGCGAGAAGGTCTCGGTCCTGAGCTTCCCGCGCGACCTGCTGGTGACGCGCTGCGACGGCACGCGCGGGCGCATCAACGCCGCCTACGGGATCGGGGAGACCTCGGGGGGCGAGGGCGCGAGCTGCCTGGTGCGGACCGTCACCGACTTCACCGGCATCCCGGTGCACCACTTCATCATGGTGAACTTCGGTGGGTTCATCGACATCGTCGACGCGCTGGGCGGGGTGTCGCTCTACCTCGAGGAGCCCATCGTCGATCCGTACGCGGGCGCCGACTTCCCGGCCGGCTGCGTCCGCATGACCGGCACCGAGGCGCTGAGCTTCGTGCGCGTGCGGCGGCTGGACTCCGACTTCGGCCGCATCGCCCGCCAGCAGCGCTTCATCCGCGAGGTCGTCGCCGAGGCCGCCAGCGTCGGCACCCTGGTCAACCCGCCCAAGCTGTTCAGCCTGGTCGAAGCCGGCGCGCGCGCGGTCGAGACCGACCGGCGGCTGTCGCTCAACCAGATGCGGCGCATCGCGTTCAGCCTGCGCGGGCTCGCCCCGGAGAACCTGGACATGCGCACCGTCCCGGCGACGCCGCGCCGCATCGGCGGCGCCGACTACGTCGTGGCGGACGAGGAGGCGGCCGAGGCGCTGTTCGCCGCCTTCCGCCAGGGCGTCGAGGCTCCCACCAACCTCGGCACCGAGGGGCCGCAGCCGGTCGACGTCGACGACGTGCCCCCGATCACGGTGCTGAACGGGGCCGGCGTCAGCGGGCTCGCCAGCGAGGCCAGCGAGGAGCTGGAGGAGGCCGGGTTCGAGGTCGCCGGCACCGACAACGCGGACAGCTTCGACGTGGCACGCACCCGCGTGGAGCATCCGTCCGACCTCCTCGAGGAGGCGCAGCTGCTCGCGTCGGCCCTGGGCGGCGCGCGGCTCGTCCCGAAGGAGGAGGGCGGCGACCTCGTCGTGGTCCTCGGCGCCGACTGGGAGCCCGGCAGCACCACGCGTCCGGCCCCGCGCACCATCGCTGGCAGCGAGGCGCCCACGGCGTCCCCGCTGCCGGAGCCCTCGCCCACCCAGACCTTCGTGGGCGCCGAGCCGATCGACCGCGACTGCTAGGTCGCGACGGCGGGCCACCCGACAGACCAACCCCAACGGCAGCGAACCTGGAGGACAGCGAGATGAAGGGCATCATCCTGGCCGGCGGCGCGGGCACGCGGCTGCACCCGGCGACCAAGGCGGTCTCGAAGCAGATCCTGCCGGTCTACGACAAGCCGATGATCTACTACCCGCTGTCGACGCTGATGCTGGCCGGCATCCGCGAGATCCTCGTGATCTCCACGCCCGCCGACCTGCCACTGTTCCAGCGCCTGCTCTCGGACGGCAGCGACCTCGGCCTCGAGCTCAGCTACGCCGAGCAGCCGGAGCCCCGTGGCCTCGCCGACGCCTTCCGCGTCGGGGCGGACTTCGTCGGCAGCGACGACGTGAGCCTGATCCTGGGTGACAACCTCTTCCACGGCCACGGCTTCGCCCAGCTGCTCCAGAAGGAGGTCGCCAGCCTCGACGGCTGCACCCTGTTCGGCTACCCGGTCAAGGACCCGCAGCGCTACGGCGTCGCCGAGGCGGGCCCGGACGGGCGGATCCTGTCGATCGAGGAGAAGCCCGCCGAGCCCAAGTCCAACCTGGCGGTCACCGGGCTGTACCTCTACGACAACCAGGTGGTCGACATCGCCCGGGACCTTCAGCCGTCGCCGCGTGGTGAGCTCGAGATCACCGACGTCAACAACCACTACCTGCGCGAGGGCCGGGCCAAGGTCGTGAACCTGGGGCGCGGCATGGCCTGGCTGGACACCGGCACCCACGACAGCCTGCTCGACGCCGCGACCTTCGTGCAGGTGCTAGAGCACCGGCAGGGCGTGCGGATCGCCTGCATCGAGGAGGTGGCCTACCGGATGGGCTACATCGACGCCGACCAGCTGGCGAGGCTGGGCGAGCGGCTCGGCAGCTCGAGCTACGGCGAGTACGTGCGCGGCGTGGCCGCGGGCCGCATCTAGCCCAGCCCTCGGCTAGCGCGCCGCGGCGGCCGTCGACGCACGCGCGCCGTTGACGGGGGCGCGCACGGCTGCGGCCTCCGCCAGGTCGTCCAGGCGGCGCTCGACGGCGAGGATCTCCTCGGTGACGCACTCGACCGGGCCGGGGCGGGCCAGCCAGTAGCCCTGGGCGGCGTCGCAGCCGAGCTCGGCGAGGCGCACGTAGATCTCGGTCTCCTCGACGCCCTCCGCCACGACCCGCAGCCCGAGGTTGCGTGCCAGGTCGACGGTTGAGCGCACGATCACGTCGCTCTTGGCGTCGAGACCCATCTGCTGCACGAACGAGCGGTCGATCTTCAGCGCATCGACCGGCAGCCGGCTGAGGTAGGCGAGCGACGAATGGCCGGTGCCGTAGTCGTCCACCGCCAGGTGGATGCCGAGCCCGTGCAGCTGGGCGAGGACCTGCACCGAGCGCTCGGGGTCCGCCATGGCGGTGGACTCGGTGATCTCGATCTCGAGCGCGTCGGCGGGCAGGTCGTGCTTGGCGAGGAGGTCGTCGACCTGGCCGGGGAGGGTCGGGTCGAGCAGGTTCCGCGACGACAGGTTGACGGCGACGGTCAGGTCCAGGCCCTGGTTCCGCCAGGCGCGGCAGTCCTTGAGCGCGCGGTCCAGCACGTAGGTGGTCAGCGGTCGGATCAGCCCGGTGTGCTCGGCCAGCTCGATGAACTGGTCGGGGTAGAGCAGGCCGCGCTCGGGGTGCTGCCAGCGAACCAGCGCCTCGACGCCGGTGATGCGGCCCGAGGCGATGTCGGACTTGGGCTGGTAGTGCAGCACCAGCTCGCCGCCCTCGATCGCCCGGCGCAGCTCCCCGAACAGGGCGAGGCGCTGGGGGGTGTGCTCGTCCAGGGCGGGGTCGTAGCTGGACAGCCCCGACTGCTCGCCCTTGGCGGCGTACATCGCGACGTCGGCGCACTGGAGCAGGCGACCCGGGTCGTCCGCGTCCTTGGGGTACAGGGCCAGGCCGATGCTGGCGTCGACCTCAAGGGCGATCTCCTCGACCTGGAACGGCTCGCGGATGGACTTGAGGATGCGCAGCGCCGAGGAGTGGGCGTCCTCCTCGTCCACGCCGTTCATCAGCACGGCGAACTCGTCGCCGCCGAGCCGGGCGATCGTGTCCTCGTCGCGCACCTGCTCCGTCAACCGGTCCGCAACGCCGCGCAGGAGGGCGTCGCCGACGTGGTGGCCGAGGGTGTCGTTGACCTCCTTGAAGCGGTTGATGTCGATCAGGAGCACGGCGACCGACTCGTCCTCGGCGCGGGCCGCCTCGATCGCCTTGCCGGTCCGGTCGATGAAGGCCATGCGGCTGGCGACGCCCGTGAGGTAGTCGCGCCGGGCGAGGCGCCGGTTCTCGGCGGCCTGGGCGCGCAGGCGCCGCGACGCCTTGGAGACGAAGCGATGCAGGCCCAGCCACAGGATCAGCAGTCCGGCCGAGAGCGCCACGCGCAGCACCATCTTGTCCGCCGCGATCTCCTCGGCGACGGGCGCGAACGGGAAGTACAGCTCCAGGACGCCCAGGATGCGCTCCTGGCCGGCGACCTTCATGCGCACGGGCACGTAGACCTCGAGCTGGGCGCCGAGGTCGAGCTCGTAGCGGTGCTCTGCGCTGGAGGCGTCCAGCTGGGCCAGGCGTGATACCACCTCGCCGGCGAAGGCGGCCTCCTTCTCGGGGCTCTGCTCGTATGGCGTGCCCACCAGCCGCAGCTCGTCGGAGTAGACGACCACGCCGCGGGTCGAGAACAGCTTGACGCGGCTGACGTCCTCGGTGGACCGCAGGCGCTCCTTGATCTCGCGATCGAGCTGGAACAGGCGCTCGTCCCCGAGCCGGGCGGCGAAGAAGTCGTTGGGGCGCAGCAGCGGCTCAACGGCCAGCCCGCCGATGCTCTGGGCCAGCCGCTCCGCGCGGCGGAGGGCCCGGTCCTCGATCGTGGACTGGAGCACGCCGCTGAGGAACAGGCCGAGGATGCTGACCAGCACCGCGCTGACCAGGGTGAAGCGGCCGAGCAGGCCGACCCTGCGCAGGCGCCGACCCATGCGGGTCAGCCGACGCAGGCGGGCCCTCGGAACCGAGGCATCCCCGGATTCCGGGAGCTGCTTGATCGCCATGCCTGGACCCGTCGACCGAAATTCGCACGGCTCAAGCGCACGGCCGGTTGGCCCGGCCCCCGCCGATGTGGAACGCTTCCCCAGGCGGCACAGTGGCCGAGCAGCAGACAGGCCCCTATCGACGAAAAGGCTTCCAGCACCATGCGCATCTTCGTGACCGGCGGCGCCGGCTTCATCGGAGCCAACTTCATCCGCTACGTCCTGGCCACGCAGCCCGACGTGCGGATCACCAACTACGACCTGCTCACGTACGCCGGCAACCTCGAGAGCCTTCGCGACGTGGCAGACGACCGCCGGTACACGTTCGTGCGCGGTGACCTGCGCGATGCCGAGCTGCTGCGCGAGGTACTGCCGGGGCACGACGCGGTGGTCAACTTCGCCGCCGAGAGCCACGTGGACCGCTCCATCGAGGGCTCGAACGAGTTCATGGAGACCAACGTCGTCGGCGCCAACACGATCATGCACGCCGCCATGCGGCTGGAGATCCCGCGCTTCCTCCACATCTCCACCGACGAGGTCTACGGCTCGATCGAGGCGCCGGGCAGCTTCAAGGAGGGCGACGCCCTCGAGCCCAACTCGCCCTACTCGGTCTCGAAGGCGGGCGCCGACCTGCTCGCCCGCGCCTACCGGGTCACCTACGGCTACCCGGTGATGGTCACCCGCACGGCGAACAACTTCGGGCCCTACCACTACCCCGAGAAGGTCATCCCGCTGTTCGTCACCAACCTCATCGACGGGCTCAAGGTCCCGCTCTACGGCGACGGCCGCAACGTCCGCGACTGGACCTACGTCCTCGACAACGTGGTCGCCCAGTGGCTGGTCCTCACCGAGGGCGAGCCGGGTGCCGTCTACAACGTCGGCGCCGGCAACGAGCTGTCCAACCGCGAGCTCACCTACGCCATCCTCGAGCGCTTCGGGCTGGGCGAGGAGATGATCGAATTCGTCCCCGACCGGCCCGGCCACGACCTGCGCTACTCGGTCGACACGACCAAGATCCGCCAGCTCGGCTGGAAGCCGGAGCACACCCTCGACGAGGCGCTCGACGCGACGATCGAGTGGTACCGACAGAACGAGTGGTGGTGGCGGCCCCTGAAGGAGCGCGGCGCCGGCCAGCGCCTCGGCCTGGTTCGCTAAGGCCGTGCGCGTCCTCGTGACGGGCGCGGGCGGACAGCTCGGCGCGGACCTCGTTCAGTCCTTCAGCGACCACGACGTCGTGGGGCTCACCCGAGCGGAGCTCGACGTCACGGACGAGCCTTCCGTCGAAGCCGCCTTCCGCCAGCACCAGCCGGATCTGGTCGTCCACGCCGCCGCCTACACCAAGGTGGACGCCTGCGAGCAGGAGACCGACCTCGCCTGGCGCACCAACGCCGTCGGGCCGTGGTGGGTCGCCCGGGCCTGCGCGCGCGCCGGCGCGGCCATGGTCTACGTGTCGACCGACTACGTGTTCGACGGCCGCTGCGGCCGCCCGTACACCGAGTTCGACCGCACCAACCCGCTGTCGATGTACGGCCGCAGCAAGGAGGCCGGGGAGCAGCTCGTGCGCCAGACCCTGTCGGAGCACTACATCGTGCGGACCAGCTGGGTGCAGGGTGCGACCGGGTCGAACTTCGTCAAGACGATGCTGCGCCTGGGGGAGGAGCGCGGCGCCCTGAGCGTGGTCGACGACCAGACGGGCTCGCCGACGTTCACGTTCGACCTGGCGCCGGCCATTCGCCAGCTCGCCGTCACCGGTCGCTTCGGCACCTATCACCTGACCAACACCGGCCACTGCACCTGGTTCGAGCTCGCCCGCGCGATCTTCGAGGAGGCGGGCCTGGCCGTGGATCTGACCCCCACCGACACCGCGACCTTCGGCGCCCTGGCGCCGCGGCCGGCCTTCAGCGTGCTGGAGAACCGCCTGGCGCCCCTGGCCGGAGTGGACCCGCTGCCCGACTGGCGCTCGTCGCTCGGCCGGCTCATCCCCCTGCTGCGGTGAGCCGATGACCGCCACGGGCGGCGCCGCCGTGGTCGTCGTCAACCACAACACGCGCGACGACCTCCTGGCCTGCCTGGCGAGCCTGCGGGACGCGGGCGCCGAGCAGGTGGTCGTGGTCGACTCCGGCTCGACCGACGGCAGCGCCAGCGCGGCGGCCTCAGCGTTTCCCGAGGTCGAGGTCGTCGCCCTGGACAACGTCGGCTTCGGGCGCGCCGCCAACGAGGGCGTGCAGCGGACGACGGCCGAGGCGGTCGTCCTCGCCAACGCCGACACGCGCTTCCCGCCGGGCTCCGTGGCGGCGATGGGGGGCTACCTGCGCGACCACCCCGAGGTCGGCGCCCTGGGTCCGCTGGTCCGCTATCCCGACGGACGGCTCCAGATGTCCGCGCGCGCCTTCCCGTCGCTGGGCCAGGCCCTTGGACACGCCGTGTTCGGACTGGTGTGGCCGTCGAACCCGTGGACCCGCGCCTACCGGCTGACGGACTGGGACCACCAGAGCGAGCGGCAGGTCGACTGGGTCAGCGGGTGCTGCCTGGCGGTGCGGCGCAAGGCCTTCGACGACGTCGGCGGCTTCGACCCCGCCTACTTCATGTTCGTCGAGGACGTGGACCTGTGCCATCGCCTCGGCGAGGCCGGCTGGCGGGTGATGTTCGCCCCCGTCGCCGAGGTGACGCACGCCATCGGCGGCGCCGTCTCGCGTCGGCGCTTCCGCATGGCCTTCGAGCACGCGCGCAGCCTCGACCGCTTCTTCGCCCGGCGCTACGCCCGTGGCCCCCGCCGCCTGCTGCGCCCCCTCATCCGCCTCGGGCTGGCGGGCTGGCTGGTCATCACGCTCACCTGGTCGGCCCTGAAGGGCCGCACCCACGCCCAGGCGTAACGGCCCTACCAAGTGTCGGCGTCCGGACGGAACTGTCCCCCCGACCGGTCAGGTGACCGGTGCTGACGCATGTGGCAACTATCTTGGCTGAACGCCGCTGCGGCCCCGCGCGTCTTAAGCGCAGGCAGCGGCCGAACCGAGCTCTGCCCCATCCCGGCCTGAGGAGTGCGCCTTGCGCCGTCTCGCGCTGATCCCGCTCATCGCCCTTGCACTGGCTGCCGGCCTGCTGCCGCTCGCCGCCCTTCCCGCGGCGGCGGAGACCTGCCTGCCGTCCGGTGGCGCCGGCATGCCGCCGCACGGCTCGGTCCCGCCCGGCAACCTGCAGGTCCTCGGCCGCGGCTGGGGCCACGGCGTCGGCATGAGCCAGTGGGGCGCCCAGGGCGCCGCCAAGCTCGGTTGCAACGCCACCCAGATCCTCACCACGTACTACCCGGGCACGAGCGTGGAGTCCCGCCCCTCCAGCGACGACGTCTTCGTGCAGCTGTGGCCAAGCAACCCGACGAGCGCGGGGGCCAACGCGCTGGAGGTGCACGCGCGGAACCCGCTGCCCTGGACGGTCGGGGGGAGCGCCACGCCCGCAACCACCCAGCCGCAGGGCAGCCGCTGGCGCGTCCTGTTCCGCAACAACCGGCTCGAGCTGGTGGACCAGTCGGGAGCGGTCAAGGCGACGGCTCCGAGCAACGGCAACCTGCGGGTCAACGAGCTCTCGAACAGCAGAACGGTCCAGCTGCCGCAGAAGCCCACGGACGCCAGCTGGCCGCAAGGACGCCCGTACAACCTGGGCAACCTGATCGTGGAGCGCCACAGCAGCACCGCCCAGCTGCGGGTGCGGATCCAGCTTCCCGATGTCGAGACCTACCTCCTGGGTCTCGCCGAGGTGCCCTTCTCGTGGGAGCTGGAGGCCATGAAGGCCCAGGCGATCGTCGGTCGCTCCTACGCCAAGCGGGCCATGGACAAGGGCTACCTGTTCGACTCGGCGTCGGACCAGGTCTACTACGGTCACCTCAGGGTCTCGGATCCGACCTACGGCCGCTTCTGGGTCCAGGCCGTGCAGCAGACCAAGGACCTGGTCGTCGTCCACAACGGTCAGATCGCGCAGACCTACTACTCCTCATCCCACGGCGGGCGCAGCGAGAACAACGCCTTCTCGGCCTTCTTCTCCGGCGACAACCCCCTCCC
>CAZVUW010000106.1:0-10704 GCA_964629825.1 uncultured Actinomycetota bacterium
TGTACTTCGACGACGTGCGCATCCCCGCCGAGAACCAGCTAGGCGAGCGCGGCCGCGGCTTCGCCAACTTCCTGGCGATCCTCGACGGCGGTCGAATCGCCATCGCCGCGCTGGCCGTCGGGCTGATCCAGGGCTGCATCGACGAGTGCACCCGCTACGCCCACGAGCGCGAGGCCTTCGGCAAGCCGATCGGCTCCTTCCAGTCGATCGCCTTCAAGATCGCCGACATGGAGGTCGCCGCCACCCTGGCGCGCAACGCCTACCTGCACGCCGCCTGGCTGCTCGACAACGGCAAGCCGTACAAGAAGGAGGCCTCGATCGCGAAGCTGTACGCGACCGAGGCCGCGGTCTCGGCCGCCCGCGAGGCCTGCCAGATCTTCGGCGGCTACGGCTTCACCACCGAGTACCCCGTCGGCCGCTTCTACCAGGACGCCAAGATCCTCGAGATCGGCGAGGGCACTAGCGAGGTCCAGCGCATGCTCATCGCTCGCGCCCTCGGCCTGCCGCGCTGACCCGCTTGACGTCCATGGCCTCGAGCGCCTTGCGGATGGCCCGGCCGGCGCGGCGGGCGGCAGCGGCGGCTCCGGCAGGGATGGGCTCGTCCCCGTAGCGTGCGGCTGTGAAGTGATGCGTGAGCGTCGCGACGGCTTCGCTCTGCTCGGGCAAGCGGGCGCTGAGCAGCTGCGCATACTCGACCGGGGTCTGATTCGCGGCCCTCGGTACCCCGACGAGCTCGGCCTGCTCGAGGACCAGGCCGTACTGCGCCAGCACCTGGGCTCGGGGGTCGCGGCCACCTCGCCGCCGTCGTCGGCGCTGCTGCATCCCCTCCATGGCGGGCATCACTGGCTCTGCGTCCGAGATCCGGGGGAGTCTCGGACGGCGGATGTCGAGCTTGTAGGTCGCGGTCTTGGCGCTGCGCCGCCAGCGGTGATGTAGCGCCAGGAGCGCCACCACGATCACGAGCACCGGGCCAGCTAGACGCGGTAGGCCGGCAGGTGTTTCCCCGTGACCCGGAAGCCAGCTCAGGTAGTCCTCGAGGGGTCCTGAGGAGCCGCCGACGGCGAAGATCGCCAGCACCGCGACGATGCAGATCGCGCTGGCCACGGCCAGGACTGCGGACGCGCGACGCCAGGCGCGTCGGGTGGCGAAGAAGACGATGGCGAGCACCAACCCGACGTCGGTCCACCACGGCCACCCGCCGGGCGCAGGCTCGGACGATGCTGACGCCGTCGGAAGCTCGACCTGCCCCTGGGGAACGAAGCGGTCGCCGACGGCATCAACGGCCGCCATGGGGGCCGCTTCGACGGCCTCTCGTAGCGGCGCGGACGGCGGAGCCCACCAGGCCGAGACGAGCAGGAGCAGCAGCGCGAGGCTGCCGAGCACCGCCGCCGACCACACGCCTGGATCCGACTCGGCGTCAAGGCGGCCGTCGCGTTCCCACGAGGCGACCAGGGACTCCCGGCGCAGCCGCTGCAGGTAAATGGCGGCGGCGATCGTGTGGACGACCACGAGCAACCCCAGCGCGACCTGGTCCCCAGCCGTCGCGCGCTGCTGCGCCCACCCGGCGGCCGCGAGAACGAGGAACGCGAGAGCCGCCACGTCCCTGACTGCCGCCCTGCGACCCGGTCCACGCGCCAGGAGCCTGAGGGCGCGGGCGGCTGCCTGCTTCGCCAGCTTCCAGGCGAGGGGAGGCCCTACCAGTGCAGGCAGTGCGACGACGCTCAGGCCGGACGAGGGGATCAGCGCCTGCGCGATCGCGAAGACCGCTCCCGCGACGGACCACAGGGCAAACCGCGCCCACTGACGCCGGTCTGGTTCAGCCGATCTCGCCGCGCAGCGGGCTCCGTCTGCCGCGGCGAAGGTGAGCAGCAGCGCCAACGGCAGCGAGGCGACAACAAGCGGCGCATCGACCTGAACAGCGCTGGCGATCACCGCTGCGGCGGTGCCGGCCATGGCGATCCACGTCCCGGTCGGCAAGACCGAGCCGTGGGACGGGGTCACGCTCATGCGGCCAGGCTCCGGGCTTCGCTCACGTCGGCCACCCGGTAGATCGGCATCCACAGCTGCCCAGGCGAGAGGTCGCTCTCGGCGTCCGGGCCGACCAGGGCGACCGTGACCGCGGCTCCGGTGGAGCGCAGCCGCAGAAGGTGCGCCAGAAGCTCGCCGTCCAGACGACCGGTCACGACCAGGAGGGTCGTACCGGTCGAGAACCCGATGCCCAGCCCGGACAGCATCTGGACGAGGGATCGGTCCCCGCCGGTGCGCACCAGAGCCAGCAGCTCCAGCATCCGACGTAGGTGCGACAGGTCCGAGCGGGGCGCGATGGCGATGTCGGCGCCCGAGCCCGCCGCCTGTTTCTGCTCGGTTCGGCTCGACAGCGTCCCTGCGGCGAGGTGGAGGCCCGCCGCCAGCCGTTGCGTGACGATCGTGTGCTGGAGCACCGACGCCGCGACGGTGATGGCGAGCTCCCCGCCGGTCTGAACCTGCCCGCGGGGGTAGCCCGCCGTGGACAGGTCCAGGCAGACGATCGTGTCGCGCGACTCCCCGCGGTCGTGCTCCTTCACGACCAGACGCTGGCTGCGCGCGGTGGCGGGCCAGTGGATCGCCGATAGCGGATCCCCCGCCACGTAGTCGCGAACCCCCACCGCGCTGCTGCGGTCCTGATGAAGCGCCCACGTAGCAGGCAGCTCGACGAAGGGGAACTCCGCTGGCAAGCCCAGCTCCTGCATCGCGACCACCTGCGGGAACACCAAGATCCGCTCAAGGGAGCCCGGGCTGACCAGGACCTCGGCCAGGCCGAACACATCCCCGAGCCGCACACGTGCCGGCCCGACGTGGTGCTCTCCGCGCAGGCTGCAGCGCAGCGGTACCCGGACCTCGACCGTGCCGCCGCGCGCAAGTCGGAGCGTCTCACGGTGCGGTTCCGTGCGACCGAGGCCAAGCCCGCACGGCACATCCAGCTCGGCCCAAGGCACCGGCACGCGTGAGCCACTCCACACCCGCACGTGCCCCTCGACCATCTGACCCATGTAGGCGCGGCGGGGGAGGATGACCTCGGCGCGGATGCCGCGTGCCGCGCTGCGGGCTGCCAGCAGGTTCGCTCCAGCGACGAGCACTGCAGCGGCGACCACGGGGATCGAGGCTCGTGAAGGCGCCAGGAGGGTCACGGCGACCAGCGCCGCTGCCCACGGCCACCAGCGGTCAGGCATCGGCCTCCACCGGCACCTCGAGACGCTCAACGACCTCGGCGACGACGTCGGCGCCGGTCAGCCCGCGGATCTGGCTCTCGGCACGGAGCTGGAGGCGGTGCGCGAGCACGGGCGCTGCCAGACCGAGCACGTCGTCGGGGATGACGTAGGCCCGGCCCTGCATCGCGGCATTTGCACGCGCGGCGCGATGCAGCGCCTGGGAGCCGCGAACGCTGGCGCCCAGCACCACGTCTGGGTGCTCGCGGGTGCCTCGGACGATGTCGACGATCCAATCGAGCACAGATGGGTCGGTGTGGACCTCGGCTACGAAGCGCCAGAGCGCGTCCACGTCGAAGGCCCCCGCGGCCGGCTCGACCGCGTCGATGGGGTGCTCACCGCGCGTGGCGAGCAGGATCGCGGTCTCGCGGTCTCGCTCGGGGTAGCCCATCTCCAAGCGCAGAAGGAAGCGGTCGAGCTGTGCCTCCGGCAGAGGGAACGTGCCGGTGTGCTCCACCGGGTTCTGGGTGGCCAGGACCATGAACGGGCGCGGGAGCTCGTGCGTGGCGCCGTCGATGCTGACCTGGTGCTCCGCCATGGCCTCCAGCAGCGCCGACTGCGTGCGCGGCGTGGCGCGGTTCACCTCGTCGACCAGCAGGATGTTCGTGAACAGCGGGCCGCGGCGGAACTGGAAGGAGCCGCTCGCCTGGTCGTACACGCTCACGCCCGTGATCTCCGTGGGCAGGAGGTCCGGGGTGCACTGGAGCCGCTGCATGCTCCGACCGAGCGCAGCCGCGAACGCGCGGGCCAGGATTGTCTTGCCGGTTCCCGGGACGTCCTCGATGAGGACGTGCCCTTGGCACAGGAACGCGACCAGAAGCTGGCGGACGGCCCGGTGCTTGCCGAGGATCACCCCCTCGACCGCCTCGGTGACGGCCTCGGCGAAGTCCGCCACGTACCTCGGATGGCCGGGACCTTGACCACGTTCGGCGATCGGCTGCCCCATGGCGCGCCCCCTCTGGGCCGATGGAGCTCCGACCCTAGTCGGAGACGCTACGTGAGGGAAGGCCTACCGTGCGCTCTGCGGCCGGTGTGCTGCTTGAGCGGATGTCGTGCCGGAGCCAGCTCTGACGGATTGGTGGACGGTTGGGTGGCTGATCAGCCACCCAACCGTCCAGCCATCCTGTGAGGGTGGGCGGCGCGGCGGCGCGGGGGCGGGGGCGGGCTAGCGGAGCTGGGCCTCGGGCTCGCGGAACTCGCCGGTGGCCGGGTCGAACACCTCCAGGTTGGTGCTGGCGATGTCGTAGTACCAGCCGTGCAGGATCAGGTCCCCGGCGGCGCGGCGCTCGGCGACCAGGGGGTGGGCGGCGAGGCGCTCAAGCGACAGGAGCACGTTGCGCTGGGAGGTCAGGCGGTCGCGCTCCTCCTCGTCAATCCCGGCCAGCGCGTCGGCGTCGAGGGCGGCCATGCGCGCCTGCTCGATCCAGCGGCGCAGATGCGGGAGCTCGTCGGGCACGCCGTCGTAGAGCGCGCGCATGGCCCCGCAGCGCGAGTGCCCGCACACGACGATGTCGCGGACCTTGAGGTTGGCGAGCACGAACTCGACCGTCGCCACGGTGGCGTCCGGCGGCGGGGTGTCGACGGGCGCCACGATGTTGCCGATGGTGCGGGCGATGAACAGGTCACCGGGCTGGCTGCCGGTCAGCAGCGTCGGCACGATGCGGCTGTCCCCGCAGGCGATCAGCAGGACCTGGGGGTGCTGGCCCTCGCTGGCCAGCCGCTGGTACAGCTCGGCGTAGCGCGCCAGGTCGGTGTTGCGGAAGTGGCGGAAGCGGTCGAGCAGCTCCTTGGGCACCTAGTCCTCCCAGTAGCCGGGATCACGCGTGTCGCCGGTGATCCCGCGCAGGAGGGCGACGCCCTCGGCGGGGCCGGTTGCGACCAGGCGGTCGCCGGCCTGCAGTCGGCGGGTTCCGCGCGGCCGGTAGATCCAGCGCCCGCCGCGGTTGATGGCGAGGATGTCCATCCCGGTGCCGGTCTCGAGCGCCAGGTCCTTGAGGGCCCGGCCGACACCGGGTGCGCCCTCATGGACCTCGGCGTCGGAGACGATCTCGTCCGTCTCGCGCAGGGCGACGGCGACGACCGGGTGGGGGTTGTCGCCCTCTACCAGGCGCGTCATCTCCTGGGCCGAGTCGGCGATCCGCTCCGAGGACTGGCCGATCTGGAGCAGCCCGCGCAGCTCGTCGATGTCCTCGTCGGGCAGGTCGCGCGCGGCGCGCAGCACCCAGCCCTGGAGCTGGAAGAACAGCTCGTCGCACTTGTCCTCGATGTCGGAGACCTCGCGCACCAGGCCGCGGTCGCGCAGGAGGATCGCCGAGTAGGCGAGCCCCACCGCCACCTCGGCGGCGTTCTTCAGCTCGACCAGGATGTCGACGGCGTGGTCGAGGTTGGACAGGCGGCTCGGCTGCACCGGGGGCGGTAGGCGGTAGGGCTCGCCACCGGCTAGCTGGCGCACCAGGTCGACGCCCTCGGCCGGGCCCTGGAGGAACAGCACGTCGCCGTCCTGCAGCACCGTGTCACCCGAGGGCCCGTAGATGTAGTCGACGTCGCGGCGGATCGCGATGATCCACATGCCGGTCTCGCTGGGCAGGGCGAGGTCCGCCAGCGAGCGCGTGCCGAGCTGGTTGCCGTCGCGCAGCTTGACCCGCGCGAGGACCTCCTCGGCGTGGCGCAGGTCGTCGCGGAGCTCCGGCGGCACGCCGAGGTTGCGCAGCACCACGCGGGCGATGTCCTCGGCCGCGTCTGCGATCTCCTCGATGGCGTTGACCATCCCGAGCACGCCGGCGAGCTGGTCGGCGTCGTCAGGGGAGCGCGCCGCGATCATGCACAGCAGGCGCAGCTCGTGGACCGCGTGGTCCATGCGATCCTCGATCCGGATGACCTCGCGCGCGAGGTCGTCGTCGTCGAAGAACACCGCCGCGTAGGCGAGGTCGACCATGAGCTCCGAGGCGTCCTTGGCCTCGACGAGCAGGTCTTTAACGTTGCGTCTCATCTGAGGTTCCACCCTGAGGTGATCGGGCTGCATTGTGCGACCTGCCGGACGCCTCATGCGAGCACTCCAAAGGCCGCCATCGCCGCCACGAGGCAGAGGACCCCGAACAGGTCCATCGTGGCGGTGACGATCGGGATCCCGTGGTTGTCGGGATCCAGACCGAATCGGTAGGTCGCCGTGGCGGCGTAGTAGGCGACCGCGAACATCAGGACGAAGGCGAGCAGGCCGCCGAGCAGCGCGACCCCTACCATCACACCGATCCCCGGGGACATCAGGCCGGTGAGCCGCGCGGCGAAGTGGGCGATCAGACCCACGCCGGTGAAGGCGGCGATCGAGAACAGCACTGTCAGCGAGGCGGCGAACCCGGCGCGCTTCTCCGGCAGCCGCCGTGGCGTGATCAGACCGAGGTGCAGCTCGCTGCCCAGGCGCGCCGACAGGATCCCGCCCAGCGAGCCGCAGTTGGCGATGAACGGCGGGATGAGGATCAGCAGCGCGGCGTTGGCGAGCAGCGACTCGACCTGCACCTCGAGCACCGCGCCCGCCAGGATGTCGAGGGTGGCCGCGTAGGCGAGGACCGGCAGGCTCTCGCGGACGACGCGCCGGGTGATCTCGCCCGGCGAGATCATGCCGGCCACCGCAGCCGCGACCGCCAGCAGCACCAGCACAACACCGGCGATCGTGGCGAACAGATCGCTGTCGATCAGGAACGTCGCCAGCACCAGCGCCGGCAGCGTGACCATGTCGCCGGTCGCAGTGATGATCGGCGAGCCGATCGCGTCCATGTCCCAGCCGCGACGCTGCGCCGTCAGCGCCAGCAGCACGACGCCCACCAGGATGAAGGCGCTCGACAGGACCCCGCCGACGACCGAGACGACCATCAGCCGCCAGACGCTGATGCTCTCAAGGCCGAGCACGGCCGCGGCGATGCGCGCCGCGACGGCCGCCAGGGCGGAGCTGGACATCGTCAGCAGGGCCGAGGCGGCCAGGTTCTGGTACGCGAACCCCCCGCGTTCGATCGTGCGCTCGAACTGACCGGTCAGCATGCCGGTGCCCAGCCGCGACCCCAGCGCCCCGAAGATCGCCCCGCGCATCCCGATCGCCGCGGGGACAAGGACCAGCAAACCGGGCAGCCGCGCCAGCAGCTCCTCCATGAAGCCGAGGGTCACGCCCGCGATCATCCCGACCGCGGTCGAGATCCCGAGCGCCGTGAACCCCTGCCGGAGGGTCCGCCGCTCCTGCGCCCAGAACGCCAGCAGCTCACGGGCCAGCCGGAGGCTCGGCCGTGGCAGTCGCGGGCGGAAGCGGGGCTCGGCCATGGCGGCGGCGAGTCTAGGCCGCGGCCCGGCTCCACCGGCCGGACCTCGGTCGCGGGGGTGGCCGGCGGCGGGGTGAGCCGGGACCTAGGCGGCGGTCAGCGGGGCGTGATCCCGGCTCGCCGCAGCAGCTCGACCGTCTCGACGGCGGGCAGGCCGACGACGTTGGTCCAGCTGCCGTGCACCGCCCGGACGAGGACCTGGGCGACACCCTGGATCCCGTAGGCGCCGGCCTTGTCCAGCGGCTCGCCGGTGGCGACGTAGCGCTCGATCGCGGCGTCGTCGAGCACGGCCATGTGCACCTCGGTCGAGACCAGGGCCTCCTCGCCGCCGCGCGGCCCGAGCACGGCAACGGCGGTGATCACCTCATGCGATCGACCCGAGAGGCGACGCAGCATGGCCGCCGCGTCCGCGGGGTCGCGCGGCTTGCCCAGCACCTCGCCATCGAGGACCACGGTGGTGTCGGCCGCGAGCACGACCTCGTCCGGCTCCCGCCGTACGGCTGCGCACTTGAGGCGGGCCAGCCTGAGCACGTAGTCGGAGGGCGACTCGCCGTCCCGGTGGGTCTCGTCGACCTCGGCGGGCCTGACGACGGGCTCGAAGCCGGCGAGCCGCAGGAGCTCGAGCCGCCGCGGAGACGTGGAGCCGAGAACGAGCCGCAGGGCGGGAACGCGGTCAGCGGCGACCTCCCCGTGGGTGCCGACCACCACCCCCGCCTCTCCCTCGTGAACGGTTGGACGGTTGGCCCGAGATCCCGGGCCAAATGTCCAACCGTCGGTGGTCGACTCCATGCTCAGCCTCCGCTGGTGGCGATCGCGGGCTCGGCGATGCGCGGCTCGGCGTCCGGGTCCTCGCACCAGCCGTCCGGCAGCACCAGGCGCCCGATCGGCCCGCTGCGGCCGCGCGGCGCGCGCTCCGCACCGGGCACGACGCGGAGGTCGGGGTCGAGGTCGTCCAGGATCGCGCGTACGTCCTTGGCGGTGCGGGCCAGGCCGGCGCGCCGGTGCAGCTCGGGCCCGGTCGGGTAGCCCTGCAGGTACCAGCGCAGGTGCTTGCGGAAGCGCCGGATGGTGGCGTCCTCGCCCTCCTCGCCGTCCCAATCGAGCGCCAGGTCGAGGTGGCGGCGGGCCATCTCGGCGACGCGCCCGAGGGGCGGCGGACCCTCGGGCTCCAAGCCGGCGAAGGCGCGCTCGAGGTCGGCGAACAGCCATGGACGCCCCAGGCAGCCGCGGCCGATCACCACGCCGTCGCAGCCGGTCTGCTCGACCATCGCGACCGCGTCGGCGGCCGCCCAGATGTCCCCGTTGCCGAGCACCGGCACGTCCGGGAGCGCCTCCTTCAGCCGCGTGATCGCCGGCCAGCTCGCCCGGCCCGCGTAGCCCTGGACCGCCGTGCGCGCGTGCAGGGCCACGGCCGCCGCGCCCTCGTCAGCCGCGCTGCGCCCCGCCTCCAGGTAGGTCAGGCGGTCGTCGTCGAGGCCCATCCGCATCTTCACGGTGACGGGCACCGAGCCGGCTGCCCGCACGGCGGCGCGCACCACCGCCGCGAGGAGGCGGCGCTTGACCGGGAGGGCCGCTCCGCCGCCGTTGCGGGTGATCTTGGGAACCGGGCAGCCGAAGTTGAGATCGATGTGGTCGACCCTGCCGCTGTCGACCAGACGCCGGACCGCCTCGCCGAGCACCGCGGGATCCGAGCCGTACAGCTGGATCGAGCGCACCGCCTCGGCGGGGTGGTGGCGGATCATGCGGTGGGTCTTGGCGTTGCCCTCGACCAGCCCGCGCGCGGTGATCATCTCCGACACGTACAGGCCGCCGCCGTGCTCGGCGCAGAGCACGCGGAACGGCGCATCGGTGATGCCCGCCATGGGGGCGAGCACCACCGGGGTGTCGAGGGCCAGCGGGCCGATGCGAAGGGTCATGGGCTCCAATGATGTCGCACGCGGCCCCGGCCCGAGCGCCGCCTACTCCAAGACGAAGGTCACCTTCATGACCACCTCATAGGAGGTGATCTGGCCGTCGCTGATCTTGACCTCCTGCTCCTTGATCCAGGCGCCCTCCACGTTGCGCAGCGTCGCGGTGGCCCGCTCGATGCCCTTGCGGACGGCGTCCTCGAAGCTCTGCTCCGAGCGGGAGCTGATCTCAGTTATGCGTGCGACGGACATGAGGAATCCCTTTCTAGGGTGATCCCGGGTTCCACGCTTCGCTTCGCTCCGCTGCCGGGATCAACTGGGATCTGTTTCGGGGTGATCCCGGGTTCCACGCTTCGCTTCGCTCCGCTGCCGGGATCAACTGGGTGGTGGGTGGCGGGTGGGAGGTGTTGATGGCGGGCTTGATCGCCCGTCGGTCGTGGCGTTCCCCGGGCGCCTCCCCGGCAACCGCCGCGGGCCGGGCCGCCGGAGCGGGTGCCCAGTACGATCGGTCCATCCGCTGCGCCCGTCGCCCGGGCTCCCCGACTTGCAAGGAGCACCGCACCGATGACCGATCTGTTCGAGCTCCCCGAAGAGCACCGCAGCCTGCGCGCGATGGT
The DNA here is from genome assembly GCA_964629825.1 of uncultured Actinomycetota bacterium. GTDB lineage: Bacteria > Actinomycetota > Nitriliruptoria > Euzebyales > Egibacteraceae > CAZVUW01. The sequence continues at coordinate 10,074 of CAZVUW010000106.1, forward strand.
CCGCCGGCTGGCCGAGGACAAGATCGCCCCCCGCGCCGCCGAGATCGACGAGACCGGTGAGTTCCCCTGGGACGTCAAGGAGGCGCTGGCCGAGAACGGCCTCCTGGGGCTGCACATCCCCGAGGAGTACGGGGGCTCGGGCGGCGACACGCTCGCCTTCGCGGTCATGGTCGAGGAGATCGCCCGGGTGTGCGCCTCCTCGTCGGTGATCCCGCTGGTGCAGAAGCTCGGCTCGATGCCCATCACCATGGGCGCCAGCGAGGAGCAGAAGAAGGCCTGGTTCCCCTCGATCGCCTCGGGCGAGGACCTCATCTCCTACTGCATCTCCGAGGCCGACGCCGGCAGCGACCCGGCCAACATGAAGACGACGGCGGTGCGCGACGGCGACTCCTACGTGCTCAACGGCACCAAGATGTGGATCTCCATGGCGGGCCCGTCGACGCTGTACACGGTGCTGGCCAAGACCGATCCCAGCGCCGGAGCGCGCGGGGTGTCGGCCTTCCTGGTGCGCAAGGACGACCCCGGCTTCTCGGTGGGCAAGGCGGAGCGCAAGCTGGGGATCAAGGGCTCGCCGACCTGCCAGGTCCACTTCGACGACTGCCACATCCCCGCGGACCGGCTGATCTGGGAG
>CAZVUW010000107.1:0-10263 GCA_964629825.1 uncultured Actinomycetota bacterium
CCCCAGGCCGTTGACCATCGGGGTGTGGGAGTCGGTGCCCACCAGCGTGTCCGGGTAGGCGCGGTCGCCGTCCGTGAACACCACCTGGGACAGGTACTCCAGGTTGACCTGGTGGCAGATGCCCGTGTTCGGCGGGACCACGCGGAAGTTGTCGAAGGCGCCCTGCCCCCAGCGCAGGAACTCGTAGCGCTCGCGGTTGCGCTGGAACTCGAGCTCGGCGTTGCGGCGGAAGGCGTCGGGGATGCCGGCGACGTCGGCAACGATCGAGTGGTCGATGACGAGATCGACGGGCACGAGGGGGTTGATCTTGGCGGGGTCGCCGCCGATGTGGGCCATGGCGTCGCGCATGGCGGCGAGGTCCACGACGGCGGGCACGCCGGTGAAGTCCTGCATGAGGATGCGCGCGGGGGCGAAGGCGATCTCGCGGTCGGGCTGGGAGTCGGGGTCCCAGTCCGCGAGCGCCCGGACGTCGTCGGCGGTCACCGTGACGCCGTCCTCGTGGCGCAAGAGGTTCTCAAGGAGGACCTTCAGCGAGTACGGCAGGCGCGATACCCGGTGGGCGTCCTCGAGTACGGACAGTCGGAAGATCTCATAGCTCCGCGAGCCGACCTCAAGCCGGCCGCGAGCGTCAAAGGTGTTCTCCACCGGAGCCTCCTCGGCTAGACGGAATGGTCAACTTACCCCGACGGCCACAGGGCCACCGCACCGGCGCCCGCCCGCGTGCTGGCCGGGTCCCGCAGCGCGTTCTGGAGGTTGCGCAGGCGCCGGAACCCGATGAGCCGACCGGCAGACACGGCCAGAGTCTCGCGCACCCACACGCGCATGCGCTCGGCCAGCTCCTGGCGCTGGACCGGGCGCGGTGAGATGCGCGCATCCAGGCCGGTCTCGCGGGCGGTCAGAGCCAGCCGGTGCGAGTGCAGCGGGTCCGAGACCAGCACGACCGACCTGATGCCCTCATCGTCTAGGAACCGCCGAGACGCGGCGAGCTGGTCGTAGGTGTTGGTGCCCTGCACCTCCCGGCGGATGGCGGCCTCCGGGATGCCGTGGGTGTGCAGGTAGGACGCGGCGGCGGTCGCCTCGGTCACGCGGTCGCCCGGCCGGTTGCTGCCGGTGACGACGATGACGCGGGCCACCTCGGAGCGGTACAGATCGAGGGCGTGGTCGAGGCGCGCCTGCAGGACCGGAGAGGGGCGGCCGTCGTACTGGGCCGCACCGAGCACGACGATCGCGCCGGCGGGGCCGGCGTCGTCGCGCTTGGAGCTCCACCACACCTGGACGAACGTGATGCCCACGTACAGCAGGGCTGCCAACCCCACGAGCATCACGATCCGCCGCATGATCCGACCGTACCTGCTCCGGGCTAGACTGCCCGGTCTGCGCACCGCTGCCCCCGGAGCTGCCCTGTGTCCGCTGCAACCGCCGAACGACTGCGCATCGAGATGTCGTCGCCGCAGTCCGTTCCCTACACGGACGCGGTGCTGTGGCGACCCCACGCCGATCGGGCCGGCCTCGCCTTCGTGCTCGCCCACGGAGCGGGCAGCGACCTGACCAGCCCCATCCTCCGCGCCGTCGGCCGGGGGCTGGCCGAGCACGGCTTCCCCGCGATTGCGTTCAACTTCCCCTACGCCCAGGCCGGCAACAAGCGGCCGGACCCGGCCGTCCGGCTCGAGTCGGCCTATCGCGACGCCATCGCCGTGGTCCAGGGCGTCCTGGGCCCCGAGCGCCCGCTGGTGCTCGGGGGCCGGTCAATGGGCGGTCGCATCGCCACGCACCTGGCGGCGGCCGGGCTGCGCTGCGCCGGGCTGGTGCTGCTGGCCTATCCGCTGCACCCCGCCGGGCGGCCGGAGAAGCTGCGCACCGGCCACTGGGCGAAGCTGGGCGTCCCGCTGCTGTTCCTGAGCGGCGACCGCGACCGCCTGTGCGACCTCGACCTGCTCGACCGCGAGCGGCTCGCTCACCTGCGAGGCGTCGCGCATCGCCTGCACGTGCTGGCCGGCTGCGATCACAGCTTCGCCGTCCGCGCTTCCGAGGGTCGCGCCGAGGGCGAGGTGCTCGCCGAGATCGTGTCCGTCATCAGCGGCTGGGCCGAGGCCCTGATGCCGCAGGGCCCGAGGCGGTGAACCGGGCCAACCTCCTCCGCCTGGCGCTGCTCGCACTGATCTGGGGGGCCAGCTTCCTCCTGATCGCACTGGCGCTGGACGGGCTGTCGCCGGCTCAGATCGTCCTGACGCGGCTCGTCTCGGGTGCGGCGGTGCTGGTCGGCATCGTCCTGGCCCGCCGACTCCAGCTGCCGCGCTCGCCGGTGCTGTGGGCGCACCTCGGGCTGATGGGCCTGTTCGCCAACGCCGTCCCGAACCTCCTCTTCGCCTGGGCTCAGGAGCGCATCACGTCCGGTCTGGCGGGCGTCCTCAACGCCACGACGCCGCTGTTCACGCTGGTCCTCGCCACGACCTTCCTGCCTTCGGAGCGGCTCAGCCCGCTGCGCGCGGCCGGGCTGCTCCTGGGCTTCCTGGGGGTTGTGATCGTCATCGGGCCGTGGGACAGCGACCCGCTGACCAGCTCGATCCCGGGGCAGCTCGCCTGCCTCGGAGCCGCCTGCTGCTACGGGATCGCGTTCGTCTACACGCGCCGCTTCATCACCGGCCGCCACGCGCGCCCGGAGGCGCTCGCCGCGGGCCAGCTGATGGCCGCCGCCGCGATCCTGCTGGCGGCGGCCCCGTTCGTGGCGACCGACCCGGTGCGCCTCGACCCGGTCGTGGTCGGCTCGGTGCTGACGCTCGGGCTGGTCGCGACCGGCCTGGCCTACGTCCTCTACTACCGGCTGATCACCGAGGCCGGGGCCACCAGCGCCGCGATGGTGACCTACCTCATCCCGGTCGTCGCGGTGACCCTCGGCTACCTGGTCCTCGACGAGCCGGTCGGCTGGAACCTGTTCGCCGGCGCGGCGGTCGTGATCCTGGGCGTCGCGATGGCGGAGGGGCGGTTGACGCTCAGGAGCGCGGGTTCAGCAGCTCGTGCTCGATCAGCCAGTCCTCGGCGACCATCTGCGGATCCTCGCCGTCGAAGCGGACCCGGCGGTTGAGCTCGGTCAGCTCCTCGGTGGTGAGCTCCTGCGAGATGGCCATCAGACGGGCGCGGATCGTGTCGTCCAGGACCTCCTCGCGGATCACCGGCGCGATGTTCTCGGCCGGCTGGAGGCCCTGGTCGTCCTCGAGCAGGACCCAGTCGTTGGCGGAGATCGACTGGTCGGTCGTGAACAGAACCGCGACGTCGATGTCGCCGTTGGCGAGCGCCTCGACGGTCACCGGCCCGCCCGCGTCGAGCGGCTGGAAGTCGGCGAACTCCAGGCCGTAGACCTCCTGGAGGCCGATCAGGCACAGCGGGCGCTCCGGGCACTCGGGCGGCCCGCCGAGCACCATCTCGCCGGCGACGGGTGCGAGGTCCGAGATCCGCCGCAGGTTGTGCTCGTCGGCGGTCTCGCGCGTGACGACGTAGCCGTTGGCGTTTTGGGCCTCCGCCGGCATCAGGACGCGCAGCCCCGAGTCCTCGACCAGCCGCTGGAGGTGCTGCTGCGCCTCGGCGCGGTTGGCGCTGGGGGTCTCCTCGCCGGAGGTCAGGAACGCGATCGCGCTGCCCAGGTACTCGGGCACGAGGTCCAGCTCACCCGACTCGAGGGCTCCGAAGTAGGCCTCGCGGTTGCCGAACAGCATGCGGCGCTCGACCTCGTAGCCCTCCTCCTCGAGCACGGCGGCGTACATGTTCGCCACGATCTCGCTCTCGTCGAAGTCGGCCGAGCCGACCGTTATCGGCCCCCCTTCGCCTCCGCCGCTGCAGGCCGTGGCCGCGAGCGCCAGTGCTGCCGCCAATGCCACCAGCCGAGCGAGCGCGCCGGAGCGTCGACTTCTGTTGCGCATCCTCAGTCCCCTGTCTGCCTCGTTGACGGTCGCGAAGGAACGGCTCAGGCCGACGTGCGCGCCCTCAGAACGGCGCCGCGGCCGGTCCGGGGCGTGCGCGCCTGGTCGCGCACCTGCAGGCCGCGCGGGGTCACCGCGCGCTCGACCCGCGCCAGCACGAGCTCCGTCGCGATGGCGAACACCGCCACCAGCGCGGAGCCTACGACGACGCGCGCCAGCCCAGGGGGCGGGTTCCCCCGCGTGGCGCCCGCGGCGAAGCCGTCGAAGATCAGCCGGCCCAGCCCACCGAGCCCCGTGTACGCACCGAGGGTCGCCGTGGCGACCACCTGAACCGCCGAGGTGCGCACGCCCGTGAGGATCAGCGGGGCCGCCAGCGGCAGCTCCACGCCCCGCAGCACCTGCCATGGGGTCATGCCCGCGCCGACGGCCGCATCGCGCGCGTCGGCATCCACCTGGCGCACCCCGACATAGGTGTTGACCAGGATGGGGGGCACCGCCAGGGCCACCAGGGCGATGATCACGTTGATCGAGCTCAGCCCGAAGGCGAGGAAGGCCAGCAGGATGATCCCGAAGTCGGGCACGGCCCGGCCGGCGCTGGCCACGGCCACCACGATCGCGTCGCCCCGCCGCCGGTGGCCGATCCACAGCCCCAGCGGGATCGCCACCGCGGCGGCCAGCAGGGTCGAGGCGAGCGTGTAGAGCAGGTGCTGGAGCATCAGCGTCTGCAGCGCGAAGCGCCCGCTGTAGGTGTCGGGGTCGGTCAGCAGCGCCATGACCTCGCCCAGCAGGGTCATGACCGGTCCCTCCGGTCCCACGGCAGCGCGATGCGCTGGGCCGCCAGGAGCAGCAGGTCGCCCGCGACCGCCAGCAGAACGATCGCCAGGACGGACACGAGCATGATCGTCGGGTCCTGCCGGTTGAAGGCGGTCAGCAGCATCCGCCCCAGGTTCGGCTGGCCGATCAGCGACGTGATCGTCGCCAGCCCGACCGTCGACACCAGGGCGATGCGCAGCCCGGCGAAGATCACCGGCGCGGCCACCGGCAGCTCGACCCGCAGCAAGAGCTGGGCGGGGGTGTAGCCCATAGCCTGCCCCGCCTCGCGCACGTCGGCGGGGACCGAGTCGAGGCCGGCCACGGTGTTGCGCAGCAGGATCAGGAGCGAGTACAGCGCCAGGCCGATGATCGCGGTGGCGCGACTGAATCCGGTGCCGAGCAGGGCGCCCAGGATCAGGAACATCGCCAGCGAGGGGATCGTGTAGAGAACGCCGCTGACCGCCAGCAGGGGCGCGTACCAGCGCCGCCGGCGAACCGCGAGCAGCGCCAGCGGCGCGGCCAGGAGCAGACCCACGACCACCGCCGCCACGGTCAGCTGCAAGTGGGCGGCGGCCTCCTCAGCCAGTCGCTCCCAGCTGCGCGGGTTGGACAGCCACGCCCGGTTGGGGAACGGCACCTGCGCCAGCGCAGGGATCAAAGGAGCTCCTCGGTCAGCAGCTCGCGGGTCAGGATCCCGTCGTAGCGGTCCCAGCCGTTGAGGGCCGTCACGCGGACCGCGACACCCGTCCGCGAGCCGACCATCGCGTCGAGCGCGGTGCGCAACGAGTCGGTCGCTCGTATGCGCACGTCGAACGGTCGCAGCCGCGCGTCGTCGACGGATGTGCTCATCTCCGACACGCGGGCCCACCCGTGCAGGCGTCCCTCGTCGCCGACGACGACGACCCAGTCCAGGCCGTGGTCGGCGGCGACCTGCTCGGCCTCGCGGCGCGACGTCCCCGGGCGCACGACCGGGCCGGGGTCGACCTTCACCTGCGCGGCCGGGACGAGCGACAGCCGCTTCAGGCCGCGCTCGGCGCCGAGGAAGGAGGTCACGAAGTCGTTGGCGGGGGAGGCGAGGACGGTGGCGGGGTCGTCGTACTGCTGGAGCGCGCCGCCCTGGGCCAGGATCGCGAGACGATCGCCCATGCGGATCGCCTCGTCGATGTCGTGGGTGACGAACAGGATGGTCTTGCGGACCTCCGCCTGGATGCGCAGGAACTCCTCCTGCAGGCGGCCGCGCAGCAGCGGGTCCACCGCGCCGAAGGGCTCGTCCATGAGCAGGATCGGCGGGTCGGCGGCCAGCGCGCGGGCCACCCCGACGCGTTGGCGCTGCCCGCCCGACAGCTGGCTGGGGTAGCGGTCCGCGACGGACTGGGGCAGACCGACGGTCTCCATCAGCTCGGCCACCCTGCGCGCCGTCCGCTCCTCGTCCCAGCCGAGCAGGCGCGGCACGGTGGCGATGTTCTCGGCGGTCGTCTGGTGGGGGAACAGCCCGGTCTGCTGGATCACATAGCCGATCGAGCGCCGCAGCTCGGGCGCCGGCGTCTCCCGCACGTCGCGGCCGGCGACCAGCACGCTGCCCGAGCTCGGCTCGACCATGCGGTTGACCATCCGCATCGTGGTGGTCTTGCCGCAGCCGCTCGGGCCGACCAGGACGACGACCTCGCCCTCGGCGACCTCGAAGCTGAGGTCGTCCACCGCGACCGTCCCGTCGGGGTATCGCTTTGAGACCGCTTCGAAGGTGATCACACCGCGCTCCTCGGCCGCTAGCGGACCGCCGCGGGGTCAGGGGGCGGTAATGCTAGGGCAGGGCTGCGGCAATGCTAGTGAGCCGGGCGGCCGCCTTCAGCCCACCGACACGTACAGGTGCTGGGCGATGTCCGGTCGCAGCCGCAGATCCGTCCCGCCGACCGACGCCAGAACGCTGCCGTCCTCCATGCGCAGCGACACCCGCTGACCGGGGGTCAGGCCGCTCTCGCGCAGGACGCGCATCATGTCAACGTCGGTCTGGAGCTTCTCCGAGATCCGGCGCAGGACGGCGGTGGAGGAGCTCGCGGCGGCCGCGCGCATGGTGACCAGCTGGACGTCGTCGGGCTCGTTGCCGAGGCCGGGGATCGGGTTGCCGTGCGGGCACTCGGTTGGCCGCTCGAGCAGATCGATCAGCCGCTCCTCGACCGCATCCGAGATGACGTGCTCCCAGCGGCACGCCTCCTCGTGCACGTGCTCCCAGCCGAGCCCGATGACATCGGTCAGAAGCCGCTCGGCGAGGCGGTGCTTGCGCATGACGCTGACTGCCAGCTCCCGACCGGACTCGGTCAGCTCGAGCGTCCGGTCCTCGGCCATGCGCAGCAGGCCCTCGGCCTCCAGCCGGCTGACGGTCTCGCTGACCGCGGGTGCGGACAGGTGCAGACGCTCGACCAGGCGCGCCCGGATCGGGGTGATGCCCTCCTCCTCCAGCTCCCAGATGGTCCGGAGGTACATCTCCGTCGCGTCGATCAGCGGTGTCATGCGCCTCCCCTGTGGCCCCAGAGCCCACCTGCGCCGGCGCCGCCCGGCGCACCACCCATCGTAGCCGGGGGCCGCCGACGGGCGGCCAGCAGCCGCAGGAGCGCCTGCTCGGCGAAGTCGACCGGCTGACCGTAGGGGATCTGCCCGCGTCGCGCAGCCGACAGGGCGCTGCAGGAGGTGATCAGCGCCATGTGGGTGAAGGCCTGTGGGAAGTTGCCGAGCAGCTCGCCGGTGACCGGATCCGCCTCCTCGGCGAACAGCCCCACGTCGTTCGACAGCGACAGGATGCGCTGGAGCAGCGCCTCCGCCTCCTTCAGCCGGCCCGAGTACGTGTAGCAGTCGACCAGCCACAGGGAGCACAGCAGGAACGCCCCCTCGTTCCCCCTGACACCCTCGACGTGGTCGTCGACCAGATAGCGCGACACCAGCCCGTCGTGGGAGAGGCGGTCCACGACCACCTCGACGGTGTTGAGGACCAGGGGCGAGGTCGCCGGCAGGAACCCGAACGCGGGCACGAGCAGGGTCGCGGCATCCGGCGCGTCCACGTCGGCGGCCTGGCGGAACCAGCCGTCGGGCGCCGCCTCGGTCAGGAGGTACTCGCGGATGCGGTCGCGCATCGCCTCCCAGCGGGCGGTCGGGCCAGGCAGCCGCAGGCGCTCGGACAGCCGGATCGCCTTGTCGAGGGCCATCCAGCAGTTGAGCTTTGAGTGGGTGAAGTGCCGCGGCGGGCCGCGCACCTCCCAGATGCCCTGGTCGGGGATGTTCCAGCGCTCGCACACGATCTCGGCGAGCTCGGAGAGGAAGTTCCAGTCCTGCGGCGAGATGCGCCCATCCGCCAGGGCGTACAGCCAAGCCGCCTGCAGGATCTGGCCGTACATGTCGAGCTGAACCTGACGCGCGGCGCCGTTGCCGATCCGGACCGGTCGCGAGCCGCGGTGGCCGTCGAGGTGGTCGAGGGTGAACTCGGGCAGCAGCCGCTCGCCGCCGATGCCGTACATGATCTGGAGGTCCCGCGGCCGGCCGGCGCTGGCGCGCTCCAGCCAGGCCTTGAAGGCATCGGCCTCCTCGGTGAACCCGACCACGAACAGCGACATGAGCGTCAGGGTCGCGTCGCGGATCCACGTGTAGCGGTAGTCCCAGTTGCGCTCCCCGCCGATCTCCTCGGGCAGCGACGTGGTCGGCGCCGCGACCACCGCACCGGTCGGGGCGTACTGGAGGGCCTTCAGCACCAGCGCCGAGCGCGCCACCTCCGGGCGGTGCTCGCCCTCATAGGTGCTGTGGTCGATCCAGGTCTCCCAGAAGGCGATGGTGTCCTCCAGCGCGGCGCGCATCTCGTCGACCGAGGGGTGGAGGACCGTCGAGCGGTCGACGATCGAGGGCGTCCAGGCGCAGCGGATCCAGGCCTCCTCGCCGGCCTGAAGCTGCCAGCCGCCGCTGATGGCCTCCTCCTGCCACTCCAGCGGCTCGGTGGCCGTCACCCACAGCGCGCTCGCCCCGCCGACGGCATAGCCGGTCCTGCGCGTCAGCAGCCGGAAGATCGGCGTCAGCGTCCCGTACTCGAAGCGCGGAGCGACGGCGACGCCCACGTCGACGTGGCCGTCGAGGCAGCGCAGCCGGCGCAGGATCGCGCTCTGGTTGGTGATGGTCGCGATGCCGTCCCGCGCGGTGACGGGCATGCAGTCGGTGAGCTCGAGCGTGCCCGACTCGCAGCGGAACGTCGTGACCAGGACGTTGGTGTCGCCCAGATAGGAGCGCTCGGTCTCGACGATGCCGGCGGGGACGATCGCGAAGGCGCCGCCACGGTTCTCGTCGAGGATGCGTGCGAAGGTCGAGGGCGAGTCGAAGCGCGGGAAGCAGGCCCAGTCGATCGAGCCATCGGTCCCGACCAGCGCGGCCGAGTGGCAGTCGCCGATCAACGCATAGCTGCCGATGGCGTTCGTCATCGCAGGCGGACACCTCGCGGGCCTGACCGCTCGCAGCCCTCCCCGGATGCAGGTCGGTCGGGCTCGTGCAGCAGCGAGCCGGGACGGTCAGCGGGCAGCATACGACCGCCGCAGACACGGCTCGTGGCCGACCGTCCCGGTGACCGGATGGGTAGCATCTCCACGCGGACTGCAACGGCATGAATTGCGAGGGAAGAGGACGACGTGGCCACCGATCACCGGGGGACGTTGGGCGAGTACGCCGCCAAGCTGGCCGAAGTCAAGGAGTATCTTTGACCTCGATGCCAAGCGTCGGCGGCGGGTGGAGCTGGCGGACGCCGCCTCGGCCCCCGATCTCTGGGATGACCCGGACCGCGCTCAGCGCGTCATGGCCGAGCTCGCGGCCGTCGAGGACGACCTCAACGTCTACGACACCTTCAGCTCCAAGCTCGAGGATCTGACCGTCCTGAACGAGCTCGCGGTCGAGGAGGACGACGAGGCCACCGCCGCCGAGGTCGCCGCCGGGCTGGCGAGCCTGCGCCGCGAGCTGGACGAGCTCGAGACGCGCGTCCTGCTGTCCGGCGAGCACGACAGCAGCGACGCCGTGGTCACCGTGCACGCCGGAGCGGGCGGCACGGACTCGGCCGACTGGGCGGAGATGCTCTACCGCATGCTGCTGCGCTGGGCCGACCAGCGCGGTTTCAAGGTGGATGTCCACGACGAGCAGGAGGGCGAGGAGGCGGGCATCCGCTCCGCAACCTTCACCGTCCACGGCGTGCGCGCCTACGGGCTGCTCACGAGCGAGCGCGGTGTCCATCGCCTGGTCCGCATCAGCCCGTTCGATTCGCAGGCGCGCCGTCACACCGCGTTCGCCAGCGTGGACGTCGTCCCCGTGCTGGACGAGCTGGATGACCACATCGTCATCCCCGACGACGACCTGCGGGTCGACGTGTTCCGCTCCTCGGGCCCGGGCGGTCAGGGCGTCAACACCACCGACTCGGCGGTGCGGATCACCCACATCCCGACCGGCATCGTCGTCTCCTGTCAGAACGAGCGCAGCCAGATCCAGAACCGCGCCACGGCGATGAACGTCCTGCAGGCCAAGC
>CAZVUW010000108.1:0-3704 GCA_964629825.1 uncultured Actinomycetota bacterium
GGATCGACGACAGGAGGGTCCGGCGCAGCGAGTTGCCGAGGGTGTGGCCGAAGCCGGGCTCGAGCGGGCTGATGGCGAACTTCTGGCGGTTGCCCTCCTGCTCGCCGACGGGCTCGACCGTGGGACGCTGGATGACGAGCAAAGCGGTACCTCTTGCGTGTGGGCTGCTGGGGGGCGGGGTTACTTGGAGTAGAGCTCGACGATGAGCTGCTCGCGCACCGGGACGTCGATCGCCTCCCGGACGGGCAGCGCGACGACGGTCACCGAGGCGCCGCCGTCGCCGGCCTCGAGCCACGCGGGCTTGGCCCGGTCGAGCACCTCGAGGTTGTGGCGGATCAGGTCCATGGCCTTGGCCTTGTCCCGGAGCGAGACGACGTCGCCCTTGCGGACCTGGTAGCTCGGGATGGTGACGCGCTTGCCGTTCACGGCGATGTGGCCGTGGCGCACCAGCTGGCGGGCCTGGGCCCGGCTGGAGCCCCACCCGGCGCGGAAGGCGACGTTGTCGAGGCGCAGCTCGAGCATCTGCAGCAGGTTCTCGCCGGTGACGCCGGGGCGGCGGTTGGCCTCGGCGTAGATGCGGCGGAACTGCTTCTCCATGACGCCGTAGATGCGGCGGGCCTTCTGCTTCTCGCGCAGCTGCAGGAGGTACTCGGAGCCCTGGCGCTGGCGGCGCGAGTTGCCGGCCTCGCCGGGGGGGTACGGGCGCCGCTCGATCGGGCACTTGAGCGAGTCGCACTTGGCGCCCTTGAGGTAGAGCTTCATCCGCTCGCGGCGGCAGAGGCGGCAGACGGGACCGGTGTAGCGCGCCATGGCTCAGACCCTCCGCCGCTTGGGGGGGCGGCAGCCGTTGTGGGGGACGGGGGTGACGTCCTTGATGCCGGTGACCTCGATGCCGGCGTTCTGCAGCGACCGGATGGCGGTCTCGCGGCCCGAGCCGGGCCCCTTGACCAGCACGTCGACCTTGCGGACGCCGTGCTCCATGGCCCGCCGGGCGCACGCCTCGGCCGCCATCTGGGCGGCGAACGGCGTGGACTTCCGGGAGCCCTTGAAGCCGACGTTGCCGGCCGACGCCCAGGCGAGCACGTTGCCCTCCTGGTCGGTGATGCTGACGATGGTGTTGTTGAACGAGCTCTTGATGTGGGCCACCCCGTAGGCGACGTTCTTGCGCTCGCGCTTGCGGGGCCGACGGCCACCGGGCTTGGGCTTCGCCATGACTACTTCTTGACCTTCTTCTTGCCGGCGACGGTCTTCTTCGGGCCCTTGCGGGTCCGGGCGTTGGTGTGGGTGCGCTGCCCGCGGACGGGCAGGCCGCGGCGGTGGCGGAGCCCCTGGTAGGAGCCGATCTCCATCTTCCGCTTGATGTTCTGGTTGACCTCGCGGCGGAGGTCGCCCTCGACCTTGAGGCTCTCCTCGATGTAGTTCCGGATCCGGGTGACCTCAGCGTCGGTGAGGTCGCGCACCCGGGTCGACTCGTCGATGTCCGTCGCGGCGCAGACCTGCTGGGCCATGGTCCGGCCGATTCCGTAGATGTACGTGAGGCCGATCTCCACCCGCTTGTCGCGGGGGAGATCAACACCGGCGATACGTGCCATACCGTGACCCCTTCCGGGTGGCCGGGCTACCGGCCGTGTCGTGTCCTGCGGAGCTCTTCTCGCTGCGTGCCGCGCTCAGCCCTGGCGCTGCTTGTGGCGCGGGTTCGGGCAGATGACCATCACGCGACCGTGCCGGCGGATGACGCGGCACTTCTCGCAGATCTTCTTGACTGACGGCTTGACCTTCATCGACGCTACCTCTCGGGTGACCGAAGCAGTCTGTGCGCGCCGCGGCTGACCATGGCGCTGGCGGGTTGGGTGGGTCTGGACCGCGGCCACCTCTGCCGTACCTCCGGCGCACCGCAGCCATCGCCGCGGGCTGCGTCGGCGCGATGGGCCTGGGGCAGCACGGAAGGCCCCAACGATGCGGGGCCGGTCCCCGAGCCTACCATGAGCTCACCGCCCCGTCCAAAGTCCTGGCGGGATGTGCGTCCTCGTCGCTGCGGGCGGTCAGCACCCAGGGGCCGTCCTCGGTGATGGCGACGGTGTGCTCCCAGTGCGCGGACAGCGAGCCGTCGGCCGTGATGACGGTCCAGCCGTCGTCGAGCAGCCGCGTCTCGGGCGAGCCGGCGTTGAACATCGGCTCGATCGCGAGCACCAGCCCGGGGCTCAGCCGGGGGCCGCGGCCGGCCCGGCCGTAGTTGGGCACCTGGGGGTCCTCGTGCAGCGCCCGCCCGATGCCGTGGCCGACGTACTCGCGCACGACGCCGTAACGGCGGGTGAGGGCGCGGCGCTCGACTGCGGCGGAGATGTCGCCCAGGCGCCCGCCGGGCATGGCCGCGAGGAGCCCGTCCCACAGGGCCGCGCGGGTGGTCTCCACCAGCTCGCGCGCTCCATCGGGTGCGCTGTCGCCGACGATCCAGGTGACCGCCGAGTCGCCGTGATAGCCGTCGACGACGGCGCCGGCGTCGATCTTCACCAGATCGCCCTCGCGCAGGAGCACGTCCTTGGACGGGATGCCGTGCACGATCTGGTCGTTGACCGAGGTGCAGAGGGTGGCGGGGAAGCCGCGGTAGCCCTTGAACGAGGGGATCGCACCGCGGCTGCGCAGCTCGCGCTCGGCGATGGCGTCCAGATGCCCGGTGGAGATGCCGGGCCGCAGCGCGTCGCGCAGGACCTCGTGCAGGTCGGCGACCACGCGACCGGCCCGAGCCATCAGCTCCAGCTCGGAGGGCGACTTGCGGATGATCACGAGAGCTCGCTGCCCACGCCGAGGTCGTCCGGGGCCGGGAAGCCGAGCTCGGCCAGCGCGTTGCACGCCCGAGCCGTGACCTGATCGACCTCGCCGACGGCGTCGACGTCGTGCAGCAGCCCGCGCTCGGCGTAGAAGGACTCGAGCGGTGCGGTCTTCTCCCGGTACTCGGCCAGGCGGTTGCTCAGGACCTCGGCGGTGTCGTCGCTGCGGCCCTCCTCGTGGGCGCGCCGCGCGATCCGCTGGTGCAGCTCCGCCTCGTCGACGACGAAGCGCAGGACCGCGTCGACCTTGGCGCCGCGCTCGGCCAGGATCCGCTCGAGCTCCAGCGCCTGGGGCACGGTCCGCGGGAAGCCGTCCAGCAGGAAGCCGTTGGCGGCGTCCTCCTGGTCGAGGCGGTCTGCGACCATGCGGATCACGACGTCGTCGGGGACGAGCTCGCCGCGGTCCATGTAGGCCTGCGCCTCGCGGCCCAGCGGGGTGCCGCCGCGGACCTTCTCCCGGAAGATGTCCCCGGTCGCGATGTGCGGGACGCCGTAGCTGGCCGCCAGGCGAACCGCCTGGGTGCCCTTGCCCGCACCGGGCGGTCCGAGGAGGACGAGACGCATCTGACTCGACTCCTAGCTCTTGAGGAAGCCCTCGTAGTGGCGCTGCAGCAGCTGGCTCTCGAGCTGCTGCATGGTCTGGAGACCGACGCCGACCACGATCAGCACCATCGAGCCGCCGAATGGGAAGGGCAGGCCCATGAGGGCCAGCACGATCATGGGCAGCACAGCGAGGACGCCCAGGTAGAGCGATCCAGGGAAGGTGATCCGGGTGAGGACGCGGTCGAGGTACTCGGCCGTCGGACGTCCGGGCCGGATGCCGGGGATGAACCCGCCGTTCTTCTGGAGGTTCTCGCCCAGGTTCTGGTTCTGGAT
>CAZVUW010000108.1:3714-10235 GCA_964629825.1 uncultured Actinomycetota bacterium
CCGTACTTCTTCATGTTGTCGGCCACGTCCTGCGGGTTGAACGTGATCGCCGTGTAGAAGAAGGCGAAGAAGATGACCAGGACGAAGAAGGTCAGGATGTAGACCGGGTGCGCGCCCGTCGCGAAGTAGCGCTCGACGAACAGGCGGATGTTGTTGTTGTCGACGATCGTGGCGACCAGCGACGGCAGGTACAGCAGCGACGAGGCGAAGATGATCGGGATCACGCCCGACTGGTTCACCTTCAGCGGTATGTAGGTCGAGGTGCCGCCGTAGGTGCGGCGCCCGACGGTCCGCTTGGCGTACTGGACAGGGATGCGCCGCTGGCCCTGCTCGACGAACACGACCCCGACGATCATCAGCAGGCCGACCAGCATGACGAGGGTGAACACCAGCGGGCCACCCTGCTCGGCCTGGAGGATGTTGTTCCCCTGCGCCGGCAGCTCGGAGATGATCGCGGCGAAGATGATCAGCGACATCCCGTTGCCGATGCCGCGCTCGGTGATCAGCTCACCCAGCCACATGATGAAGGCGGTGCCGGCGGTGAGGGTGAGCACCATCAGCGCCGTCATCGGCAGGGAGCTGTTGGGCACCAGCCCGGGCACGTTGAAGCCGAACAGCTGCTCGGCACCCGTGCGGATGATGACGATCAGGCCGGTGGACTGCAGGATCGCCAGGACGATCGTGAGGTAGCGGGTCCACTGGGTGATCTTCTTGGTGCCGGTCTCGCCCTCCTTCTTCCACTCCTCGAGCTTGGGGATCACGACCGTCAGCAGCTGCAGGATGATGCTCGCGGTGATGTACGGCATGATCCCGAGCGCGAACACGGCCAGCTGGGTGAGCGCGCCGCCCGAGAAGAGGTTGATGAGCTGCGCCACGCCGGAGGTCTGCGCCTGCTCGACCGCGCCCTGGAGAACCCCGTAGTCGACGCCGGGGATCGGGACGAACGATCCGAACCGGTAGACGGTGAGGATGAACAGCGTGAACAGGATCTTCCCGCGCAGGTCGGGGATCTTGAACGCGTTGGCGAAGGCGCGGAGCATCGGACAGGGCCTCTCGGTCGGACCTTAGGACTGGGTGGATGCCCGGCGGGCAAGCACCTCGGTGGTGCCTCCGCCGGCCGTGATCTTCTGCTCCGCCGAGGCCGTGAAGGCGTGCGCCTTCACCGTGAGGGCCTTGGTGATCTCGCCGTTGCCGAGGATCTTCACCGGGGCGGAGCCGCGGCGGATGAGCCCGCGCTCGCGCAGGCTGTCTGGGGTGACGGTGTCGCCGTCGGAGAAGGCGGCGTCGAGCTTGTCGACGTTGACCGTCGCGTACTCGACCCGGTTGCGCGGGGTGAAGCCCGGCAGCTTCGGCAGGCGCCGCTGGAGCGGCATCTGCCCGCCCTCGAAGCCGGCGGGCACGTTGTCACGCGCGCCGGTGCCCTTGGTGCCGCGGCCGGCGGTCGTGCCCTTGCCGGAGCCGGGACCACGCCCCTTGCGCACGCGGTCGCGGTGGGCGCCCTTGGCGGGCTTCAGGTGATGGATCTTCATGAGGTCAGTCCTCGTCGTCTGCCGCAGGCTCGGCGTCGGTGGCCGTGCTGTCCTCGGCGGTCGCATCCTCGGTCACGGACGGGCCGGCGGGCGGCTGGCCCGGACCCTTGGGCTCCTGACCCGGCTCGAGGTCGAGCGGCTCGGGGTCGCCGGGGTAGCGCACCTCGACCAGGTGGGCGATCTTGCGGATCATCCCACGGATCTCGGGGCGGTCCGGCTGGGTGACGGTCTGGTGCAGCTTGCGCAGCCCGAGGGAGCGCAGCGTCGCGCGCTGGTCCTGGCCGCGCCCGATGGCGCTGCGGACCTGCTTGATCTCGATGACCTCAGCCACGGCCTATCGCCCTGCCTTCATGTTCTGGAGCATCTTGGCGGGCAGGATCTCCTCCAGCTCGAGGTCGCGCAGTCGGGCGACGTCCTCGGGGCGGCGGAGCTCCTTGAGCGCCGCGATGGTCGCGTGGACGACGTTGATGGGGTTGGAGGTCCCCAGCGACTTGGCCAGCACGTCGGAGATGCCGGCGCACTCGAGCACGGCGCGGACGGGCCCACCGGCGATCACACCGGTACCCGGTGCGGCCGGCTTGAGGCCCACGTGCCCCGCGCCGTCGCGACCCACCACGGGGTGCACGATCGTGCGCTGGATCATCGGGACGCTGAAGAAGTTCTTCTTCGCCTCCTCGACGCCCTTCTGGATGGCAGCGGGCACCTCCTTGGCCTTGCCGTAGCCGACGCCCACGGTGCCCTCGGCGTCGCCGACGACGACCAGGGCCGTGAACGAGAAGCGCCGGCCGCCCTTGACGACCTTGGCCACGCGGTTGATCGCGACGACCTTCTCCTCGTACGGGCTGCGCTCCTCCTCGCGCCCACGGCCGCGGCCACGTCCACCGCCGCGACCGCCGGGGCGATCGCCGCGCTGCTGGCCTCCACCTGGTCCAACCATGATCTCTCAGTCCTCACCTAGTGCGTTCGGGCGGGGCTTCACCCGCCGTGCGTCTTGAAGCCTTAGAACTCGAGCCCCGCCTCGCGCGCCGCCTCGGCGAGCGCACGGACACGGCCGTGGTAGCGGTTGCCGCCGCGGTCGAACACGACCCGGGTGATCCCAGCCGCCTTCGCACGCTCGGCCACCGCGGTGCCGACGCTGGACGCAACCCCGATCTTGCCCTGTCCGTCGCTTGCCGGCAGGTCCTTTTCGAGACTTGATGCCGCAACCAGGGTCGCGGCGCGGTCGTCGTCGACCAGCTGGGCGTAGATGTGCATGTTCGAGCGGAACACGACCAGGCGGGGCCGCTCGGCGGTGCCCCGCACCTTGCGGCGCAGGCGTGCATGGCGCCGCTGGCGCGCGGCGGACGAGCTCTTGCTTGCAGTCATCGTGCTTCTCCTGTGCTGGCACCCCCCGCTCGGGACGCTCCGGAGAACCTGGAGCTCCTGCCGCGGGAGTGTGCGGCTCGCTAGGCGCCGGCCGCCTTGCCGGCCTTGCGACGGACGTGCTCGTTCTCGTAGCGGATGCCCTTGCCCTTGTACGGCTCGGGCTTGCGCACGGCGCGGATGTTGGCCGCGATCTGACCGACGGCCTGCTTGTCGACGCCGCGGATCTCGATCTTGGTCGGCGACGGCACGGCGAACTCGATGCCCTCGGGGGCGTCGATGTCGACCGGGTGGCTGTAGCCGACCTGGAGGGTGATGCCCTTGGACCCGCGCGCGGTCGCGCGGTACCCGACGCCGACGATCTCCAGGTTGCGCTGGAAGCCCTCGGTGACGCCCGTGACCATGTTCGCGATCAGGGAGCGCATCAGGCCGTGCAGCGAGCGGTGCTCCCGCTCGTCATCAACGCGGGTGACGGTGACCGTGCCGTCGTCGACGGAGACGGTGATGCCGGAGGGCACCTCCTGGCTCAGCGTGCCCTTCGGCCCCTTGACCGTCAGGACGCCGTCGGCCAGCGAGACGTCGACCCCGGAGGGGATCGTGACGGGTTCCTTGCCGATGCGACTCATCTTTGTGAACTCCTCCTGTGCCGCACACCTGCGCGCGCGGCGACCGGGTGCCGGTTACCAGACGTAGGCGAGAACCTCGCCGCCGACCCCGGCCCTGCGGGCCTCCCGATCGGTCATGAGCCCCTGGGAGGTCGAGATGATGGCGATGCCGAGGCCGCCGAGGACCCGCGGCACCTCGTCGCGCTTGGCGTAGACGCGCAGACCCGGCTTGGACACGCGTCGGATCCCGGTGAGGGCACGCTCGCGCGTCGGCGAGTACTTGAGCGCCATGCGCAGGGTCGCCTGGGGCTTGGTCGGCTCGACCAGGTAGTCGCGGATGTAGCCCTCGCGCTTGAGGATGTCCGCGATGGCGGCCTTCAGCTTGGACGAGGGCATGGCCAGCTCGTCCTTGTAGGCCGCATTGGCGTTGCGGACACGCGTGAGCATGTCGGCAACAGGATCGGTCATCGTCATCTGCTGCTTCACTCCTCCGGGGTTACCAGGACCTGCCCGGCACTTCCCTTAATGGGTTTTCTGGTCTGAGTGTGTAGGCGGGCGAGCCGCAGGAAGAGGGGTCGCCTGTGGTGGAGGCGACGTAAGAGGGGGTTCTGCGAGCCGAAAGCACAGGCGACCCCGGCAACAACCAAGGACCCCCGGTCCCCTACCACGAAGCCTTGCGAACCCCCGGCAGCTCCCCGGCGTGCGCGAGCTCGCGGAAGCAGACCCGGCACAGCATGAACTTGCGGTAGACCGAGCGCGGGCGCCCGCAGCGGTTGCAGCGCGTGTAGGCCTGCACCTTGAAGCGCGGCTTGCGCTTCGCCTTGGCGATCATGGACTTCTTGGCCATCTTGAACTCTCGCTTATCGAGCGGTCTGCTGCGCCCGGGTTAGGCGCTTGCGCCTTCCCCGGCGAAGGGGAAGCCGTAGGCGTTGAGCAGGGCCTTGCCGTGCTCGTCGTTGGTCGCGGTCGTGACGATGGTGATGTCCATGCCACGGACCCGGTCGATCTGGTCGTAGTCGATCTCAGGGAAGATCAGCTGCTCGGTCACGCCGAACGTGTAGTTGCCCCGGCCGTCGAGGCGCGACGGCAGGCCGCGGAAGTCGCGGATGCGCGGCAGCGCGACCGACAGCAGCCGGTCCAGGAAGTCCCACATCCGGTCGCCGCGCAGGGTGGCGCTGGCGCCGATGGGCATCCCGGCGCGGAGCTTGAACTGGGCGATGGACTTGCGCGCCCGGTTCACGCGCGGGCGCTGGCCCGTGATGATCGCGAGGTCGCGCACCGCGCCCTCGATCGCCTTGGCGTCGGCAACGGCGTCGCCGACGCCCATGTTGACGACGATCTTCACGAAGCGCGGCACCTGCATGACGTTCTCCAGCCCGAGCTGGGACTGGAGGGCCGCCCTGATCTCGTCGTTGTACCGCTGCTTCAGCCGCGGCACGTAGGTTTCGGTGGTCGTCATCGTCTACTCCTGATGGCGCTTCGCCGTTGGGCGCGGCGCTAGAACTCGGCCTCGCACTTGCGGCAGTAGCGGGCCTTCTGATCGCCGATCACCTTGAAGCCCACGCGCGTCGGCAGGTCGCACTTGGGGCACACCGGCATGACGTTGCTGAGCGGAAGGGGCATCTCCTCGTGGATGATCCCGCCCTCGCGCGCGCCCTGGTTGGTCATCTGCACGCGCCGGTGCTTGGTCGCGATGTTGACACCCTCGACGAAGACCTTGTCGCGGGCAGGGTAGACGCGGACGACGCGCCCCTCCTTGCCCTTGTCCTTGCCGGAGATGACCTTGACGGTGTCGTTGCGCTTGACGCGCTGCATCTAGAGCACCTCCGGTGCAAGCGAGACGATCTTCATGAAGCGCCGGTCGCGCAGCTCGCGGCCCACCGGGCCGAAGATGCGAGTCCCGCGCGGGTTGCGCTGCTCGTTGATGAGCACGCAGGCGTTGTCGTCGAAGCGGATGTAGGTGCCGTCGGGGCGCCGGCGCTCCTTGCGCGTGCGCACGACGACCGCCTTGACGACGTCACCCTTCTTGACGTTGGACGCCGGGATGGCGTTCTTCACCGTGCCGACGATGATGTCGCCGACAGAGGCGTAGCGCCGGCCGGAGCCGCCGAGCACCCGGATGCACAGAACCTCACGAGCGCCGGTGTTGTCGGCAACCCGCAGCCTGGTCTCCTGCTGAATCATCGGTCTTCGTCCTTCAGGATCTTCGCGTAGGTGGGCCCTGGGGCCATCCGTGGTGGAGGCGAGCTAAGAGGGGGTTGTGCGAGCCGGAACCACGGATGGCCCCGGGGCTCGGTCCCCTCTGCTTACTTGGCGCGCTCGATCACGTCGAGGACGCGCCAGCGCTTGGTCTTGGAGAGCGGCCGGGTCTCGACGATGCGGACGCGGTCGCCCACCTTGAGGTCGTTGCTCTCGTCGTGCACGTGGTAGCGCTCGGACCGGGTGATGATCTTGCGGTACAGCGGGTGCGTCGTGCGGCGCTCGACGGACACGACCACGGTCTTGTCCATCTTGTCGCTGACGACGGTGCCCTGCCGGACCTTGCGCTCGCCGCGCGGGGACTGGTCGACGGTGCTCATCTGCTATCCCTCCACCCGGGCCTTGCCGAGCTCGCGCTCCCGCTGGACCGTCAGGACGCGCGCGATCTGCTTGCGGACCTGCTTCAGCCGGGTCGGGTTGTCGAGCTGACCGGTGACGTTCTGGAAGCGGAGGTTGAACAGCTCCTCCTTGAACTGGTTGTACTTCTCGACCAGCTCGGCGTCGCTAAGGTCGCGGAGCTCGTTGGCTCGCATGCTCACTCACCCTCTCGCGTGACGAACCGGCACTTCACGGGGAGCTTGTGGGCGGCGCGCAGCATGGCCTCCCGCGCGACGTTCTCAGGCACTCCGGACAGCTCGAACATGACGCGGCCGGGCTTGACGACGGCCACCCAACCCTCGGGCGAGCCCTTGCCGGAGCCCATGCGCGTCTCGGCCGGCTTCTTCGTGTAGGACTTGTGCGGGAAGATGTTGATCCACACCTTTCC
>CAZVUW010000109.1:0-10175 GCA_964629825.1 uncultured Actinomycetota bacterium
AGGGGTTGTGCACAAGAACATCCGCGCAGGTGCCGGATGCCGGCGCGGCCGGGTCGTGGCGCGCACACCACGGCCGCCTTCGATGTTGTTGAAGACGGACATCTCCGTCCAAAACAACACCCAACTTGGGCAGGGCTGGCGCGGCCCGCCAAGGTGTTGTTCTCGGCGGGAATATCCGTCGAGAACAACACCGAGCGTGGGGGCGGGCGTCCCGGCGGCGGGGGCGGCGGGGCCGACGAGGGCGGGCCGGCGGCGGGGCCGGCCGGGGCGGGCCGGCCGGGGCCGGGGCCCGGGCCAGGGGCGGGGCGGCTAGGAGACCAGGGCCACCAGGCGCTCCAGGTCCTCCTCGTCCGCCGGTACGACCGGGGGCTCGGGCAGGCCGGCGGGCGGTGGGTACTTGTGACCGATGCCGGTGTCGAAGGCGACCACGACCTCGTCGGGGTCGATCCAGTCGTCCTCGACCAGGGCGCGGATGGCCGCCATCACCGCGGCGGTCTCGGGGGCGACGTAGCCGGCACCAAGGCGGCCGGCGAGGCGCTGGTGCTCGTCGACCTCCGACTCGGGGACGGCGACCGCGGTGCCTCCGGAGGCGCGCACCGCGTCGAGGATCAGGAAGTCGCCGACCGCGCCGGGAACGCGGATGCCGGCGGCGCGGGTGGAGGCTCCGTGCCAGGGCTCGGCGAAGCGCTGGCCGTCCTCGAAGGCCTTGACGATCGGGGCGCAGCCGGTGGTCTGCACGGCGACCATCCTCGGCCGCTCGGGGCCGATCAGGCCGAGCGCCTCCAGCTCCTCGAAGGCCTTCCACATCCCGACCAGGCCCGTGCCCCCGCCGGTCGGGTAGACGACGACGTCGGGAAGGCTCCAAGGGCCGCCGGTCAGGGCCGCCAGGTCCTCGGCCAGCTCCAGGCCCATGGTCTTCTTGCCCTCGACGCGGTAGGGCTCCTTGAGGGTCGACACGTCAAAGGCGCCGGTCTCCTCGGCGATCAGGCCGCTGAGGCGCCCGCAGTCGCTGATCAGCCCGTCGACGAGCAGCACCCTGGCGCCGCACATCAGCGCCTCCTCGCGGTTAGCGACCGGCACGTCCGCGGGCATCAGGACCGTGACGGGCAGTCCGGCGGCGGCGCCGTAGGCGGCAAGGGCCCCGGCGGCGTTCCCGGCCGACGGCGCGATGAAAGACTGCGCGCCGAGCTCGCGCGCCCGCGACACCGCGGCGCTCATCCCCCGGGCCTTGAATGCGCCGGTCGGGTTCAGCCCCTCGCACTTGATCAGCAGCCGGTCCAGCCCCAGCGCCCGCCCGAGGGCGGGGGCCGGCAGCAGGGGTGTGGCACCCTCACCGAGGTGCACGACGTTGACCGCACGGCGGACGGGCAGGAGCTCAGCCCAGCGCCACATGCCGCCGCGACGCCGTACGGCCAGCTCGCCCGGGCTCACACTGCGACGCGCGGCGTCCAGGTCGTAGCGCGCCAGCAGCGGCCGCCCGTCGGAGGGGTCGAGGCGAGCAAGGCGGTCCGCAGGATAGGTCAGACCGGACAGCGACCCCTCGAGGTAGGTGAGCTTCGAGGAGTCGTCGGCTATGAGCGGCTCGAAGGCGGCAGGCACGGCGCAGCTCCTGAGGTCGGGTGGCCTGCAGGCTAGGACACGGCGGACCGACCGGACAGGACCGGCGGCCGAACACCATGGCTGCACCGAGTGCGATCATCTCCGCGATGGCGGAGGAGATCGACGTGGCCAACCTGCGACGCCCATACGGGCGCTACGAGCTGGACGTGGACAGCCTTGATCCCGATCCGATGACCCAGGTCTCGGCCTGGCTCGCCGAGGCCGTTCGGGCGGGGCTGCGCGAGGCCAACGCCATGGTGCTGGCCACCGCCGACGCCGATGGGGTGCCGTCGGCACGAACGGTGCTGCTCAAGGGCATCGGTGCCGAGGGCCTGACCTTCTACACCAACTACCGCTCCCGCAAGGCGCGCGAGCTGGCGGCCAACCCGCACGCGGCCGTGGTCCTGACCTGGTTGCCGCTGGAGCGCCAGGTCCGCGTCTCCGGCATCGTCGAGCGCCTGAGCGCCGAGGAGTCCGACGCGTACTTCGCCACCCGGCCGCGCGGCAGCCAGCTCGGCGCATGGGCCTCGGAACAGTCCGCTCCGATCCCGGATCGCGTCACCTTGGAGGCGGCGATGGAGGAGGCGCGGCAGCGCTTCGGCGACGGGGAGATACCCCGGCCTCCGCACTGGGGCGGCTTCCGAATCCTCCCGGCCAGGGTGGAGCTGTGGCAGGGCCGCTCCGACCGCCTCCACGACCGCTTCGAGTACCGGCGGACCGAGGGTGGCTGGGAGATCCGCCGCCTGAGCCCCTGAGGCTGGCCCGGTCCGAGCGCCTGTGCGAGCCTGCCGCCATGAGCGATGAGCTGGACGGCCTCTTCGACCTCCTCGCCGAGCACGACCTCCCCAGGCCCAGCGTCGAGGAGATCGACGCCATCTTGGACCTTGCCCGCCTCGTGGCCCATGCCACGGTGCGGCGCGGCGCCCCGCTGGCCTGCTATGCCGCCGGGCTGGCGCTCACGGCGGCAACCGACCCCGCCGAGCGCGAGGAGCGGCTCCGAGCCCTGATCGCCGCCATCGAGCCGGACACCGAGCCCGACAAAGAGCCCGACAACGAGGCCGAGGCCTGAAGGCCACCCAGAGCCCTCAGCTGGTTCCCCTCGCCACGAGCAGCGGAACGTGCAGCTCCTCGGCGGTCAGGCTGCCGTGGCAGCCGATCAGCTGCGCCTCGCGCAGTGCATCCGGCGCCACATAGGCGACATCTGAGCGCGCCAGCAGGACCACGTCGCCGATGCGCGAGCGCACCTCGACGTTGGGGTTCGGCCCGAACAGACCCGACTCCCACAGCTCATCGCGGCTCAGCACCCAGGCCTCGTCCTCGTAGAGCCTGCGGGCGCGCTCGAGGAGACGGCGTGCCGCGCCCGGAGCCGCGTGCAATGAGCGGCAGCGCCCCTCCCCCGAGTACGCGGCCACCAGCCCGCGGACGCCGTCGAGGTCGCGCATGCCCCGGCGGCCGACGTGCACGTGACCGTGATCGGCGGTGACGACCAGCGTGCAGTCGGACGGCAGGGCGGCGAGCAGGTCCTCGACTATGCGGTCGGTGGAGCGCAGCTCGGCGTGCAGCTGCTCGTCGCGGAGGCCGAAGGCGTGGGCGATCTTGTCGACGCCGTCGTAGTAGGCGTAGATGAACGGCTCACCGGCGCGCACGGCGTCGAGGACGTGGGTGTGCAAGATCGCGGTCGTATCCCAGCCGAGGAAGCGGCCGGTCCGCAGATGCGCCGCGGTGAACCCGCTGCCGTCGAAGGCGGCGCGCGTGATGATCGGCACCTTGCGGCCGCCGAAGCCCTCGTGCGGCTGAACCACGCGGGGATCAGGACCGGGCTCGCCCGCCGCGGTTCGCCACTGAAGGATGTTGAGGATCTCCCCCGCCACGCGCATGCGGTAGCCGACCACGCCATGCACTGATGGCGGCAGCCCGGTGGCGATCGACGTCAGCGCGGCGGCGGTCGTCGAGGGCGCGGAAGTCGTGATCCTGGTCCCGCGCATGGCGGTGAGGGTCGGCAGCACGTCGCCGTGCTCGCACACCATCCCCCAGCCCAGGCCGTCGAGGACCAGGAGCACCACCGACCCGCCGGCGGGCACCGGCTCCGGAAACCAGTCCGGGGTGCGGCGCTCCAGCAACGCCGGCACCAGCGCGCCGTTCCAGGCGCCGTCGTAGGCCGGACTCAGCTCCGGCAGATTCACGTGCAGCCCGCTCTCCCGCTCGCCTCGATGGGCACCGACGCGGCATCCTCTTCCCACGCGCGGCACCCCGCAAGCGCCTCGTCTTCGTAGGCTAGACGGCCATGTCAACAAGCCCCACGCAACGCGCCGAGGTCATCGTGGTCGGCGCCGGCGTCCTGGGCGCCTGGTCGGCGCTGCACCTCGCCCGGCGCGGCGTGGACGTGCTGCTGGTCGAGGCCCTGAGCCCCGGGCACGTCCGCGCCTCCTCCGGTGGCGAATCGCGCCTGATCCGCTGCGGCCACGGGGACGACCTCCAGTTCACCCGTATGGCCCAACGCTCGCTGGCCGCCTGGGATGCGCTGTCCGACGAGTCGGGCCGCCGGCTCCTGGTTCGCACGGGAGTCGCCTGGTTCGCCGCGCGCCAAGACGGCTGGGAGGCCGCAAGCGCCGAGACGCTGCGCGCCGCCGGCGTCCGCTTCGAGCTGCTGGCCCCGGAGGCGGCCACCGACCTGTTCCCGAGCCTGCGGACCGACGACCTCGAGATGGTCCTGCACGAGCCCGACTCGGGGATCCTGCACGCCCGCGTCGCCGTCCAGACCTGCGTCGAAGTGGCGCGCCGACACGGGCTGCGCCTGCTGACCGGACGCGCCACCCCCGCCGAGGGCGGGGTCGACGTCGACGGCACCACCGTCCATGCCGATCGCGTCGTCTGGGCGTGCGGCCCGTGGCTGCCCGACCTGCTGGGTGCGGCGCTCGAGCCCCTGCGCTTCCGCGTCACCAAGCAGGACGTCGTCTTCTTCGGCGCCGGCCCCGAGTGGTCATCCCCGCCGGTCCCAGGCTGGATCGACTACGACTCCGCGGCCTACGGGGTCGGCGACCTAGACGGCCGCGGGTTCAAATGCGCCCCCGACGTAGAGGGACCCGACTTCGACCCCGACCGTGGCGAGCGCGCTCTTTCGCCGGACAACGAGCGCCGCGCCCGCGAGTACCTGGCGCACCGCTTCCCGGCGCTGGCCGACGCCCCCGTGATCGGCCACCGGACCTGCCAGTACTCGCTGACGGCGGACACCTCGTTCCTGATCGCCCCCCACCCCGAGCGGAAGGGCGAGTGGGTGGTCGGCGGCGGCTCGGGCCACGCCTTCAAGCACGGGCCGGTGATCGGCGAGCACGTCGCCGATCTGGTCACGGGCGCGGCCGAGCCCGACCCCCGCTTCGCGCTCGCGCCACGGCGGGCGGACCGCTCGCTGCGCACGGCCGGAGGGTTGTCCACAGGCTGAGGCGGCGATCTGGCCGAACTGCCGCAGGTGTGCCGCAACCTGTCGCCATGGCCGAGATCACCGCAACCCGCCCAACCTCGTTCGAGCAGGCCGCCGCGCTGGTCCGCGAGCGCGTGCTGGTCCGCGGCACCAGCCTGAGCCGCGCCCGCGAGCGCCTGTGGCGCGAGCCGCACCTCGGCGAGCTCACCCAGCGGCTCCGAGCGGCCGCCGAACGGTCGGAGGGCACGCTTGAGCAGCGCTGGGACGCCGCGCTGGAGGGCGCCGCGCCGCCGGTCGTGTCCCTGGCCGCGGAGGCGCTGGCCGTCCACCTGCTGATCGCCGCCGACATCAGCGCCGAGACCAAGCGCCGTCAGATCCAGCGGACGCTTGAGCGCACCGACGCGCCCGCGGCCCTCCCACGCGTCATCGACGAGGCGCTCGCCCACGGTGTCACGCCGACCGGGATCGCGTTCAAGCGCAGACGGCTGTCCCAGCTCGTGTTCCTGCTGACCGCGGTGAGCCGCTGGCGCTCGCTGCCCGCGGGCGAGCGCCGCGCTGCGCTGGAGGACCCGTGGCAGCTCCGCGACTGGCTGCGCTCCCTGCCGGCGGACGGCGCCCAGGCGCAGCGAGAGGCGCTGCTGCACCTGATCCATCCGGACTCGTTCGAGCCGATCCTGTCCCTGGGGGCCAAGCGCAGGATCGTGGCGGCCCTGGGCCGTGTCTCGGAGCGCGCCCTCGACACCGACGAGGCCCTGCTCGCGATCAGGAGCCGGCTGACGCCGCGTCACGGCGAGGGCTTCTCGTTCGCGGCGCCGCCTCTGCGGGATTCGTGGCTGCCATGAGGGCAGGGAACTTCCGCCGTCCCACGCGGGACTACTGTGGGGGGCAGAGGCTTCGGAGGGGCATTGGCGGCAGGCGATATCGAGGTCGTGGCGCGGGCGGCGGCCCGTGGCGACTCGGACGCGTTCGCGACCCTGTGCGCCACGCTCTCCGACGACGTCTGGCGCTACTGCTACGCCCTGTCCGGGGACCGTGAGCTCGCCTACGAGGCCGCACAGGAGACCTTCCTGCGCCTCGTGAAGGCGATCCGCCGGTTCCGCGGCGACGGGCCGATCAAGGTGTTCCTCCTAGTGATCGCACGGCGCGCGGTTGCCGAGGTGCTGCGCCGCGAGCGCGGCCGCAGAGATGTGCTGGGCGATCCACCCGAGGAGATCCAGCCCGACGGCAGCGGCCTGGTGGACGCCGAGTCGCTGCTGGCGCACCTGCCCTTCGACCTGCGGCAGGCCTTCGTGCTGACGCAGGTCATCGGACTGCCATACCAGGAGACGGCAAGGGTCATCGGCTGCCCGGTCGGCACGGTGCGGTCGCGTGTCTTCCGAGCCCGGGAGCGACTGGTGGCCCTGCTCCACCCGGATCTGTCGGAGAGCTCTGATGCGCAGGAAAGCTGAGGGCCGGTCAAGCTGCCGCACCGCCCGCGAGTGGTTGTCGGCATATCGCGACGACGAGGCCCTGTACGACCCCGCGTCGCGCGCGCACCTGGAGGCCTGCGAGGCCTGCGCCAGCTGGTCGCGCACGGTCGACGTAGTCACCCGGCGGCTCGCCGTGCGCTCGGTCGGAGCACCGCCCGTCGCGGCCGCCGCGGTCGCCGCGTTCGGGCAGCTCCAGACCCGCCCGCTCGCCCGCCAGACCCGCCTGGCGCGTGGGCTGATGGCGGCCGCGGGAGTCTGCGCGATCGTGCTGGCGGCCATCGGCATGAGCCAGAGCCTGGCCACGATGCCGTCGACCGAGGCCCACATCGGCCGCGAGCTGTACGCGTTCGAGGCGGCGCTGGGGCTGGGGTTCCTTCTGTCGGCGTGGCGGCCGCGGCGCTATGCGGCCGCGATGCTGCCGGTCACGGTGGCCGTGATGCTGATGGCGGTCCTGCCCTCGGCCTTCGAGCTGGTGGGCTCCACCGTGGACGCTTTGACGGAGGCCTCGCACCTGCCGGTCCTGGTGGGCCTCGGCGCCCTGCTGCTGCTGTTCGACGCCTCTCAGCAAGGCCGTTCGCGGTCGGGTCGGACCGCCTGACACGGCTACCATCGGTGGTTCACGGCTAGTGAGAGGACCTCGCTCGTAATGCGTCGCCGCACCCCCCTGACTGCTGTTCTCGCCATCGCGGTTCTGCTGCTCGTGCCCGCAGCTCCCGCGTTCGCCCATGCACGCCTGATCTCGAGTGATCCGCCGGTCAACGGCGTCCTGGATGCCGCGCCCGACACGGTTCTCCTGACCTTCAGCGAGCCGGTCGAGACCGAGTTCGGTCAGCTCCAGGTCGCCGGCCCCGACGGCCAGCGCCTCGATGAGGCTCCGCCGAGCGCGGATGGCCCCGAGGTGCGGGTGCCGATCGGCGCGCCGACCACGCCGGGCATCTACACGGTGGCCTACCGGGTCATCTCCGCGGACGGTCACCCGATCGAGGGCTCGTTCACCTTCGAGCTGACCGAGGCCGCGGTCGCCGCGGCCGCTCCGCCTGAGCCGACTCCCACGCCGGAGCCGACGGCGACCGCTGAGCCGGAGCCGACGCAGGAGGAGACCGAGGCAGAGCCGACCGAGGAGCCCTCGGACGAGCCGACCCCGGCGACCACCGCGGAGGAGACGACTCCGGAGCCGACCGAGGTCGCGGACGAGGACGCCGGCGAGGAGTCCGGCGGCGCACCGCTCGTGCCGATCGCCGTGGTGGCGCTCCTGGTGCTCGGCGTCGGGGGCGCCCTGCTGGCCCGCCGCCGCGACGCCGACGACCCAGACGCCCTGTAGGGCAGAGCCCTCGACGACATGAACGCACTACGTCGTTGCGCCCTGCTGCTGGTCGTGCTCGGCCTGGTGGCGTGCGGCGAGCTGCCCACGGACGAGGTCGCGGCGGCCCCCGAGGACGGCTGCGGCCCGGTCGAGCGACCTCCGCAGCAGGCCGGGTCGCACCTCATCGGCGACGCCGAGCCGCCGGTCCCCTACTCCTCGACCCCACCCACCTCGGGCTGGCACCACTCCGGCGCCCTCGAGGTCAGGATTCACGCCCCCGACGACCCCCTGACCGAGCCCGAGCAGGTCTCGGTGCTCGAGATGGAGGGCGTGGTCATCACCTACAACGACATCCCCGATGCCGACCGCGAGCGCATCGAGGAGCTGGTTCGCAGCGAGTACGACGGCCAGGTGTCAGTGACCCCGTATGACGGCATCCCCAGCGGCGAGCTGGCGATGACTGCCTGGGGAGTGCTGCAGCGCTGCGGATCGCTGGATCTGGCCGCGGTCGAGTCGTTCATCGACGAGCACCTCGGAGACGAGGTCGCGCCCAAGCACTGACGAAGTTGATAACGGTTTCCATGACCGGTAGCGTGGCCACCTCATGCGCACGCTCCCGGTCTTCATCCTGCTGCTCGCCCTCGCCGCCTGCGGGCAGGGCAACGCCGTGCTGGATGACGGGGGCGAGGGTGCGGCCGCTGGGGGCGAGGGCGGGCCGGTCGTCGTCGGCACGGTGTACGCCCTCACCGCCATCGCGGCAGAGGTCGCGCCGGAGGCCCGCGTGGAGCTGCTGGCAGCGCACGGCCAGGACCCCCACGACCTGGAGCTGAGCCCGGGCGATCGCTCCCTGCTCACCACGGCCGACGTGGTCCTCTACCCCGGGGATCTTGACTTCCAGCCGCAGGTCGAGGCGGCGGTCGCGGAGGCGACCGGCGAGGTGGTCGCGGTCGCCGACGTGGTCGCCGCCGACCGGCTGCTGACCCTGGACGGAGGCGCGATCGACCCGCACCTGTGGTTCGACGCGAAGGCCATGGCGCAGACGGCCGAGGCCATCGGCGCAGCGCTGGCCCGCGTCCAGCCCGAGGCCGCCGAGGAGCACCGGTCGAGCGCCGCAGCGGTGAGCGCCGAGCTCGAGGCGCTGTCCGAGGAGCTGGACCAGCTGCTCAGCGACTGCGAGCGCGACACCGCCATCGTCAGCCACGAGGCCTACGCATACCTGGTGGAGCCGCGCGGGCTCGCCCAGGAGGGAATCGCCGGCGGCGCCGGGCACTCCGGGGTATCACCTCAGCGCCTCAGCGAGCTGACGGAGCGGATCCGCGACGAGGGCATCCCGGCGGTGCTCGCCGAACCGGTCGAGGGCCGCGAGGACGCCGAGTCGCTGGCGCGCGAGGCCGGTGTCGACCTGCTCGACATCGACCCGCTGGAGTCGTCCGCGCCCGGTGGCGGCGGCGCGTTCGCCGATCTCCTTCGGGCCCAGGCGGAGGCGTTCGCCATCGCGCTGGGGTGCGGGCGATGACCGCGCCGGTGCTGGCGATGGAGGGCGTGACCTTCGGCTACGGCGCCGCGCCGGTGCTGCAGGACGTGTCCCTTGCCGTCCAGCCCGGCGAGTTCGTCGCGGTGGTGGGCCCCAACGGGGCGGGCAAGACGACCCTGCTGCGGCTGGCCCTCGGGCTCCTCAAGCCCGATCGCGGGGAGGTGCGCCTCTTCGGCACCCCTCTGCGGGACTTCGACCGCTGGGACCGCGTCGGCTACGTGCCGCAGCGCGCCAGCGTCGACGCGCCCGTCCCGATCTCGGTCGAGGAGGTCGTCCGCACCGGGCTGGCCGGGACGCTAGGGCTGTTCGGACGCGTGCGGAGCGACCAGCGCCAGCGCATCGACCTGGTGCTCGAGGCGCTGGACCTGGCGCCGCTGCGCCGCGAGTCGATCGCCCGCCTGTCCGGCGGCCAGCAGCAGCGCGCCTTGATCGCCCGCGCGCTCGTCACCGGTCCCGACCTGCTGCTGATGGACGAGCCGACGACCGGGGTCGACGCCGCCGCGCGCCAGCTGCTGCGCCGCTCCCTGGAGCACCTCGTGCGCGCCGAAGGCGTCGCCGTGGTCTACATCAGCCACGACCCCGAGGGCTTCGCCGGTCTGGCCGACCGCGTGCTCGAGGTGCAGGGCCGACGGGTCGTCCTGTGCGCCGACCCGTCGGTGCACGGCGGGCATGCGCACCCACGTCCCGTATCCGTCGAGGGAGGGGGCTAGGCGTGCTCGAGTTCGGGTTCATGCAGCGCGCCCTGGTCGCGTGCCTGGCCGTCGGCGCGGTCGCCCCGCTGGTCGGGACGTTCGTCGTGCAGCGCCGCCAGAGCCTGATCGGCGACGGGATGGGCCACGTCGCCTTCGCCGG
>CAZVUW010000110.1:0-9800 GCA_964629825.1 uncultured Actinomycetota bacterium
CGGTGAGTGCACCTGGACCGGCCCCGCAGGCCAGACCATCACCACCCACCCACCCCAACCATGAGAACGAGGAAAGGGGGACCAGAGAACCCGGCGGGCTGACACGGCGGTCCCGAGCACGCCCGAGCACGACGGTCCGGAGCTCGCCCGAGCACAACCGGATCCTGACGGAACCACGACGGATGCAAGGAGGTCGAGCGCTACGGCAGGGTTCGGCGGAGGCGTCGCCGGTCGTTCGAGTGAAGGGATGAACGGCCAGGCCCCCCGCTGGCACCGTACGGGGGTGGACCGCAGCCCCTGGTGGCCTCATAGTCCTGCGGGTGGGCGAGCGGCGGCTGGGCGCCGTGGTCGCCTGACGGGACGAGGTCGCGCAGATGGGTCGCTGCGCGCACGAGCCGTAGGAGGAACCCATGGCTGCGAACGCTCTGCCGGTCGCCGAGCGCGAGCTCCGCTTTGCGGTGGTCCTGTACGGCGGGGTGTCGCTGGCGATCTACATGCACGGGGCCACCAAGGAGCTGCACCGGCTCGTGCGTGCGTCGGCCCGGCTCGCTGGTGACGCCGGCGCAGGCACAGCACCCGAGGGCGCGGGAGCGGCCGCGCGGGTCCAAGGTGAGGCGTCGGCCGAGGCGGTCGGTGGGCTGAACGCGGTCGCCGATCCCGTTGACAACCCCACCGAAACCGTCTGGCGTGAGCTGCTCGCCGCGAAGGCGCGGGAGGAGGACGTGCGCACGCGGGTGGTGATCGATCTCATCGCGGGGACTTCGGCGGGTGGGATCAACGGCGTGTACCTCGCGAAGGCGCTGGCGCACGACCTATCCCAGGAGGCGCTGCGGGACCTTTGGTTCGAGCGGGGCGACATCGGTGTGCTGCTGCGGGGGCTGCGGCCGCTGCCCTGGAAGACGCGGATCCCCTATGTGCTGGCGACCTTGCCGTGGAAGCCGGCTCTGCGCGGCGACGACATGGCCGTGTGGCTGCACGACGCCCTGCTCGCGATGACCCCCGTGTCGGATGATCCCAACGCGAGCCTGCTACCGCCCGGACACCCACTGCGGCTGTTCGTCACGGCGACCGACCACTCGGGCTACCCGCGCGGGCTGATGCTCGGCGACCCGCCGGTGGTGGTCGACCATCGCCACCGCCACGTCATGGAGTTCCGCTACGGGGACGGCGCTGACGACTTCGGCAGCGACCCGCTGGACGACGTCGCGCTCGCCTTCGCGGCGCGGGCGACGTCCTGCTTCCCCGGCGCATTCGAGCCGGTGAGCATCCGCGAGTTCAGCGGCTGGCTGCACCGCAAGCGCGACGTGGCCATCGATGTGTCCGAGCTCGAGCGGCGCCGCATCTTCCGCGCGTACCCGCTGGCGGGCGCCACCGCGGGCGCTGCGCACTTCGTCGACGGGGGCGTCCTGGACAACCGCCCGTTCGGCCACATCATCGGCGCCATACCTGAGGTGCCCGCCGGGGTCGAGGTCGACCGGCGGCTGCTGTACCTGGAGCCCAGCCCCTCGCGGGCGCGGCCCGGCGAGCAGGAGCACGGCCCGGGCCCCAACCCCATCACGACCGTTCTGGCATCGGTCGCCGGCATCCCGCGGAACGAGCCGATCCTCGATGAGATCCTAGCCATCGGCCGCCGCAACGAACGCGTCATGGCCCTCCAGGACGTGATCCGGACCAGCTGGTCCCAGATCGCCGACTGCGTGACCGCCACTGTGGGCTTCGAGGAGCTGGCCAACCCGCCCGCCGACCCCAACGACCCGCAGGTGCGGAGCTGGCATGAGCGCCTGCACGAGCAGGCGATGGCGCAGACGGGCTTCGGCTACACCTCCTACACGCGGGTCAAGATCGCGGACGCGGTCGAGGCCTGGGCCGCAACCCTGTGCCGGCTCTCGTCCTACCCGTCGGACTGCGACCAGGCGAGCCTTGTGCGCACGGCGCTCCGCTCTTGGGCACGGCGCGCCGGGCTCTTCCAGGAGCAGGCGGAGCTGACGGACGCCCAGCTGTCGTTCCTGCGCGACTTCGACCTCGGCTACGGCGAGCGCCGCCTGCGCTTCGTCATCGCCGCCGTGAACTGGTGGTACGACCCCGGCACCGAGGCCGAGTTCCCGGTCCCGACCCGCGCGCAGCTCGACGCCGCGAAGGTCCGGCTGTACCGGGCGCTCGACGAGCTCCAGACCACCATGCGCGGAGCCGACCTGCCGGAGGACCTGGGTCGGCGGATCGACCAGACCTTTGGTGAGATGGCGCTCGCCGACTACGTCGCCCTGGGCCCGGACGGCGCTACGCGCCTGCTGGACGACCGCGCGCCGGAGCTGGGCGCGATCGCGGCGGAGTTCCGAGCGCACCTGCAGCAGCGCCTGACCGGTTTCAGCGGCCGGGTCTACGCCGACCTGCACGCCCTCACGCCCGAGTGGCACCCCGAGGCGCGCCGGCGGCTGATGATCCGCTACCTCGGCTTCCCGATCTGGGACGCGGTCCTGTATCCGCTGCAGTCCGTGGCCAACCTGGGCGAGCGCGACAGCATCGAGATCGTCCGCCTCAGCCCGCAGGACGCCAACGAGCTCAAGCCCCCTTCCGGCCGCAAGCTCGTCGGGACGCGCCTGGGCAACTTCGGTGCGTTCTTCACCCGTCCCGGCCGGGAGAACGACTACCTGTGGGGGCGGCTTGACACCGCCGAGCGCCTGGTCGGGATCCTGCTCGGTCGCGACCACCCGGACTGGCGCCGGTGGACGCACCGCATCTTCGCGGCGATCCTCGATGAGGAGGAGCCCGATCTGCGCCAGGCCGCCGACGTCATCGCGGCCCTGCGCGAGCAGCTGGATCTGGAGGCGGTGGGGGTCTGAGCGCGCCATCCGCAGGTCGCCTGGACCGCTCGGCGATCCGGGCGCTGCCGAAGGTCCTGCTGCACGACCATCTCGACGGCGGGCTGCGGCCCACCACGATCGTCGAGCTCGCGGACTCCGCCGGTGTGCCGATGCCCACCGACGACCCAGACGAGCTGGCCGCGACCATCCGCGCCCGGGCGGCACGCCGCAGCCTGGAGGCGTACCTGGAGACGTTCGCGATCACGGTGGGCGTGCTCCAGACGGCCGAGGCGCTGACCCGCGCCGCCTCCGAGTGCGCCGAGGACCTGGCCGACGACGGAGTCATCTACGCCGAGGTCCGCTTCGCCCCCGAGCTGCACACCGAGCAGGGACTCGGCCTGGACGTCGTGGTCGAGGCGGTGCTCGATGGGTTCGCCCGGCGGGCGGACCGACTCCAGGTCGGCGTGGTGCTCACCGTGATGCGCCACAACCGCCGCGGTGAGGAGATCGTCGATCTGGCCCTTCGGCACCGCGCCGCGGGGGTCGTCGGCGTCGACCTGGCAGGCGCCGAGCTCGGGCACCCGCCCCACCACCACGCGGCGGCGTTCCAGCGCGCCGCCCGCTCGGGCCTGGGGTGCACCCTGCACGCCGGTGAGAGCGCCGGGCTGGACTCCTTCGCCGGCGCCCTCGCCGCCGGAGCGCAGCGCCTCGGCCACGGCGTACGAGTCGCAGACGACCTGGCTGAGGACGGGACGATGGGGCCGGTGGCCGCACGTGTTCACGCGGAAGGCATCCCGCTGGAGCTCTGCCCCACCTCCAACGTCCACACCGGAGCGTGCGAAGAGCTGGCGGATCATCCGATCGACCGGCTGCTCCGGGCGGGCTTCGCGGTGACCGTGAACACGGATAACCGCCTGATGAGCGGCACCAGCCTCACCGACGAGCTGCACAACCTGGTGACGACCTTCGGCTGGGGCGCCGCCGAGCTGCGGGCGGTCACCGAGCGCGCCGCGGCCGCCGCGTTCACCACCTCGGACACACGCGAGCGCCTGCTCGCGACCATCGCCCGGACCTACGACGCCTTGGGCTAGCCGTCGGCGAGCTGCCGGCGTAGAGCCTCGACCTTCTCCGGGGCGCGGATCATCGAGATCCCGACCACCTGGCCGTCGGCGATGTCAAGCACAACCACCGTCGGGTCCACGCCGGGAGGCTCGAAGATGGCGCCGGGGGTGCCGTTGAGCATCAGCCGCCGCATGCCGAGGTCGGCGCCGACCATCCTGGCCAGCCCCTGAAGCAGCTGGATGACGCGCTCCTGACCGACGAGGGGGAACATCGCCGCCGGGACCACGCCGCCGCCGTCGGACACGAGCACCACGTCCGGCGCGCACAGCCGCAGGAACGCCTCGATGTCGCCGGTCTCGCAGGCGGCCAGGAAGGCCTCCGCCACCTCGGCGCGAGCGCGGGCGTCCGGCTCGAAGCGCGGACGTCGCTCCGCGATGTGCCTGCGGGCACGGCTGGCGAGCTGCCGCGCCGCCGCCTCGGACTTGTCCAGCGCCGTGGCGACCTCGGCGAACGGCGCCCCGAAGACGTCATGAAGCAGGAAGGCCACCCGCTCCTCGGGGGACAGGGCCTCGAGCAGGACCAGGAAGGCGAAGGAGAGCGTCTCGGCCTGGGCGGCCGCCGCGGCCGGGTCCGAGTCGTCGACCAGCAGCGGCTCGGGCAGCCACGGGCCGACATAGGTCTCACGTCGGGAGCGCGCCGAGCGCAGCTGGTCCAGGCAGATGCGCGTGCAGACCGTCCGCAGCCATGCGCGCGGGTTGGACACGTCAGAGGCCTGGGCGTAGCGCACGAAGGTCTCCTGCACCGCGTCCTCGGCCTCGGCGGCGCTGCCCAGCAGACGGTAGGCAAGCCCGATCAGCCAGCCGCGGTGAGCCTCGACGGCGGCGGTCGCCTCCAATCGTCACCTCCTGGTCGGGGCCGCTCCCTTGCGCGGGGAGCTGTCTCCACCCCGCAGCCCTGAACCCTGCACGATCTCGGCCCATCCCTCCGCGGCGCTGGGGAAGCGCGGGCGCCAGCCGCTGGCCTCCCTCAGCCTCGCATTGCTGACGCGCTGGCTGCGGCCGACGGCCTGCAGCTTGCCGAGCCGGGCGAGGAAGGCGGGCGGCAGACGGAGCGCCGGCACGCCCACGGCGGCGGCCAGGGCAGCCGCGTGCTGCCGCCGCGTCAGCGGCCGGTCATCAACGACGTTGTAGACCCCGGCCGGCACGTCCAGGGCGGCCACCACCGCCGCGGCCGCGTCATCGAGGTGGATCACCGTCGTGTAGGCATCCGGCCGGCCGACCCTGCCGGAGTAGCCGCGGCGCGCGAGCGCGACCTCTGCTTCGGTGTGGGCCGCGCCGCGCCCGTAGAAGGCGCCGAAGCGCAGCACGACGCCGGCGCCGCCCGCGTCGGTGATCCGGGCAGCGGCGGCTTCGGCGTCCAGGATGGTCCGCTGCACCGACGCGGGGTCGAGCGGAGCGGACTCGTCCAGCCACTCGGCGCCCCCGTCGCGGTAGGCGAAGGCGAGCGACTCCTGCACGAACCGCCCGGCGCCGGCGGCGATCGCGGCCGCGGCGAGGTTGCGGCTGGCCTCGCGCCGCAGGCGGTCGTTGTCGGCCCAGGCCTTCGTGCGCACGGCGTCGGCGCCGGTCGGGATGCGCGTCGCCAGGTTGATCACGCAGTCGTGGCCGGCCACGGCCCGTCGCACCGCCGCGGCGTCGAACAGGTCGATGTGCACCGGCGCGACACCGGCGGCGCTCAGCGCCGAGTCGGACCGCTGGCTGCGTGACACCGCCGTCACGTCATGCCCGGCGGCGACGAGCAGTGGGGTGACGCGTGAGCCGAGGGCTCCGGTGCCTCCGGTGAGGAAGATCTTCATGTCGCGCCTCCTGGGCTTCGGACCGAGCCGCCCTGCGCGGCTCTCACTCGACCACTGAGACGAGATGGCGACTTCGTTTGTGACAGCGTTCTCAAGAGGCCCGCTCGCGGGCGCGTCGCGTGAAGGCGAGCAGCCCCTCGAGGTCGCGAGCGTTCAGCACGTCGGCCGCGGTGGCACCTCCGGCTCGGGCGGGGAGGACGGCGTTCTCGATGTAGGACAGCTCCTCGAGGCTGTGCGCATCAGACGAGAGGGACAGCGTCGCCCCTGCGGCAAGCGCCGCCTCGATCAGCGGCGCGTCGAGGTCGAGCCGCGCGGGCGAGCCGTTCACCTCAAGCGCGGTGCCGGTCTCGGCGGCGGCCTGCGCGATCGCGACGAGATCGATCTCATAGCCCGGCCGGACCCCGATGATCCGGCCCGTCAGATGGCCGATCACGTGCACCGCCGGATGGGCGATCGCGGCCAGCACCCGCTCGGTCTGGGTCGCGCGGTCGGCATCCATGCGCGAGTGGATGCTCGCCACGCACAGGTCGAAGCGCAGCAGCGCCTCGAGGTCGTAGTCGAGGCCGCCGTCGATCCCGATGTTCAGCTCGGCGCCGTCGAGGATGCGCAGGTGCGGGTGGCGGCGCTGGACCTCGGCGATGGTCCGCCGGCGGTGCTCGACGACCTCACGGGTCATGCCGTTGATGGTGAGGTTCTCGGCGTGGTCGGTGATCGCCACGTAGTCGTAGCCGCGACCCGCGGCGCCGCGGACCATCTCGGCAAGGCTGTCGACGCCGTCGCCCGAGAAGTCGCTGTGCACGTGCAGGTCGCCGCGCAGATCACCGGCGCGCATGAGGTGTGGCAGCGCGCCCTCCACGGCCAGGTCGACCATGTCGCCGCGGTGCCTCAGCTCGGGCGGGATCGGTTCGAGACCCAGCGCGCGATAGATGTGCGACTCGTCTGCCGCGGCCTGCAGGCGCTCGCCCGCCCACAGCCCGTCCGCGCGCAGCTCCAGCCCGCGCGCGGCGGCACGGGTCCGCAGCGCTGTCAGGTGCTCCACCGGCCCGGTTGCCGCAAGAAGCGTCACGCCGAACGTGCCGGCCGTGGCCGGCCAGAGCCGGGCCGGATGTCCGGAGCTGGTCATGACGTCCAAGGTCCGCCACGCGCCCTCCGGCTGCTCGGCCTTCGCCATCACGCCGTCGGGCAGCACCCCCACGATCGGGCGCGCCTCGTCCAGGGCCTCCCCGAGGTCGTCGGGGTCGGCGCGCTCCGCGAGGACCACGACTACGTCGAGATCGCCGACCAGGCTCTCTCCGCGCCGAAACGCACCCGCGATCTCCACCTGGGCGACCGGGGGCAGGGCGGCGAGGGCCTCGAGCAGGAGGCGCACAACGCGTTCCGCCGAGGGCCGCGGACGGCGCGGGTCCAAGGCGGTGGGCAGCCGGCGCAGCGACTCGCGCACCCTGCCCGCAAGCCGCGGCGCCAGCGCGTCGAGCCGAGCGGGCTCATCGACGGCTGCGGCGAGGGCCTCCAGCGACGACAGACCCGCGTCCGCCAGCCGCCGTGCGTCCCGAACCCCTATCAGCGGCAGCGTGGCGAAGGTCGCGAAGGCCCGCGGTCTGCCGTCGAGGAGCTCGTCCAGCAGACCGATGCGGCCGGTTCGAGCGTGCTCCTCGATGAGGGCCGCCATCCCCGAGCCGATCCCCTCCAGCCTGCGCAGGCGCTCCGGGGGCAGCTCCGCCAGCGGCACCGGCGCCGCCGCGGCGACGCGGGCGGCGCGCTCGTAGGCACGGACGCGGAAGCGATCTGCGCGTCGGCTTCGCAGCAGGGTGGCGATCTCCCGAAGGGCGGTCACCAGGTCGGCGTTGGGCGGGGACATGGCCAGCAGTCTCCCCGCATCCGGGCGCCTCCGCCCTGGGATCTCGCACGGTTTGGGGGCGCCGCTCAAGATCGGCACGGCCCGGCCGACAGGGGCGACATGCGGCAGGCATCTCGGTGGCCCTTCGCGGCCTTGGCGGGAGCGGTGCTGGCAGCCGTCCACCTGGTGGCTCACGATCCGGTCGTACGTGAGAGCGCCTGGAAGCTGCTGGTCATCGGCTCCCTGGTCTCGGTCGTCGTCGGCGTGCGCCGACATCGGCCGCCCTCACCCCAGCCCTGGTACGCCCTGGCCGCTGCACTCGCCGCGCTGACGGTCACGAACCTCGCCCAGTTCCCCGTGTGGGAGACCCCTGGGTGGCTGCGGCCGCTGCTGGCGGCCATGGAGCTCGTGTCCTTCCCGCTCATGGCCCTGGGCGGCTACATGATGGTGCGACGGCAATCGCCGGGCGGCGATCGGGACTCGGCCATCGACGCGGCGATCGTCCTCGCCGCGCTGGCGACGGTCCTGTGGGACACCGCGGTCGTGGCCGGGGGCGGTCGCAACGCGAACGACCTCCTCGGGCACGCCCTGATCGTCATCCCGCCGCTGGTCCTCGCGGGGATCACGACCGCTGCGCTGCGGCTGCTGTTCGTCTCCCGCCGCACCCCCGCGACCTACTTCATGGTCTGCGCGGCGAGCGGCGCCCTGCTGGGGCACATCTTCCGCACCTACGCGCAGACCGCCGGCACGTACTCCCGCGGGTCGTGGGAGGACATGCTGATCGCCGCCGCCTACATCGGCACGGGGCTGGCGGCGCTGCACCCGTCCATGCCCCACCTCACCCGTCCCCAGCCGCTGGCGGACGGCCGGCTGAGCCTGGCCCGGCTCACCATCCTCGGCGCGGCGCTGCTCACCCCCCCGATGGCCATGCTTCTGAAGGGCCGCGCCACCGCGGTGCCACTGGTCAGCTCGATGATCGTGACGGTCCTGGTGCTGGTCCGGCTGTGGCGCTTGGTCAGCGAGCGCGAGTCCGCGCGGCAGCGGCTTCGCTGGCAGGCCCTGCACGACCCCCTCACCGGCCTCCCCAACCGGGCCGAGCTGCGACGGCGGCTCCAGGAGGCGCTGACGCTCGGCGGATCCGCCACCGGTCTCACCGCCGTGATGTTCCTCGACCTAGACGGCTTCAAGCAGATCAACGACGACTACGGGCACCGCGCCGGCGACCAGGCTCTGGTCGCCGTCGCCGCGCGCCTGACCGAAGCCTGCCGCGAGGAGGACCTGATCGGCCGCCTGGCCGGCGATGAGTTCGTCCTGGTCTGCGACGGCGTCACCCCGGAGGACGTCGAGGCGATCGCCGAGCGCGTCCTGGAGGCGTTCGACGAGCCGTTCACGCTGCCGCTCGGCGAGGTCCGGCTCGGTGCCAGCATCGGCGTAGCCATGTGCCACGGGTCAGACGCCTCCGCGGAGCAGCTGCTGGCGGAGGCCGACGCAGCCATGTACGCCGCCAAGGATGCCGCCGGCTCCGCCGTCGTGCGCTACGACGAGGCGCTCGGCTCCCGACTTCATCGCCGCCGCAGCCTCGAGCGCGATCTCGAGGAGGCGCTGCACAAGGGCCAGATCGAGCTCGCCTTCCGACCGGTCATCGACCTGACCGATCAGGACTCTCCGGTTCGCGCGGTCGAGGCGGCGGTGAGCTGGCGGCATCCACAGCTCGGCGTCGTCGAGGCCGACGAGCTGGAGCTGATCGCCGACGGCGCCGGTCGCACCGTCCCCCTGGGCGACTGGATCGCCGAGCACGCCTGCGCCCGCCTGGCCCGGTGGCGCACCGAAGCGGCGCCGTTGGCCGAGCTGAGGCTGCTGCTGCCGTTCTCCGCCCGGCAGCTGCGCAGCCGCCATCTGCCCGAGCGCTTCGCCGAGATCTGCCACCGCCACGGGCTCGCCCCCGCGGACGTGATCGTCGAGGCCGCCGGGACGGCCCTGCGCGACCCCTCCGGCGCGGCCGTCGCCAACCTGCGCCACCTGCACGAGATCGGCTTCGGGCTGGGCGTCGCCGGCTCCGGTGTCGGGTCGATCGAGGAGCTTCAACGGCTGCCGCTGGAGCTGGTCCTGCTGGACGAGCGCCTCGCCGCCGCCGCAGAGAGCGAGGGTCCGGCGCGCGCGATCGTCTCGGCGCTGGTGGGGCTCGTGCGCGCCTGCGGCAGCCAGGTGGCGGCCGGCCCCGCCGACACGCCGGCGCGGCGGGCGC
>CAZVUW010000111.1:0-9365 GCA_964629825.1 uncultured Actinomycetota bacterium
CCCGTCGACGACCTTGCGGTAGGGCGTCTCGACGAACCCGAACTCGTTGATGCGCGCGTAGGTCGCCAGCGAGCCGATCAGGCCGATGTTCG
The DNA here is from genome assembly GCA_964629825.1 of uncultured Actinomycetota bacterium. Lineage (GTDB taxonomy): Bacteria > Actinomycetota > Nitriliruptoria > Euzebyales > Egibacteraceae > CAZVUW01. The sequence goes on from CAZVUW010000111.1 coordinate 93, forward strand.
GGCCTTCAGGCGTCTCGATGGGGCACATGCGCCCGTAGTGCGACGTGTGCACGTCGCGCACCTCGAAGCCGGCGCGCTCGCGCGACAGACCACCCGGACCCAGCGCGGACAGGCGCCGCTTGTGGGTCAGCCCCGTCAGCGGGTTGGTGTGATCCATGAACTGGCTGAGCTGGGAGGCCCCGAAGAACTCCTTGATCGAGGCCACGACCGGACGGATGTTGATCAGCGTCTGCGGCGTGATCGCCTCGACGTCCTGGGTCGTCATGCGCTCGCGCACGACCCGCTCCATGCGGGACAGGCCGATGCGGACCTGGTTCTGGATCAGCTCGCCGACGCTGCGCAGGCGGCGGTTGCCGAAGTGGTCGATGTCGTCGGTGTCGTAGGCGTCGCTCTCCTCCTGGCTCAGCTGGACCAGGTAGGACATCGTCGCCAGCACGTCCTCCTTGGAGAGGATGGGCGCGTAGGCCGGCGAGTGCGGCTCGTCCTCGCCGAAGGCGCGCCGACCGATGTCGGTGGGCGACTCGGCGGCGGCGAGCAGCCGCGGCGGCGGCTGATCGAGGTCGGCCAGCGGCAGCGCGTCCTCGACGGGGCGCAGGCCGAGGCGAACCAGCTCCTCGCCCAGCTTCTTGTTGACCTTGTAGCGGCCGACCTTGGCCAGGTCGTAGCGCTTCGGGTTGAAGAACAGGTTGATGAGCAGGCTGCCGGCCGACTCCGGGGTCGGCGGCTCACCCGGGCGCAGCTTCCGGTAGATGTCCATCAGCGCGTCGGCCGGGGTGGTCAGGTTGTCCTTCTCGAGGGTCGCCTCGATCGCGGGCGCACCGCCGAAGAACGCCAGGATCTCCTCGTTAGGGATCGGCGTCTCCAGGAACTCCCGGTCGGGGTGGAGGGTGTACTCCCCCGCGTCCGGATCCCACACGATGCCGCGCAGGGCGCGGTACAGGACCGTCAGGTGCTGACGGCGCTTGCGGTCGAGGCGCACGCCGGCGAGGTCGCGCTTGTCGATCTCGAACTCGAGCCAGGCGCCGCGCGACGGGATGATCTTGCAGGCGTAGACGGGCCGACCGGTGGTCTTGTCGACGGAGGAGTCGAAGTAGACGCCCGGGGAGCGGACCAGCTGCGAGACGACCACCCGCTCGGTGCCGTTGATGATGAAGGTCCCGCCCTCCGTCATCATCGGGAAGTCGCCCATGAACACCGTCTGGGACTTGATCTCACCGGTGTTGCGGTTAACGAACTCCGCCGTGACGAACAGCGGAGCCGAGTAGGTGATGTCCTTCTCCTTGCACTCCTCCTGGGTGTGCTTCGGCTCCTCGAAGCGGTGCTCGGAGAACGACAGGGCCATCTGGCCGGTGAAGTCCTCGATCGGGGAGATCTCCTCGAAGACCTCCTTCAGCCCCCGCTCCTTCAGCCACTCGAAGGAGGTGCGCTGAATGGCGATGAGGTCGATCTCCTCGATGGGGAGCGGCTCATCGATCTTGGCGAACGAGATCCGGGAACCGTTGGGGGCGGCGCTCAACTGAGACGTCGGCAAAGGGAACTCCTTACAACCGGTGGAGGTGAGCGTTGGGGCCGGCGGCGGGCGAGCTGGACCCGGGGCCGGCGTTATGGCGGCGGCTCGAAGCGACTGCCGCGGACGCTGCGGTGGTGCTGGCCGCAACGCCCGCTGGCCGTGCGAGGAGACCTCACACGGGCGGGTAGGCGTGGAAACAGGCGAACGAGCAGTGTAACGCTCGGTTACACCGCTGGCAATGCGCGGTCAGAGCCTGATGGCCCTCGATCTTATGGAGGCCTGGCACGCAACTCCTCGTGCAGGTGGCCGTGGAAGTCTCACCCGCAAGACTACGCGCCTCGGTCGCCGTGTCAAGGAAGCCCGGCGGACCAACGCAGCGGGTGGCCGCACCCTTCAAGGGCACGGCCACCCGCCGACAGAAGCTGCTACTTGACCTCGACGGTGGCGCCGGCGGCCTCGAGGGCCTCCTTGGCCTTGTCGGCGGTCTCCTTGTTGACGCCCTCCAGAACCGGCTTGGGGGCGTTGTCGACCAGATCCTTGGCCTCCTTCAGCCCGAGGCTGGTGAGCCCGCGGACCTCCTTGATGACCTGGATCTTCTTCTCACCGGCGGAGGCGAGGATGACGTCGAACTCCGTCTTCTCCTCCGCGGCGCCGGCGCCGCCGTCACCACCCGCGGCCGGGGCCGCAGCCACCGCGACGGGCGCGGCGGCGGTGACGTCGAACTCCTCCTCGAACTTCTTCACGAACTCGCTGAGCTCGAGCAGCGTCATCTCCTTGAACGCGTCGAGCAGCTCGTCGGTGCTGAGCTTGGCCATGCTGGTCTCTCCTTTGCGGTGCTGGAACTCTGGAACTGCAGGTCGGTCGAAGGGGTCAGGCCTCGTCGCCGCTGGCGTCGCTGTCCGGGGTGGCGTTGACCTCGGGATCGGCCTCGGCCTGCTCGGTGGCGGCCTCGGCGGCCGGGCTGTCCGGCTCGGGCGTGTCGTCGGCGGCGGGCGCCGGCTCGGCGGTCTCGCCGGCCTCCTCGCGCTTGGCCTGGTACGCGGCGAGCAGCCGCGCGGCCTTGCTGAGGCTGGCCAGGGCCAGACGCGCGGGCTGGGCCACGATGGCCTCGAACATGCCGGCCATGCGGGCCAGCAGCTCCTCGCGGGACTCGAGGTCGGCCAGACGCAGCGTGTCCGCCGCGTCGAGGACCTTGCCGTCCAGGATCGAGCCCTTGATCACCAGCGCGGGGTGCTCGCGGGAGAAGGTCCGCAGCACCTTGGCCACGGCGACCGGGTCGCCGGCGCAGAAGGTGACAGCGGTCGGACCCACCAGCAGGTCGTCGGGCACCTCGAGGCCGGCATCGCGAGCCGCGAGACGGGTGAGGGTGTTCTTGACGACCTTGTACTCCGCCTCGGAGCGGCGCAGCTCGGCGCGCAGCTTGGCGAGCTCGGTGACGGTCAGACCGCGGTACTCGGTCAGCACCGTGGCCGTCGAGCGCTGCAGCCGTCCCCGGACCTCTTCGACGACCGCGACCTTCTCAGGGCGTGCCATCAGGTCTCCTTACTAGATCTGTGCGGCGTCGCTGCGCCGCGGGCTGGGGGCACCCGAAACACGAAAAGGCGCCCCCCGCAGACCGGGCGGCGCGCAAGAAAGACCAGTGAGGCTGGGCCTCGTGCTCTCACCTGCGCAGGCGGCCTCTCGGCTCCTTCGCCGCACCAAGGTGCGGGACCGGCGGTCTACGGCTCGCACCACCGTACGTGCCGACCACCCCCGCGTCAAAGGCCGCAGGGGAACTTCCGCCTCAGTCCCGCCGCAGGATCCGACGGACGCCGCGACGCAGCCGCATCGCGGGGTGGTTGATGATGCGCTCGCGGAACTCCAGCAGCGAGGCGACGTGCAGCTCGGCGGCCTCTGCCCTGGCGATCTGGCGCTCCAGCTCGGCGCGCGTGGCGGCCAGCTCCTCCTCCACCGCCAGGCGTGCCGCGCGCTCCTCGTGCAGCGCCGCCGGGAAGGTCGACGACAGCACCTGGCGCAGCGCCTCGAAGGCGGCCGTGCCCGGCACGCGCGGCGGGCGGTCCGGCACCACCTTGGCGATGACCTCGGCAAGCACCGGGCCCTTGGCGTCGGGCCGGCGCGCCACGAACATCTGCCGGTACGAGGGCGCGCGCAGGTCGTCGTCGGCGAGCAGGTGGTTGTACCAGGCCTGCACGCGCTCGACCGGGTCGTCCCTGCCGAGGGCCATGAGGTCGAAGAACAGCAGCATCATCGGCAGCCAGCGGTCCAGCCGTCCGCTGGGGAACTGAGCCACCTCGACACCCGCAGCGGTGAGGGCCGCGCGGATCTCATCGGGCTCGGGGTAGCCGTTGGCGAGGTGCTCGGTGAGGACCGCGACGGTGTCGAAGTCCTCCCCGAAGCGCGCCCGCACGTAGGACAGCAGCGCGGCGTCGGCATCCGCGACGCCGGGCGTTGCGCACGGGCAGCCGATGACGACCCAGCCGGAGCTGGCGCGCACCAGCTCGGTGATGAGGCGGGTGCGCTTGCGCGGCTCGACGTGCTCAAGCGTGTCCAGGCACACGACCACGTCGAAGGTGGCGTCCGGGAACGGCAGCGCCGCCCCGTCGGCGAGCACCAGGTCGGGCGCGGGCGTGTGCCAGTGGCTCGGCAGGTTGAGGTCGCTGGCGATGACCTGGTGCTGGGGCAGGAAGTCACCGAGGGTGCCGCCGGGTCCCCCACCCACGTCGAGCAGCCGCGCACGGGAGGGGGCGACGGCCTCGACGATCTGGGCGGTGACCCGGTAGCGGGCGTAGAGGTCGAACGGCAGCCGGGCCAGGTGCTCAGCTACCACGACCGCATGCCCCTTCTCGTTGGAGAGGACCCGCTAGGCCGCGGACTCCTCCCACAGGTCGCGCGTGCGCATGGGGTCGATGCGGATGCTCGGGCCCTGCGAGCTCGAGATGGCGATCGAGCGCAGGTAGCGGCCCTTGGCGGCGGCCGGACGCTGGCGCAGCAGCTCGTCGATCACGGCGGCGTAGTTCTCGACCAGCTGGCGCGCATCGAACGAGGCCTTGCCCAGCACGAGGTGCACGTTGGCCTGCCGGTCGGTCCGGTAGTCGATCTTCCCGGCCTTGATCTCGGCCACGGCCTTGGCGACGTCCATGGTCACGGTGCCGGTCTTCGGGTTCGGCATGAGGCCGCGCGGACCCAGGACCTTTCCGTAGCGACCGATCTTGCCCATCTGGTCGGGCGTGGCGATGACCGCGTCGAAGTCGAGGTTGCCCGCCTCGATCAGCGCGGTGACCTCCTCGACGCCGACGATGTCGGCGCCGGCCTCCTGGGCCTCGGTCGCCTTGGCGCCCTCGGCGAACACCGCGACGCGCATCTCCTTGCCCGTGCCGTGCGGCAGGGACACCGAGCCGCGGACCATCTGGTCGGCCTTGCGCGGGTCAACCCCGAGGCGCACGGCGCAGTCGATGGTCGGGTCGAAGGAGACGGTGACGGTCTCCTTCACGAGCTTGAACGCCTCGGTGGGGCTGTAGAGCCGGGTGCGGTCGATCTTGGCCGCGGCGTTCTGGTAGCGCTTCCCACGCTTTGCCATCTTCAGGTTCCTCCCAGTGGTGCATGCGGCTCCTCAGGAGCCTCCCACAGTTGGTCTTGCAGTCTGATGGATGCCTACTCGACGACGAGCCCCATGGAGCGCGCCGTCCCCTCGATGATCTTGACCGCGCCGTCGATGTCGACCGCGTTCAGGTCCTCCATCTTGAGCTCGGCGATCTCGCGGACCTGATCACGGGTGACGGTGCCGACCTTGTTGCGGTTCGGCTCGCCGGAGCCCTTCTCGAGCTTGGCGGCCTTCAGCAGCAGCTTCGCCGCCGGCGGCGTCTTGGTGATGAAGGTGAAGGAGCGGTCCTCGAAGACCGTGATCTCGACCGGCACGACGTTGCCCTGCTGGGCGGCCGTGCGCTCGTTGTAGGCCTTGCAGAACTCCATGATGTTCACGCCGTGCTGACCCAGCGCGGGGCCGACCGGCGGCGCGGGCGTCGCCTGCCCGGCGGGGATCTGGAGCTTGATCAGGGCCATGACCTTCTTGGCCATCTTGATTTTCCTTCTTCCAGGTGGTGCTGACGGGCGCGCTCGCGCCCTCCCACGTTTGCTTGCTGGATCGCTAGAGCTTGGCGACCTGGTCGAAGCCGAGCTCGACCGGGGTCTCGCGACCGAAGATCGACACGAGCACCTTGAGCTTCGACTGGTCGGCGTTGATCTCCGAGATGGTCCCGGTGAAGTCCGCGAACGGACCCGAGGTGACGCGGATGTTCTCGCCCTCCTCGTAGTCCACCTTCGTGGTGACGGTCTCCTCGCCCTCCTCGGGCTCGCGCAGGATGGCCTCGACCTCGCGCAGCGACAGCGGCACGGGGCGCGCGCCCGGCGGCCCGACGAAGCCGGTCACGCCGGGGGTGTTGCGCACCACGTACCAGGAGTCGTCATCGAGGTCCATGCGGACCAGCACGTAGCCGGGGAAGACCTTGCGCTGGACGGTCTGCTTCTTGCCGCCCTTGATCTCCACCCCCTCCTCGGTGGGGATGATGACCTCGTAGATCTTGTCCTCCATGTTCATGGAGGAGATGCGGCTCTCTAGGTTGGCCTTCACCTTGGCCTCGTAGCCCGCGTAGGTGTGGACCACGTAGTAGTCGCCGGGCAGGCGGGCGAAGTCCAGGCGCGAGGAGGTCTTGGTGGCCGCGTCCGCGGCGGCCTCATCCTCGGAGGTCCCGCTCTCGACGGCGTCGGCGGTCTCGGCCTCGGCCGGGCTCTCCCCGAAGGAGAGGTCGATCTCGATGTCGTCCTCTTCGCGATCGGCGCCGGCGGCCGCGAACAGGTCGGCCAGATCGTCGTCTTCGTCCCCGCCGTCGCCTCCGTCGAGGCCGGGGCCGGTCTCGAGCTCTGCGGCGTCCTGGGCCGCGCTCGACTCGGTCACCTCGGCCATGGCCTGGGTGACCAGCTCGTCGACCTCGGTGGACTCCTCCGAGTGCTCGACGGACGCGTCCGACTCGCCACGCTGGAGCTCGTCGTGGTCGTGGGGCTCGTGGTCGAAGACCTCGGTGTCGGCCGCGACGCCGGGGTCGGCGTCAAAGCCCTCGGCGTCCGAGGGCTGGTCGGGGGTGGTGATGGGATCGCTCATCGGTGGTTGATCCGCTTTCGATTGGGTGGGGAAGGGTCCGGGCCCTAGGGGGCCGCGGGACCTCCCGGTGTCCTACCCGAACATGTTGATGATGAACAGACCGAACGCCTGATCGATCACGAAGATGTAGGCGGTGAGCAGGGCGACGGTCACGAGGACGACGATCGAGTAGGAGGTGACCTCGCGCCGGCCGGGCCACTGGACCCGCTTGAGCTCGCCGCGCACCTCACGCAGGAACTGCCGGGGACCCGTCCGCTGACGCGGCTTGGCGGCAGTTGGGGCTCCGGTTGTCGGTTCGTCGCTCATCTCGGGTCCTCGGTGTGATGCGGTGGCAGGCGGCGGTGGTCCGCCGGCCGGGAGCAGCGCGAGCCGCGCACCGGCCCAGCAGGGGCGGAGGGACTCGAACCCCCGGCCTTCGGTTTTGGAGACCGACGCTCTGCCAGTTGAGCTACGCCCCTATACGAAAAACACTGCCCTGCGGCAGCGAAGGGGGAGTTTACCGCCTGGCGGGGACGCCGGGCAACCGCTGCAGAGATCGCCCGAGCCCGGTGAGCGCCCTGCCTTCGACGCCTAGTCCAGGAGCACGACCGCCTGGCTGGAGCGGCGGTCGATCACCTTCCCGCCGTCCTCGAGCTCCACCCAGACCGACAGCGTGGCGGTCCGCTGCTCGGGGTCCTTGTCGATGACCTCGCCGCCGATCTCGACCGTGGAGCCGACCGGGCAGGCCGCGCGGAAGCTGGCGGCAAGCCGGCGCACCTTCTCCGGGCCACCGGCCCACTCGGTCACCACGCGCGACACCAGCCCCATGTTCAGCATCCCGTGGGCGATCACGCCGCCGGTGGGGCTGACCTTGGCTGCGAACTCAGGATCCCAGTGCAGCGGGTTGAAGTCGCCGCTGGCGCCGGCGTAGCGGATCAGGTCGGCCTGCTCGATGCGCTGATGCTGGGGCGGTATCCGCTGGCCGATCTCAACCTCGTCGAATGCGGGCAAGGCAGCTCTCCCCTAGCTCTTGGCGGCGGGCGTCCCGACCTCGTCCTCGGACCGGAAGAAGACGATGGTGCTGCGCGCCCGCAGGACCGGCTCGCCGGTGCGGGCGTCGGCGCAGTCGATCTCGTAGGTCAGCAGGTCGAAGCGGCTGCGCGCGACGATGTCGACGATCCGCGGTGTGCAGGCCAGCACGTCGCCGGCCCGGATCGGCCGCTCGAACACGTACTCCTGGCTGCCGTGCACGAGGTTGGGGTGGGCGCCCAGCTCGGGGTCGGACAGGATCTGCCCACCGCCGATCGTGAAGCACGCGGCGAAGGTGGGGGGCGCCAGCACCTCGGAGGCGTCCACCTCCAAGGGGTCCGACCGGTAGATCTCGTCGGGAACGCCCGTGGCGACGGCGTACTCCCTGATCTTCTCCCGGCTGACCTCGTAGTGGTACGTGGGGTAGCGGTGGCCGATCCGGGCCTGGTTGAGCGCGATGGTCCCAGCCTCCCTTCCTGCGAAGGCCAGAGTCTGTCACAACCGGCGTCAGGACCGGTTGTCGGCCTTGCGCGGTGACAGGACCATCGTCGCGAAGCGGCCCTCCATCGGGTGGCGCGCGTCGACTTGCGCGACGTCGGAGAGCTCCTCGGCCAGGCGGTCGAGCAGCTCCATGCCCAGCTCCGGCCGACGCATCTCGCGACGGCGGAACATGACCTGGACGCGGACGCTGTGCCCGCCCTCCAGGAACTTGCGCGCCATGCGGGCCTTGGTCTCGAAGTCGTGGTCGTCGATCTTCGGGCGCAGCCGGATGGCCTTCTGCCCGCTGCTGCGCTGATGCCGCCGCTGCTCGCGCTCGGCGCGCTCGAGCTCGTACAGGTGCTTCCCGTAGTCCATGACCTTGGCCACGGGTGGGTTCGCCTGCGGCGACACCTCCACGAGGTCGAGGTCAAGGGCCCGGGCGGCCTCGATCGCGATCTTGAGCGGCACGATGCCGACCTGCTTGCCCTCGGGTCCGATCAGGCGGACCTCCTTGGCGCGGATCTCGGTGTTGGTGGCTAGTCGCTGAGCCATGCTCCTCCAGATGTCGTGGTTGTCGGGTCTTGTTCGGGCGCGTTGTGCCCCCGGCTTCCGGTTGAAGCCGTCAAGGCGACCCTATGGGCCTTTGTGCGCCGGCGCCACCGGGCAGGGGCCGAGCGCGCTGCGGTCGCCCAGGCGGGAGCGCTCGGGGCGCTCCCCAGGGCCCGAGCCGGTCCGTCTCCGGGCAACGCAAAGGCTCCGCCGGCGGCGCCGGCGGAGCCTGCGAAAGAGCAGCCGCTACTTGGTCTCGCGGTGCGGCTGGTGGCGGTTGCAGCGCGGGCAGTACTTGGCCAGCTCCAGGCGCTCCCGCTGGTTGTTGCGGTTCTTGGTCGTGATGTAGTTGCGCTCCTTGCACTCAACGCAAGCAAGCGTGACCTTCGGCCTGGTGTCTGACTTCGCCATGTGCGGACCTGCTTTCTGAAGACTGCGACCTAGATTACCCGGCCAACCCAACCAACGACGCCGCGCTCGGCGCACCCCCCAGCGGGCCGCTCTCCACCGGCGGGTTCAGGGTTGGAGCCCCGCTGGTGGAGCGACCGCAAAAGGACCCAGGGAGCGGAAC
>CAZVUW010000112.1:0-9032 GCA_964629825.1 uncultured Actinomycetota bacterium
GACAGCCGGCAAGACAGGCCCAGGTCCAGCGGACAGCTAGCCTTCCTCGCTGGTGAACCGGGCCAACTCCTCATCCACGATGGAGGGATCGAGCTTGCGGAACACCGGCTTGGGCGGCGCCAACGGCCGGCCAGCCGGCAGGACGCCCGGCTGCCATCTGGCGGCGGTCTGGTAGTCGCCGGTCAGCACCGGATACGCGGGTCCGCCGTCCAGATCGTCCACCTCGCGGACCTCTGGCATGGGCGCGAACCGCCCGTCGCCGCCTAGCTGCTCGTACACCTTCTGCGCGGAGTGGGGCAGGAACGGTGACAACAGCGTGTTGCAGTCACTGACCACCTGCAACGCCACGTGCAGAATGGTGCCCATCCGCTCCCGATCGGTCTCGCGCAGCTTCCACGGCGCCTGGTCCGACAGGTACCGGTTGGCTTCGGCCACCACCCGCATCGCCTCACCGATCGCCGCCTTCTGCCGGTGTCGGGCGATCAGACCGCCCACGGTGTCGAACCCGGCTCGTGCGGTCGCCAGTAGTGCCTCATCGGCTGCGGTCAGGCCAGCGGCGTCGATCGGCGGCACCGCCCCGAAGTTCTTGGCCGCCATCGAGATCGACCGGTTGACCAGGTTGCCCCAGCCGGCCACCAGCTCGTCGTTGTTGCGGCGCAGAAACTCCGCCCAGGTGAAGTCGGTGTCCTGATTCTCCGGCCCGGCCACGGCGATGAAGTACCGCAGCGCGTCCGGGTCGTAGCGCTGGAGAAAGTCGCGGACGTAGATGACGACGCGGCGGGAGGACGAGAACTTCGCCCCCTCCATGGTGAGGAACTCGCTGGAGACCACTTCGGTGGGTAGCTGCAGCACCCCGTACTCGCCCGGCTCGCCGCCCCGCGCGCCGCGCCCGTTGTAGCCCAGCAGCTCCGCCGGCCAGATCTGCGAGTGGAAGGTGATGTTGTCCTTGCCCATGAAGTAGTACTGGCGCGCCTGCGGATCGGACCACCAGCGGCGCCACGCCTCCGGGTCACCGGAGCGCCTGGCCCACTCGATCGAGGCCGACAGGTACCCGATCACCGCGTCGAACCACACGTAGATGCGCTTGTCGTCCCGGTCGGCGTACTGCGGCAGCGGGATCAGCACGCCCCAGTCGATGTCGCGGGTGATCGCGCGCGGCTTGAGATCCTCGATGAGGTTCAGCGCGAAGGCCTTGACGTTCGGCCGCCATGAGGTCTGCGGCTCGATCCAGGCCTTCAGCTCCTCGGCGAACCGCGGCAGGTCCAGGTAGAAGTGCTCGGTGTCGCGGAAGACCGGCGGCTTGCCGTCGATCTTGGAGCGCGGGTTCACCAGGTCGGCCGGGTCGAGCTGCTTGCCGCAGCTGTCGCACTGGTCGCCGCGGGCGTCGGGAGCACCGCAGTTGGGGCAGGTGCCCTCGATGTAGCGGTCCGGCAGCGCCCGGCCCGAGGTCGAGTCGAACGCGCCGGGCGCGGTCTGCGAGATGATGTAGCCGCGCTCGTGCACCTTGGTGAACAGGTCCTGGACGATGCGGTGGTGGTTCGCCGTCGTGGTGCGCGTGAACAGGTCGTAGGTGAGACCGAGGCGCGTGAGGTCCTGGGCGATGACCGCGTTGTAGCGATCCGCGAGCTCCTGCGGGGAGATGCCCTCGGCGTCGGCGGCGACCGTGATCGGCGTGCCGTGCTCGTCGGTGCCGCTGACCATGAGGACGTCGCGTCCGGCCATGCGCTGGTAGCGCGCGAAGATGTCGGACGGCACGCCGAAGCCGGCGACGTGACCGATGTGGCGCGGGCCGTTGGCGTACGGCCAGGCGACGGCGACGAGGATCTTGTCGGGCATGCGAGCGCTGCTCCTGGGCCGGGGCTAAGCGGGAATCGTAGATGAGGCTAGGCGTCCGCCGGCGCCACGGGCCGGGTCAGCCGCCGAAGGAGGTCGGCCCGCCCTCCGGGGCGCGGTCCTCCCAGCCGCCGTCCTGCTGGCCCAGCGCCTCCCACATCAGCGGCGGCTCGAGCGCCGGCAGCGCCCCCAGGGGGACGGTGAGCGCGACGGCGGCGGGCTCCAGCCGCGGCGCCTCGGGCAGGGCGATCTGCTCGCCGGTGGCCCAGTCGAGGGCTCCGGCGACGACCCGAGGGCCGACCAGCTGGACGGTGACTGTGGCCGCGAGCTCCCCTTTGGACCACAGGTCGACCGACCACAGCAGATCGCCGCCCTCCGGCACATCGCCGGCCAGGCGCCAGACGATCTCGAGCGTCTCGCCGTCGCTGCTGAGGTCGACGCCGAGGAGGTCGGCGGCCTCGTTGACGTCCGGCGGCACCTCGCTGGCGGAGTCCATCACGTCGCCGGGGGCGTCCTTGACCGAGGAGCTGCCCGCCAGGGTCTCCACGGTCCGCGGGTCCGGGGTGGGCAGCGGGCTGGGAGCGCTCGTCGGTGGGAGGGGTATCTCCCGTGGGGTCGGGCGCGCCTCGGTCGGCTCGGCCGTGGGGTCAACCGCGGCCTCCGAGGGGTTCGCCGTCGGCTCCACGGCTGCCTGGGTGGACGCCGGCTCGGGATCGTCGCGCCCGGACAGCCACAGGGGCACAAAGGCCACCAGGAGGATCAGCACGACCGTGCCGATCCACACCGCTAGGCGGCGACGGCCTACCTGCGCCATGGCACCTCGCTCTCGCGTCTCGTTCCAAGCGACGCTACCGCGCGGGCGGCCGGCGGGGTGGGCTCTACGCGGCGGCGTCTCGGCTCCCGGGCCAGTCCAGCGACTCGAGGACCTCCACCTCGCGCTTCATGGCAGCGCTCATGGCGAGGTGGTGATCCTGGAGATCGTCGAGCCGCCAGCCGAAGCCGGCGATGGCGTCCGTCGCCCTCAGCAGGGGTTCCGACAGCTCGTCGCGCAACCGCTCATAGCCGACCAGCGCGGAGCGGTCATCCTCGCGCAGGAGCGCATCGATCGCCCTGGCGAGCAGCTCGGCGTCGCGCAGGGCAGATGAGATCCCGTGAGCGGTGGTGGGGTCGAGGTAGTGGCCCGCGTCGCCGGCCAGCGCCCAGCCCGGTCCCCAGGGCCGCCGGAGCCAGCCCGGCACGCCGGCCACCGCGCGCACGGGCTCGACCCTTGTGCCGACGTCGACCCTTGCCGCCAGCGCGGGCTGCGTTCGCGCGAGGACCTGCAGCAGGCTGGCCTCGGGGTCGTCTCGCAGGGCGGCAAGGTCCGGGGACGGGACTCCCGCGAAGACGCACACCTGTCCGTCGTTGGTGGGGATCAGCCCGCCACTCGCGCCCTCTCCGAAGCTCCACTCAAAGCCCGCGGCCTCGACTCCGGTCCAGTAGCTGTACAGGAAGCCGCTGGCGGAGGCGCCGCGCATGGTGAACGGCGCGTCCACCATCGCGGCCACGGCCGAGGCTCGGCCGTCCGCGCCGACCGTGATGGTCGCGTGCAGATCCTCGGTGCGGCCGTGCTCGTCTCGAGCCCGAACCCCGATGACCCTGCCCGCCGCGTCGCGCAGCAGGTCGCGCACGGTCACCCGGTGGCGGAGCTCGGCTCCGCTGCGTTCGGCAGCGCGCACCAGCAAAGGATCGAGCACCGTCCGCCGCGGCGCGTACAGCCGTCGCGAGGCCTCGACCACCACCGGTCGGTCGCCGTAGTGGAAGACCACGCGCTGCTGCCCGGGTGCGCCGGTCGTGACGAGGTCCTCCAGCAGTCCCCAGCGCTCGAGCTGTAGGACCGCCGGTCGCATCAGAGCGTGCGTGGAGGGTGTGTCGCTGCCGCGCCGCTGGCGGTCGAGCACCAGCACCCGCCACCCGGCCCTGGCCAGCAGCAGCGCGGTGCTGGCTCCCGCCACGCGCCCCCCGACGATGATCGCGTCGTACTGCATTGCGCCTCCTCGGCTGCGGTCAGACCCGGGCGGGGCGCCGGTGCCCCGCCCGGGTCTACGGCCGGTCACACCACGTCCACGTCCACGTCCACGGGTACGCCGTTGGTCAGCACGTCGAAGACAGCCGAGCGAGCGCGTGACTGCTCGACCAGCTCGCGGAGGCGCTCCGGGCTGGCGTCGCCGCTGATGCGGAAGCCGACCCGGATGCGCTGGTAGCCGTTGCGCACGTCCTCGGACAGGCCGAGGAGCCCGCGCAGATCGATGTCGCCCTCCACCGTGCTCTCCACGGAGGTGAGCGCGATGCCCCGGGCCGCGGCGATGTTGCCGATACCCGCTGTGAGGCAGGCGGCGAGGCCGTGCAGGAGGAACTCGACCGGCGTTGCGGCCCGGTCCTCCGCGACCAGCACCCTGGGGTGGTCGGCCTCGTAGACGTGCTCCGCCTCGCGCGCCTGCTCGGCGCCGGCGCCGTAGAAGCCCGAGATCGTCGTCCGGCTGTACGTGCCGGTGACCCAGCGGTTGGTCGCGCGGAACTGGAAGCGCGCCGCCGCGGGCTGGGCGGCGACCGCGTCGATGGTCGCGAACAGACCCGGGACGTCCACGCCGTTCATCGGCTGGCGCGCGGTGGTGGTGGTGCTCATGGTGGTGCCTCCTTGGCTGTCAGTCGGTCGATCGACCGAGTTGTGAGGTGCGGGAACCCCCTTGGCTCCGCGGGTGGTACAGGTCCTTGTCCTCTTCGGCTACAGCAGCTCTGCAACCATCGCCGCGGCCCGCGCGGCGCCGTCCTCCTCGACGGGCCGATGAGAGACCGGGCGATTGATCTCGTGGGTGATGGCTGCCGCCAGGTCCTCGACGCGGGTCTCGGAGAAGTCCATGAAGCGGCCCGCGCCGTACTGGTCGAGGCGGTGGCGGACGTGGTAGCGCTGCTCGAAGTGGTTGCGCAGCGGGAAGTACAGGAACGGCCGCTGCGACGCGGTGAGCTCCATCGTCGTCGTCAGCCCGCCCTGGACGATGGCGAGGTCGCACACCGCCAGGTGTCGGTAGAGCCGGTTGATGTATCCGTGCACCTCGAGCCCATGGTGAGCCGGCAGGGTCTCTGGAGCGATGCGCGGACCGGCGACTGCGATGGTGCGCAGCTCGGGGAGCGCCTCCCTGGCGAGCGGGTGGGCCGCGATCGCGAGCTCTAGCAGGTCGCGCCCCACGCCCGATCCGCCGACCGTCACGACGCAGATCTTCTCGTCCGGCCCGTACCCGAGGTCGGCCCGCCAGCGCGCTCGCTGCTCCTCGCTCGGGGGCTTGAAGCCCGTGATGTAGCCCGAGAAGTCGAAGTGCTCCTCGGTCCAGTCGCGGATCTTGGGCAGATCCGGGCCGAAAGCGTCCGGCACGACGTCGTGGGGGTTTCCGACGAAGATCGCCCGGTCGCGCACGCGCGGGAAGCGGGCGATGTGCTCGATCATCTCGGCGTTGTAGTCGGCGGTGAGGTGGGCCTCCCAATCCCCGGAGCCCTCCATCGGCAGATATCCGACGAAGTCGGTGAGCCACGCGAGCGAGGAGCGCTTGAGCTCCGGGTTCTCGTGCCAGTGGTGGTCGACGTCCCAGGCCTCGTCGGCCACGACGACGTCGTAGAGGCCCTCGTCCACCACCTCCTGGAAGATCATGAAGTTGGCGACCAGGATCTCGTCCATACGCCGCAGCGCCTGGAAGCAGTGCAGGTCGTGGCCGCACGACTCCGAGGTGATGTGGGACGACTCCGAGACCAGCCAGTCGCTGGCTGGGTGCACGGTCTCGCCTTCGGCGCGCAGCACCGCGGTCACCGGGTGCTGAGCCAGCCAGGTGACCTCCACGTCGGGCTCGATGGCGCGCAGCTCCTGGGCGATCGCCAGGTCCCGGCGAGCGTGGCCCAGGCCGATCGGCGAGGAGAGCATCAGGACGCGCTTGCGGCGTGCGAGACCACGCTGCCAGCGGCGACGCTCGTGCTGCTCTGGGGTGCGGCCCACGCGCCGGGCGAAGTCGTGCAGAAGGCGGTTGACGACCACCGGGTCGCGGGCGAGTGGGATGTGCCCTGCGTCCTCCAGGACGACGAGCTCGCCGCCTGTGGCCTCCGCCAGGGCGTCGCCGCGCGACAGCGGGCTGATGCGGTCGTCCTCGCCGTGGATGATCAGCACCGGGCTGCGGACTGCGCCGCACCACTCGAGGATGGTGGCGCGGTCGGGCATCCCCGCCGCGGCGTCGGCGAGCAGCACCTCGGGTGTGGTCTCGGCCGCCCAACCTCGGGCGTCCTCGCGCTGCTTGGTGGAGTGGGGCTCAGGGAAGCACTGGTCGAAGAAGAACTCAGCGAAGTCCTCGTAGTGCCTGCGCCAGTGGTGGGCGTTGTAGCGCTCCCAGCCGACGGGCTCGTCGATGTGCTCGTGGAAGCGCTTGCCGGCGGCGACGCGGTCCGGCGCCTGGGGCGTGAGCGACACCGTCGGGCCGATGAAAACCTGCCCGATCACCCGCTCCGGCGCCATGGCCGCGAGCATCAGTGACCAGGCCGCCCCCTTGGACAGAGACACGAGAATCGCCTGCTCCGTCCCGCTGGCGTCGAGGACCGCCAGTGCGTCCTCGGCCAGGGCCTCGGCGGTGTAGTGCTTGGGGTCCAGCGGCCGGTCCGAATCGCCGTTGCCGGGACCGTCGAACGTGACCACGCGGTGGTGGCGTGCCAGGTAGGCCACCTGCGCCTTCCAGAATCGGCTGTGGATGATCGTCCACGTCGGCAGGAGCAGCAGAGTCGGGCTGCCGTCGCCGTGCACCTCGTAGGCGATGCCGACTCCGTCGACGTCGACGCGCCCGGTGGCATCCGGGAGTCGTGCGCGCATCGGGACCTCCTACCCGGCGTTCTCTTCGAGCGCGCGGATCAGCTCGCCGACCCTGCGAAGGGCGGCGCGGATGGGAACCTGCTCCTCGCCGAAGCCGAGAAGGATCATCGACTCGGCGCCGAGGAAGGCGACGGCGATCAGGCTCGCGAGCTCGGCGGGCTCGAATGGGATGCCCCGCCCGCCCCGCCCGGCCGCCGGTACCTGCTCTGCCACGTCGGTGAGCAGCTCGAACCAGCCCACCAGGTAGCCACGCACCGCGGCGGCCACCGCGGGCTCGGACCATCCAGCGGCCGTCATCTCCTGCAGGACGCGGACGTAGCCCGAGGCCAGGTCCTCCTCCATGAAGTCGCAGGCCTGCTCCCAGCGCTTCCACAGGGGCTGGTCGGAGCCGTACATCTGCTTCTGACGCGCCAGAAGCCGCGCGTTCTCCCTCTCCAGCAGCGAGAGGACCAGCTGCTGCTTCGAGCCGAAGTGGTAGTGGATCTGGCTGAGCGGCACCCCGGCAGACTCGGCGATCGCGCGGGTCGACAGCGCCGCGTAGCCGGACTCGACCAGCGCCGCCCGCGTCGCCTCGAGGATCCGCTCTGCCGTGTCCCCGGTGCCCTTGCTCTTGACTGCCAACTCGTCGGCCCTTCTGCCTCGTCCGCTCGACCTGCCTGCCTTGTCTTGACCGCCCCGCCCGCCGTCGCCTCCGCTCCGGTTCCGCTCGTCCGAAGCGGGCCATTCAGCATGGTCGGTCGATCGACCGAACGAAGATCTCACGGTCGACCGCTGCTTGTCAACCCCCTTTATGCGTGTTGCCAAGCAAGGTCTGCTCACGAGCATCGGCGCGGCTGTGCCCTGGGCCGCGCTCGGCCGAAGTCTCGATACGCTTCCGCCGCCGCCGAACGGAGAGGAGCCCGTGTCCCAGCTGACCCATCGCCTGTGGATGGAGCGCGCCCTGGAGCAGGCGCGGCTGGCGATCGAGCACGACGACGTGCCGGTCGGCGCCGTGGTCGTCCGGGCGGGCGAGGTGATCGCGGCGGCGCGCAACCGGCGCGAGGCCGACCAGGACCCGACGGCGCACGCCGAGATCCTGGCGCTGCGCGAGGCGGCGGCGCGGCTGGGGTCGTGGCGGCTCGACGGCTGCACGCTCTACGTCACGCTCGAGCCCTGCACCATGTGCGCCGGCGCGCTGGTGCTGGCGCGGCTGCCGGAGCTCGTCTACGGCGCGACCGATCCCAAGGCCGGAGCGGTCAGCTCGCTGTACGACATCCCGCGCGACGAGCGGCTGAACCACCGGGTCGAGGTGATAGCCGGGGTGATGGCCGACGAGTGCGGTCTGCTGCTGAAGCGCTTCTTCGCGGCGCGCCGCGCGCCATCCCGGCGGACGGCCGCGGGCGCCAGCCCCGCACCCGGTGCCACCGCGGCGACGGACCCCCTCGGCGCCACCGACGCGTCCGCGTGAACTGCTACCCTTTCGAGCGCCATCCGGTGGAGTCGCATAGTCCGGCCTAGTGCGCCCGCCTCGAAAGCGGGTAGACCCGCAAGGGTCTCGAGAGTTCGAATCTCTCCTCCACCGCCTGTCAGGGCCGCGTCCGTCTCGACGCGGCCCTTTCGCTGCCCGCAGGCCCGCCTGGCCCACGAGCGACGCCAAGCAGTGATCGCCGACGACAGTGAAAAGCCCCGACCATCAAGGGCCGGGGCCGAAGCGGAGTCGGAGAGATTCGAACTCTCGAGGGTGTTGCCACCCTACGGCCATTCCAAGACCGCGCCATAGGCCAGACTAGGCGACGACTCCATGTGCAAGCACCGAGGCGGCAAGCCTGGTGTGCGGGGGCGATTCTAGCAGCGTCCAGCGCGGCGACGGCCCTCCCCAGGGGTCGGGACGAGCGGCCTTCGAACTACAGTGGCGGCCATGACGCAGGCACCGGGGGAGCAGATCGAGCGGCTGGGCACCTTCCGGCGGGCTCGGACGCTGTTCCACCTCCGCGGCGTGCCGGTGCGCGTGGACAGCTCCTGGCTGGTCATCGCCGTGGTCGTCGCGGCGCTGTTCTTCCAGC
This sequence comes from uncultured Actinomycetota bacterium, assembly GCA_964629825.1. GTDB lineage: Bacteria > Actinomycetota > Nitriliruptoria > Euzebyales > Egibacteraceae > CAZVUW01. The sequence goes on from CAZVUW010000112.1 coordinate 8,755, forward strand.
GCATGGGGCTGTCCGCGCCTGACGCCGGTGCGGTCGAGCTCATCGCGGGAGCGATCGCCGCCTCGCTGCTGTTCTTCCTCAGCATCCTGGCCCACGAGCTCGGGCACGCGTTCACCAGCCTCGACCGTGACATCCCGGTCCTTGGCATCACGCTGTTCCTGATGGGCGGTGTGACCGAGTCCACCCGCGAGGCCGCCAGCGCCAAGGACGAGTTCGTGATCGTCGGCATCGGGCCCTTCATCAGCCTGGTCCTGGCGGCGCTGTTCGGCCTGCTGCAC
>CAZVUW010000113.1:0-8902 GCA_964629825.1 uncultured Actinomycetota bacterium
AGGCCTCGGCGTCGCGCTTCAGCTTCATCAGGATGCGCGCGCTGATCTCCTGGGCGGTGTAGCTCTTGCCGTCGATCTCGGTCTTCCAGGACGTCCCCATGTGGCGCTTGACCGACTGGATGGTCCGGTCCGGGTTCGTGACCGCCTGGCGCTTGGCGACCTCGCCGACGAGGACCTCGCCGCCCTTGCTGAAGCCGACGACCGAAGGCGTCGTGCGGGCGCCCTCCGCGTTGGCGATCACGGTCGCCTCGCCACCCTCCATGACGGCCACCACGGAGTTAGTCGTGCCGAGGTCGATGCCGACTGCACGTGCCATTGGCTGTTGCCACCTCCCCGCCTGACGGCGGTCGTTGTCGTACGCATTGGAAGCTTTCGCACGACAGGTTATGCCCGGCGAAGGGCAGGGGCAACCTTCTTTAGCCTATGGCGCTCAACTTGATTGCTTCGCGCTGTGTGAAGTCCATTTCGTGCGCAGCCGTCGGCCACGGGCGTCCGCCCGGCTGCCCGGGTTGAACAGCACCATCAGCACGAAGGGCGCAGCCACGACCACCACCGCCACCACGAGCATCCAGGTCTCCACCGGCTGCACCTCCGTCAGGTGGCGTCGGGCAGGTCCGCCGGCAGCTGGACCTGCCAGGTCTCATCGACGCCGGCCGCGGTCAGCGCGCCCTCGTTGACCTCAAGGGCGTAGCGGTAGGCGCCGTCGGGCGTGTAGATCTCGCAGGGGTCCTCCTCGCAGGGGACCATGTCCAAGATGTCGACGATCTCACCGTCGGCCGAGATGAAGGCGATCTGCAGCGGGATGAGGGTGTTCTTCATCCAGAACCCGCCGGCCGAGTCCTGCGGGAACAGGAACAGCATCCCGGCGTCCGGCGGCATCTCCGTCCGGTGCATCAGCCCCTGCTGACGGGTCGGCTGGTCGGCGGCCAGCTCGACGTTGAAGGTGACCTCCTGCCCGTCCGGACCGATGAAGCTCATCGGCACGGTCTCGGCGGAGTCGGCGGGCGCCGGCGGCTCCGTCTCGGTCTCGGCTGTGGCCTGGTCCGTGGCGTCGTCACCGGGCGTGGCGGTGTCCGCCGGCTCCGGGCTGGCCGTCGCGGTCGCCTCACCCGCCGTCGGGTCCGCCGTCGGGTCCTCGGAGGGCGTCTCGCCATCGCCGCAGGCGACGAGCAGGAGCGCGATGAGCAGCGGCAGGGCGATGCGGCGCAGTGCTGACATGCGCGCAGCATACGGCCGCGACCGGCTTCCCTACACTGCCCCAGCCACCAGCCAAGGAGCGCCGAAGTGACCGACCAGCTCGCCGTGACCGCCATCGGAGCCGACCGCCCCGGCATCATCGCCCGGGTCACCGGCGTCCTGCGCGACCGGGGCGGCAACCTCGAGGACGCCTCGATGACCATCCTCGGGGGCCAGTTCGCGATCATGCTGCTGGTCTCGGGCGACCTCGAGCCCGAGGCGCTGGAGGCGGCGCTTCAGGAGGCGACCGCGGACCTCGGCCTGGTCGTGACGGTCCGCGCGGTCGGACCCGGAGCCACCTCCCCGCCGGCGACGCACGTGCTGAGCGTCTACGGCACCGACCGGCCCGGCATCGTCGCCGAGGTGTCGGCGGTGCTGGCCGAGGCCGGCGTGAACGTGACCGACCTCACGACCCGCGTGCTCGAGGGCGAGCGCTCGGTCTACGCGATGATGCTCGAGATCGCCCTCGACGACCCCGAGCGGGCCGACGACCTGCTGGCGGCCGTCCTCGAGCGCGTCGACGACGTGGACGCGAGCATCCACCCGCTGGACGTCGAGACCTTCTGATGCCCGAACGGCCCGTCGTCGCCATCCCCAACCCGGTCCTCAAGCGTCGCGCAGAGCCCGTCGGAGGCTCGGACGCCGAGCTCGCCCGCGACCTGGTGGACACCATGCGCGTCTCGCCGGGCTGCGTCGGGCTGGCGGCGCCTCAGATCGGCGTCAGCCGGCGCGCGTTCTGCCTGGACGTGTCCACCAGCGCGCTGGTGCAGAAGAAGGGCTGGCCCCACCACGGCCTGGTGGTGCTGTTCGATCCCGAGCTGCTGCACAGCGAGGGCTCCGAGGTCCGCCGCGAGGGCTGCATGAGCGTCCCCGACTTCACCGCCGACGTCCGGCGGGCCCTGCGCGTGGTGGTGCGGGGCCTCGACGAGAACGGGCGCGAGCGCGTCATCGAGGCCGAGGAGTTCGAGGCCCGGGCGTTCCAGCACGAGCTGGATCACCTCGACGGGCTGCTGATCCTGGACCGCGTCGCCTCGCTGCGCACCGACGTGTTCCGGCGCAAGACCTATCAGCCGCGGCGCGGCTGACACCGTCGTCAACCGCTTCGGCGGGCCGGGTTGTTAGCATCCGCGGTGCCTCGGCCCGAACGTCAGGCCTCCTTTGGCGCTGGAGGAAGCCGCACATGCCAGACCTCGGCTTTTACGACATCTTGAGGATCGTCGCGGGGGTCGTCTCCCTGGGGATCCTCGTCTACTTCTTCAGCGCCCGGCTGTGGTTCCTCTTCTCGCTGCTGCGCAAGGCGCAGCCGATGCCGGAACGGATGGGCGGCTGGGGCACCAAGGTGCGCTACCTGCTCCAGAACATGATGGCGCAGCAGAAGATCCTCCAGTGGACCGGACCGGGGATCCTGCACACCTTCATCTTCTGGGGCTTCATCATCCTCCAGACCCAGACGCTGGAGGCGGTCGGTGAGGTCTTCGACCCCGACTTCCACATCCCGCTGATCGGGCGCTGGGAGGGCCTCGGGTTTCTCCAGGACCTGTTCACGATCCTGGTCCTGGTCGCGGTGATCGGCTTCGCCCTGATCCGCGTGGCGCAGAATCCCAGCCGCCACGGGCGCACCAGCCGCTTTGCGGGCTCGAACCTGCTTCAGGGCTGGTACGTGCTGCTCGGCGAGTTCGGGCTGATGTACACGGTGATGGTCCTGCGCGCCGCGCGCTACGCCAAGGGGACCCTGCCGTACCCGGAGGGGGCGTTCGCCTCGCGCTGGCTCGGCGGGTTCTTCGAGGGCTTCTCCGCCGAGCAGCTCGAGATCATCACCACCGTCTTCCTGGTCGCGCACGTCGCGGTGCTGACCGGCTTCGTGATCTTCACGGTCAACTCGAAGCACCTGCACATCATCACGATCCCGTTCAACGTCGCCTTCGCGCGCCGCCCGAAGGCGCTCGGCAAGCTCGAGGCCGAGAAGATCGACATCGAGGCGATGGGCGAGGAGGACGTCCTCGGCGTCGGGTCGATCGAGCAGTTCGGGTTCAAGCGCTTCCTGGACATGTACACCTGCACCGAGTGCGGGCGCTGCCAGAGCCAGTGCCCGGCTTGGAACACGGGCAAGCCGCTGTCCCCGAAGCTGCTGATCATGGACCTGCGGGATCACCTGTACGAGTCCGGCCCGTACCTGCTCGACGAGAACCTCGCCGAGCAGCACACCGACGTCGACGTCCTGGGTCGGATGCTCGTGGGCGACGAGCCGGGCCAGGCCGACGCCGTCATCGACTTCGACGTGCTGTGGTCCTGCACGACCTGCGGCGCCTGCGTCGAGGAGTGCCCGGTCGACATCGAGCACGTCGACCACATCATCGACATGCGCCGCTACAAGGCGCAGATGGAGTCGAGCTTCCCGCAGGAGGCCGGCGCCATGCTGCGCAACATCGAGAACTCAGGTGACCCCTGGGGTCTCGGTGCGAGCAAGCGGCTGGACTGGACCCAAGGCCTCGACTTCGAGGTGCCGGTGGTCGACGGGGCGCTGCCGGACGATGTCGAATACCTGTTCTGGGTCGGCTGCGCGGGCGCGCTGGAGGACCGCTCCAAGAAGGTCACCCAGACGGTCGCGAGCCTGTTCAACGCCGCCGGTGTGCGCTACGCGGTGCTCGGCGGCGCGGAGGCCTGCACGGGCGACCCGGCCCGGCGCCTCGGCATGGAGTACCTGTTCCAGATGATGGCGCAGACCAACGTCGAGACCCTGAAGGAGGTCGGCGCCCGCAAGATCGTCGCCACCTGCCCGCACTGTTTCAACACGATCCGCAACGAGTACCCCGACTTCGACGGGCACTTCGAGGTCATCCACCACACCGAGCTGCTGACGCGCCTGGTGGCCGAGGGCCGGCTGGCGCCGCAGACCGACATCGACGCCACCGTCACCTACCACGACCCCTGCTACCTCGGGCGCCACAACGAGGTCTACGACCCGCCGCGCGCCGTGGTCGACACCGTCGGCGGGCTGCGCAAGGTCGAGATGCAGCGCTGCCGCAACCACGGCTTCTGCTGCGGGGCCGGCGGCGCGCGCATGTGGATGGAGGAGACGATCGGCAAGCGCGTCAACCACGAGCGCATCGACGAGGCGCTCGCGCTCAAGCCGGACATCGTCTCGACCGCCTGCCCGTACTGCCTCGTGATGCTCGACGACGCGGTCAACGACAAGGTCGGCCGCAAGGAGCTCGCCGAGGGACAGGTGCGCGTGGTCGACGTCTCCCAGATCCTGGCCGAGTCGCTGCTCCCGGTCGCCGCGGTGAACGGGTCGACCGACCACCGGTCTGTGACGGCGCATCAGGGGCATGCGGATGCGGCGAGTGAGGGGCCGGCGGAGGGGTAGCTGGGTCTGCTGGCGGGGCGCGCTCGCGGCCTCCCCCCTGACCTGCGCGCTTATCGCACGTCGCGATTGCGCCGCCAACCCGTTTGCGGCATATATGCCGCAAACGGGTTCGGCTAGCCCCGGAACCAGGCCGGCGGCGCCGCGGGGACCAGCGGTTCGAGGCCCAGCAGCAGCCGCTGCTCGTGCACCGTGAGGATGCGCACGCGCAGGTCCTCGGGATCACGGAGCATCGGTGCGGTGACCGGCAGCCGCTGGATCTGGAGGGCCGCAAGCGCCAGGGCGCGCTGCGCGTCCCGGTGGCGGTTGCGATCGCCCGCGTGCGCCTGGCGACCGTCGTACTCGGGCGCGAGTCGGGAGTCGAGGAAGACGAAGTCGAGCCGGTAGTGCCTGCCGGCGTGATGAACCCAGACCTGCGGCTCAGGCCGTGGGTCCTCGGGCCTCCAGATCCGGTCGAGGCGGCGCTCGCCCTCGCTCTCCATGCGCAGGTCGCCCTGCTCGGCGATCTCCAGGACCGCCGTGGCGTCGAGGGCGCGGGCTCGATCGAGCAGCAGATGGGGCTCGAGGAGCCGGCGCCGGCGCAGATCGTCGTAGGCCGCTCGGAGGCGAGCGCGGCCAATACGGTCGCTGACCCCGATGAGGGCGCGCTCCGCGGTCATGGCGGGGATGTGCTCGCAGGTGGTGACGTCTTCCGGGTCGAGGTCGACCCTGATCAGGCGCAGGGCCGGGTCGCGGACGCGGCTGGTCGTGGGCACCGCGACGGCGAAGGGCGGCTGCAGCGCAAAGCCCTCTGCCCGACGAAGGGCGAGCGCGCTCTCATCCGCTGCGACCCCGCGCGCCCGCCGGACCGCAAGCAGCAGCTGCTGGCGACGGGTGACGGCCACGCCCGCCAGCCGGTACTGGCCGCGCCACTCGGGAATCAGGGCGCCGGCCTTCACCCAGCGGTCCAGCACGTTGCGGGTGACGCCAGGCAGCTGCAGCAGGTCGGCGCGCGAGAGGCAGCCGTGCGCGGCGGCGGCCCGCTCGAGCGCCTCCGGAGGTAGGAACGCCATATGCGATTTGAGGATGGCGCCCGGGCTCCTGTGCCGGTGAGATCAGCCGGGCGAGCCTGTGGACAACCCGTTTGCGGCGTATATGCCGCAAACGGGCAAGCTCAGGTCGCCTCGCGCGGGAAGTTCTCGAAGAAGCGGCTGGCGGTCGGCCCCTCCTGACCCTGGTACTTGCTGCCCAGCTCCGCCGACCCGTACGGCAGCTCCGCCGGCCGGTCCAGCGTGAAGAACGCGAGCTGGCCGATCTTCATCCCCGGATACAGCGTGATCGGCAGGTTCGCGACGTTGCTCAGCTCCAGCGTCAGATGCCCCGACCAACCCGCGTCCACGAATCCGGCGGTGTTGCTCACGTACACACCGCCATGCCCGGCGAGGAAGTTCTCGATCTTGTGGCCGTTGGGCCGGACCTCCAGGTCGTAGATCGGCTCGACCCGTCCGGTGTCGCGCACCTCGACCACGCGGTCCCACGCTAGTCCGCCGTCGATCAGCCGCTCCAGGCGGCCGCGCGCGGGCGTCTGCCCGGAGCCTTCGAGGCCGTAGGCACGGCACAGTCGCCGAAGGGTTGAGAGGCGAACCGCATCCCTGGCGGAGCGGTTCTCGATGTTCGAGATGCTGGTCTTGCTGCCGAAACCGGCTCGTCCCGTCGCCGCGCCGAGCGTCAGCCCCGCCTCTTCGCGGAGCGACACCAGCAAGCGATCCGGCAGTGGGACGGAGGTGAGCAGCTTGTGCTCGCGATTAGGCAGGTGCACCTGATGGAATGGACGGTCGTCGCGAACACGCGAGCTGACCGCGGCTCGCCTCCCGAGACGGGCGCTCAGAAGCAGCAGATCGCCGACCAGGCGTTCCGACGAGGTCCAGAGCGAGTCACGCGTCTCCTCCCTGGAGCCGTCACCGTCGACGAAGCCCTCGTAGAAGGCCTCGAGCAGAGGCTCGGGCCAACCCAGGAGCAGGGACGGCACGCGCTTGTCGTGCGCCTTGCCGCCCATCTCGAGCCATGCGAGGAGAGCTGACATCAGCTTCGAGCAGCAAGTGATCGAGCCGGCGGCTCGGTACACGGGGAGGCCGAGCCCCCGGAGAGTCGACTCGACGCGGTCCAAGATGGTCTGATCAGTGTTCGACCAGACCGCCTGACCGTCGCGACGGTAGCCCTCGGCGGTGTACAGCCCGAGCAGCCAGGCGAGGTCCGGCGTCACCTCGATCACCAGCGGGAGGCCTGAGCGCATGCCTCGCAGCCGCACGCGATCGTCCACCCCGAGCATCTCCACCAGGCCGGGGATCTGGCGCGCAAGTGTCAGGGGCAGCTGCGAGCGCTGGTCGTAGTACCAGCTGTGCCCGATGCCGGACTCCTCGAGAAGTCGCCGCAGACCGGCACGATCGTGCTCGAACGCAGCCTCGACCGTAGGGCCGTACACGACCATGTCGGTGTGACGGCTCTCCGGCGCCAGGGCGAGGACATCAAGGACCGGTGCGACCCCCTGCGGATCCGGGATCCGTCGCGGAACGGCGACGAACCTGCCGGGCTGCAGCTCGCCGGTCCTGACCTTGGTCAGAACCCCATCTCGGTCAAGGGTGAACAGGTTGTGACCCGCGGTCACCTGCACCCGCCGCCCGGATGCGAGGACCACCTCATAGATCCGGTCGGGAGGTCCCTCGTACCAGCCGGTCACCTCGGCATAGTGCGGCTCGAATGACTCAGGATCGAAGCTCACCACGCTGCCGCGGAGCTGCTTCGCGACGATCTCACCGATGGGTCGAGGCTGAACCTGCCCCTGGTAGAGGAAGGGGATCTCCACATCCCCGGGCAGGCTCGAATGGATGAGCAGGCCGAGCCTCCCGAGGGAGGACTTGCCCTCCAGTCGTGCCACCAGATCCGACGGCAGCGTGACCTTCTCGAGCGTCGTCCCGAGCACGAACTCGCCGGGGTGGAGGATGAACGGCTCGTCCTCGGTCGCGGTGACGAGCTCGGTCAGGTCCTGGTCCGTGCGGACGTCGATGTACGGGTAGCGGTGGTTGGCGAAGACCCGGAAGCTGTCGCCGAGCCTGACGTCGACGCTCGACGGCTGGACGGCGTTGTCGCCCAGGGGGTCGATGACGATGCGGCCGGACTCCAGGGCCTCGCGGATGCTGCCGTCGGAGAGGATCACGGTGGCGCTCCAGTGCTTGACTGGACGCGGATATTAGGAGGCGGCGGCCAGGATCTCCGAGACGTCGGCTGTGAAGCCGGGCAGAAGCGGGCTTGTGAGGGTGTCACCTGCTCGCAGGGCGACCGGATCCCCGTACCAGCGATCGCCTGCCAGCCTGGAGATCTCGACGGTCTGCTCCTCGAGGTCGACCAGCCATAGCTCGGGCGTGCCGGCGCGGGCGTAGCGGGCGCGCTTCGGGCCTGCGTCGTAGGACCGAGTCGAGCGCGAGGACACCTCGACGACGATGTCGGGGGGCGTGGTCAAGGCGCGTGTCGAGCCGTCCGGGACCGGCCGTCCGGGTGCCAGCACCGCCACATCCGGCTCGAGATGGGTGTCCTCGCCGAGGTCGAGGTTGACCCCGCCGGGCAGCACCTCGCCACCGTGCTGCCTGCACCAGGCGTCCAGGATCAGCACGAGGTGGCGGATCACCCGCTGGTGCCCGACTCGCGGAGAGGGGCTCACATAGAGGACCCCGTCGATGATCTCCCGCCGCGCCAGGTCCTCGGGTGCGTCGTAGATGTCGGCGAGCGTGAACCTGCGCTCGGCTCGGACCTCCATCGGGCCTCCGGTGGCATGCGAGCAGGATGCGACGATGCTACGACCCCGAGCCGGAATCGCCCGCCGAGCCTGTGGATCCGCCGGCCTCGGAAGGCCGCGATTGCCGCCCCGACGGGCCGACGGCTATCATCCGGGGCCGCTCCCGCGGGTGTAGTTCAATGGTAGAACACGAGCTTCCCAAGCTCGCAACGGGGGTTCGATTCCCCTCACCCGCTCTCGACAAAGGCCCAGGTGAGAGGCGGTTTTCCGCCCCCTGGGCCTTCGTGTTGAAGGGGCGGCTGCTCGCATACTGCTCGCAAATGACGGTCACGCTGTCTCCTCCTCGTCGTCCTGGTGGTCGTTGAAGGGCTCTTCCTCGGGGTCGTCGGGCTCGTCGTCGTCGGGTCCGAGAACCAACTCCATGAACAGCTCGGCGGCCTGCGGCTGCATGCCGGGCATGACGTGGGCGTACGTGTCGAGGGTGAACGCGACCGAGCTGTGACCCAGTCGCTCGGACACGACCTTCGGGTTCA
>CAZVUW010000114.1:0-8552 GCA_964629825.1 uncultured Actinomycetota bacterium
CCGGGCCGAGGAGGCCTGGGAGTACGGGGCCACCGAGGTGTGCATGCAGGGCGGCATCCACCCGGACCTCGGCGGCGACCACTACGCGGCCCTGGTTCGCGCCGTCAAGGACCGCGTCCCCCAGATGCACGTGCACGCCTTCTCCCCGATGGAGATCGCCAACGCAGCGATGCGGCTGGGCGTCGGCGTGCGCGCGGTGCGGGCGCAGCTCGTCGAGGCCGGCCCCGACACGATCCCGGGCACCGCCGCGGAGATCCTCGACGACGAGGTCCGCTGGGTGCTGACCAAGGGCAAGCTGCCGACCGACGCCTGGGTCGAGATCGTCACCACGGCGCACGAGCTCGGGCTGCGCTCCTCGGCGACGATGATGTACGGCCATGTGGACGAGCCGCGCCACTGGGCGGCGCACCTGCACCTGCTGCGCCGACTCCAGCTTGCGAACCTCGAGGCCGGGCGGGCGGGCTTCACGGAGTTCGTCCCCCTGCCCTTCGTGCACCAGCAGTCACCCATCTACCTGGCGGGGGTTGCCAGGCCGGGTCCCGGCTTCGAGGACACCCTGCGGGTCCACGCGGTCGCGCGCCTGGTGCTCCAGGGCGCGATCGACAACATCCAGCTGTCGTGGGTCAAGGTTGGGCTGGAGACGGCCGTCACGCTCCTGCGCGCGGGCGCCAACGACCTCGGCGGCACGCTGATGGAGGAGACCATCTCCCGGATGGCCGGGGCGGACCACGGCGTGCGCCAGGACCCCGAGACCCTGCGCGCGATCGCCGAGGCGGCGGGACGTCGACCCGCCGAGCGCACCACCGACTACGCTCGCATCGAGCCGGATGGCATCCGCTACCGGTTCCCGCGCGCCGCGTCCTGAGGCTGGCCCGCGCGGCGGGTGGCGGCCAGCGGGCAGCAGACGAGAGGAGCCAGGATGTCCACCACCTGCCCCACGTGCGGCCTCGTGCTGCCGCCCGGCACCGAGCGCTGCCCCCAGTGCGACACACCCGTCGCGGCGGCATCGTCGTGGGGCCAGGCCCCGCCGCCGCCTGGTCCCGGCCCCGGCTCCGGGCCCCAGTGGCCGCCCGCCCCACCGGGCGCGGTCACGCAGGACGCCCGCAACATGGCGATGCTCGCGCACCTGTCAGCGTTCGTGATCTTCGTCGGCATCCCGTCGTTCGTCGGCCCGCTGGTCATGTGGCTGTGGAAGCGCGAGGACCATCCCTTCGTCGTCGAGCACGCGCGCGAGGCGCTGAACTTCAACCTCTCGGTCCTGCTCTACGTCGTGGTCGGCACGATCCTGTCGGTGGTGATCGGCGTCGTGACCCTCGGGATCGGCCTGGTGCTGCTCATCCCCGTGGGGCTGGCAGCCGCGGTCGCCTGGATCGTGATCGTCGCGCTGGCCGCTGCCGCCGCCTCGCGCGGCGAGGCCTACCGCTACCCGCTGAGCATCCGCTTCGTTAGCTGACCGCGAATCCCGGCTGGATGTTGAACCCCAGCTGGATGTTGTTTTCGGCGGACATGACCGCCGAAAACAACACCTTGGTGTGTTACACCCGCCGTGCCGGGGCCGCCGTGATCAGCCGGCGCGCGGAGTGGCGTCCGAACGCCGGCCTTGAAGCACTCCCACGACGAGGATCGCGAGAGCCGCGACCCCAAGCCCGACCAGCAGCCAGACGCGAGCCGTCGGCGCGGACGGGCTGGCGGTGCCGTCGAGGATCAGGTAGCCGACGTAGGTGATGTAGCCGACGAGCAGCACGACGCCCTCCCAGCGGCTGACGTACAGGCCGAGGGCGAGGGCGGGCAGCGCGACCAGGGTGACCAGCAGGGACACCGGCAGGTCGGTCGAGATGGTCGCCTGGGGGACGGGCAGCCCTCCTCCCGCCATTGCAGAGGCGCCCATGACCGCCAGCAGGTTGAAGATGTTCGATCCGACGATGTTGCCCACGGCGATGTCGCGCTCGCCGTGCCGGGTTGCGACGACCGAGGTGGCGAGCTCCGGCAGGGAGGTGCCGGCCGCGACGACGGTCAGACCGATGATGAGCTCCGAGATCCCGAGGGCCTCGGCCAGGTCGACGGCGCCGGTGACCAGCAGCTGGGAGCCGATGACCAGCGCGACCAGCCCGCCGAGCACCAGCCCGACCGCGCGGGGCCAGGCCCGCACGGCCGCCGCCTTGTCCCCGATGGCCTCGTCGTACTCAGCCTCGACCTCGGGGGGCTCACGGCGACCCAAGATGTAGGCCCCGGCGCTGTACAGGACGATCCCCGCGAACATCAGCGCGCCCTCGAGGACCGAGATCGTGCCGTCCGAGGCCGCCCACCACGTCGCCAGCGTCACGCCGAGCAGGATCGGGACATCGACCTTCACCAGGCGCTGGTGCACCACCAGGCCGCCGAACAGCGCCGAGATCCCGAGGATGGCGAGGATGTTGAAGATGTTCGACCCGACGGCGTTGCCGACGGCCACATCACCAGCGCCGGAGACGGCCGCGTTGACGCTGACCGCCATCTCGGGGGCGCTGGTACCGTAAGCGACCACGGTCAGGCCGATCACCAGGGAGGACACGCCCGCGGCCGTGGCCAGCCGGGCAGCGCCGCGAACCAGCGCCTCGGCTCCGAACACCAAGATCGCCATGCCGGCGGCGACCGCCAGCAGGGACAGAACACTCATCGCCGCTCCCCTCCATCCCCGCCTGCGGGCGGACTTCCGGAGCCCGCGCGGCGTGCGCGCAGGATCCGCACGAAGACGAATACTCCGACCAGGGCCACCGCCGCGACGATCGCGAGCTTGTAGGCGCTGGTGTAGCGCTCCACCAGCTCCCAGCGTTCGCCGAGGGCGATGCCCGCACCGATCAGCAGGCTGTTCCAGAGCAGCGAGCCGATGGCCGTCAACGTCATGAAGCGCAGCAGCGGCATCTCGGAGAAGCCAGCCGGGATCGAGACGACGCTGCGGAAGATGGGCACCATCCGCCCCCACAGCACCACCCACGACCCGTGACGGTCGAACCAGGCGTCGGCGCGGTCAAGCTGCTCCGGCTCGAGGCGGAACAGCCAGTGGTAGCGATACAGCACGCTGCGCCCGCCGAAGCGCCCCACCGCGTAGAGGATCGCCGCCCCCACCGTGGAGCCGGCGGTCGCCGCTCCGAGCGCCTCCAGGTGCGGCACACGGCCATCTTGGACGGCGAAGCCGGCCAGCGGGAGGATCAGCTCCGACGGGATCGGCGGGAAGAGGTTCTCGGCCAGCAGGGCGAGGCCCAGGGCCAGGCCGCCGCCCGATTCGACGGCGGCGAGAAGGCGCTCCACGAAGGCGCTCACGCGACCGGCCTTGACCGGCTGGGAGACGGGCGCAGGTGGAGAGATCGGGCGGTTGCAGACAAGACGATTCCTTCGGTCGCTGACCGAAGGTCTCCCCCACCCGGCGGGCGGCGACGCCGGGAGCTGGAAAGCTCCGTGATGACGACGTCGCCGGTTCGGGGTACTCCCCTTCGCGGCTGATCAGACTACACGAGCGCGCTCAGGCCGAGGCGGGCGCGAGGGTGTGGCGGACCAGCTCGGCCAGCCGCTCGGCGACCTCCGCCGCGCGCTCCTCGCTGTCGGCCTCGACCATGACGCGCACCACGGGCTCGGTGCCGGACGCGCGCAGCAGGATCCGGCCGGAGCCGGCGAGGGCGGCCTCCTCCTGCCTCACAGCGGCCCACAGGGCCTCGGCGCCGTCGAGCCCGTCCCGGTCGACCCCGCGGACGTTCACGAGCACCTGCGGCAGCCGCTGCATGACCTTTGCCAGCTCGTCGAGGCTCTTGCCGCTGCGGACGATGGTGGTCAGCAGCGCCACCGCCGACAGCACCCCGTCGCCGGTCGTGGAGTGGTCGGCCAGGATCAGGTGCCCGGACTGCTCCCCGCCGAGGGGGTGGCCGCCGGCGCGCATCGCCTCGAGGACGTAGCGGTCGCCCACCTTGGTCTGGTGCACGTCGATGCCGAGCCGCTGCATCGCCAGGGTGAAGCCCAGGTTGGTCATGACGGTGGTGACCACGACGTCGAGCCCGCGCTCCAGCTTGTAGCGCGACGCGAGGATGGCCAGCAGGGCGTCGCCGTCGACCAGCTCCCCCTGCGAGTCGACCGCGATCAGGCGGTCCGCGTCGCCGTCGTGGGCCAGACCCACGTCGGCGCCGTGCTCGAGCACCGCGGCGCGGACGACCTCGGGGTGGGTCGAGCCGCAGCCGTCGTTGATGTTGTTGCCGTCCGGCTCGGCGCACAGGGCGATGACGTCGCAGCCCAGCCGCTCCAGCACCAGCGGTGCGACCGTGCTGGCCGCCCCGTTGGCGCAGTCGACGACCACCCGTAGGCCATCGAGCCGCGCGCCCTCGGCGGCCGCAACGAGGTGCTCGATGTAGGCATCCAGCGCCCCAGGCCGCAGGCGCAGGCGCCCGATGGCGGTGCCCGTGGGCCGGTCCTCGTAGGTGCGCTGCAGCAGCTCCTCGACCCGCTCCTCCTCGGCGTCGGTGAGCTTGTAGCCGTCCGCGCCGAAGAACTTGATCCCGTTGTCCTCGACCGGGTTGTGGCTGGCCGAGATCATCGCGCCCGAGTCGGCGCCGAGATGGCGGGTGAGGAACGCGACGCCCGGGGTCGGCAGGACGCCCAGCGGGATGACGTCACCGCCGGCCGAGCACACACCGGCGATCAGCGCGGCCTCGAGCATCTCGCCCGAGGCGCGGGGATCGCGACCGACGGCGAGCAGCGGGCGCTCGATGCCCTCCTCGCGGAGGGTGCGGACGACCGCCCGCCCCAACCCGACGGCCAGCTCGGGGGTCAGCTCGGTGTTGGCGACCCCACGGATGCCGTCCGTGCCGAACAGCTGCGGCATGAGAGCCCGGCCCGGCGCGGCGAGCTAGCGCTTGCTGTACTGCGGCGCCTTGCGGGCCTTCTTGAGGCCGTACTTCTTGCGCTCCACCTGGCGGGCGTCGCGGCGCAGCAGGCCGGCCTGCTTGAGCAGCCGGCGCCACTCCGGGTCCTCGGCCTCGAGGGCGCGGGCGATCCCGTGCGCCAGCGCGCCGGCCTGGCCGGACACGCCGCCGCCGTGGATGCGGGCGAAGACGTCGAAGCGGCCCTCGGTCTCGGTGACCTTGAACGGCTCCAGAATCAGGGAGCGGTGGCTCTCGATCGGGAAGTAGTCCTCGATCGGACGCCCGTTGAGCTTGAACTGCCCCGTGCCGCTGACGAGCCGCACCCGCGCGACGGAGGTCTTGCGGCGGCCCGTGTACATGCTGCGCTGGCGGACCGGCTGTGCTGCGGTGATGTCGCTCATCTTCTCTCTTCTCGGCTACAGCGGCAGCGGGGCCGGCTTCTGGGCGGCGTGCGGGTGGTCGGGGCCGGCGTAGACCTTCAGCTTGCGCAGCTGGGCGCGACCGATCGTGTTGCGCGGCAGCATGCCGCGAACCGACCGCTCGATGAGGGCCTCCGGCCGCTCGGCCAGCAGGCGGGCGAAGGGCACCGACTTGAGGCTGCCCGGGAAGCCGGAGTGGCGGTAGGCCATCTTCTGCTCGCCCTTGCGGCCGGTCAGCCGCACCTTGTCGGCGTTGACGACGATGACGAAGTCGCCGACGTCGATGTGGGGGGCGAAGGTCGGCTTGTGCTTGCCACGCAGGACGTGCGCAACCTTGGTCGAAAGACGGCCGAGGATCATGTCCTCGGCGTCCACGACGAACCACTTGGGCTCGACGTCCGCTGGACGTGGTGTGTACGTGCGCATCTACAGGCTCTCGGTTCGCGTCGTTTTCGAGGTCTCCGCAGGCGCTGCTCCGCCCGGCTTGTGGCCTGGTGGAACGGGCGCGCTGGCGTTTGGTGCCGACGGTCGGTGCGCCACAGACACGGCTCTAGCTGGATGGGATCCAGGCCCCGGTAGGGGGCCGTGCCGGACATGCTGCGACCGCGGCAACGCCGCGGAGCGACCGCACAAGCGACAAGAGTAGTCGCTCCTACCGCGCCGGGTCAACCGGACCCCCTTCCCCCGCGTCCGGATGCGGCGGAGAGAAGGACGCGCCGACCAGGGTCAGGCCGTGCGGGGGCGCCACCTGGCCGACGGCCTGCCGGTCGTGGGCGGCGAGGACCTCGCGCACCCAGTCGGGGCGACGCCGGCCGCGCCCGACCGCGACGAGGCAGCCGGTGACGGATCGGACCATCTGATGGCAGAAGGCGCGACCGTCCACCTCGACCACGACCAGCCCCTCCGCGCGGCGCTGGACGGACAGCCGATCGATCCGGCGCACCAGGTGCTGGTCGTCGCGGCGGCGGCAGAAGGAGGAGAAGTCGTGCTCGCCCACCAGGTGGGCTCCGCCGAGCTGCATCGCCTCCACGTCCAGCCGTGGCGGTCCGAGGTGCCAGGTGTCGTGGCGGCGCAGCGGGTTGGCCGCTGGCGCGTCGCAGATCCGGTAGCGATAGCGGCGCTGCGTCGCGGAGAAGCGCGCGTCGAAGTCGTCGTCGACCACCCGGACGGCGAAGATGCTGATCGCGGGGCCGCACAGGGCGTCCAGGGCGGCGCGCCCGCGCTCGAGGTCGCGGATCAGCCGGGCGTCCTCGGGCACGTCGCAGTGGACCACCTGACCGAGGGCGTGCACGCCGGCGTCGGTGCGGCCCGTTCCCGTCGTGGAGATGGGCACACCGCCGCACAGACGCGTCAGGGCGCCCTCGAGGACGCCCTGAACGGTCATCTGGTCGCTCTGCCGCGCGAAGCCCCGAAAGCCCGTGTCGTCGTAGGCCAGGTCGATTCGCAGCCGTGGCACGGCCGGCGGATCAGGACTGGTCGCTGTCCGGCTTGTCCTCGGCGGAGGGCTCGTCGCCGTCGGCCTCGTCGGAGGAACCCTCGGAGTCCTCGCCGGAGTCCTCGGCCTCCGCGGCCTCGTCCTCGGCGGCCAGGCGCGCCTCGACCTCGGCCGGGTTGACCTGGGGGCCCTCCTCGTCCGGCTGGGCGGCCACCGGCTCCTCGACGGGCTCCTCGACATCCTCGTCCTCGTCGTGGACGTGGACGGGCATGTCGCCGCGGTCGATGGCTGCGGCCCGCTCCTCCTGGCGCTGACGCGCCGAGACGGAGGCGGTTCCGCCGCGCCGACGGCGCAGGCTCCAGCGACGTGCGGGCTTCTCCTCGAGAGCGCCCTCGCCGTCCACGGAGACGCCCTCCACCAGCTCGATCAGAGCCATGGGGGCGGCGTCGCCCTTGCGCGGCCCGGTCTTGAGCACCCGGGTGTAGCCGCCGTTGCGCTCGGCGAAGGCGGGACCCACCTCGGCGAAGAGCTTGTGGACCACGTCGCGGTCGCGGATGACCTTGAGCACCTCGCGGCGCGCGGCGACGTCACCGCGCTTGGCGAAGGTGATCATCTTCTCGGCCAGCGGCTGCACGGTCTTGGCCCGCGACAGCGTGGTCGAGATGCGACCGTGCCGGATCAGCTCGGTCGCGAGGTTGGCCATCATCATCCGGTGATGGGCGGGACTCCCCCCATACCGGGGTCCCCTCTTCGGCTTAGGCATCTCTAGTTCCCACTTTCAGAAGTTCAAGGCGCGGGCCTCGGGCCCTATGCGGTTCGTGCCGAGGGTCGGCGGGTGCCTCCCTGGAGGCGACGTAAAAGGCTCTCCGGAGCCGTAAGGGAGGCACCCGTCGGCCCCTGAGCCCAAGGGCCTACCCGGCGTAGCCTCCGTAGTCGGCCAGCCCGAGGCCCATCTCCTGCAGCTTCTGCTTCACCTCTTCGATGGACTTCTGGCCGAAGTTGCGGATGTCGAGCAGGTCCTGCTCGGTCTTCTGCACCAGCTCGCCGACCGTCTGAACGCCCTCGCGCTTCAGGCAGTTGTAGGAGCGGACGGAGAGGTCCATCTCCTCGATCGGCAGGAGCAGGTTCGGCGACGTCGGCGCGGTCGCGGCCGGGTCGGCGCCGATGGTGAGCCCGCCGGGACCGCTCTCGCCGATCTCGGCGAACAGCCCGACCAGGTCGCGCAGGGTCTCGCCGGCGCTGGACAGCGCCTCGGCCGGGGTGATCGAGCCGTTGGTCTCGACATCGAGCACCAGCCGGTCGTAGTTGGTCATCTGCTCGACGCGGGTGGCCTCGACCCGGTACGTGACCCGCTTGACGGGCGAGTAGATCGAGTCGATCGGGATCACGCCGATGGGCTGGTCGGGGCGCTTGTTGCGCTCGGCGGAGACGTAGCCGCGACCGCGCTGGACGGTCAGGTACATCTCGACTCGGCCCTTGCGGTTGAGCGTTGCGATGTGGAGGTCGCGGTTGAGGATCTCCACCTCGCTGGGCGCGGTGATGAAGTCCGCGGTGATCTCACCGGGACCCTCGCCACCGAGGAAGATCTCCACCGGCTCATCGCTGTGGCAGCGCAGGACCAGGTCCTTCAGGTTCAGGATGATGTCGGTGACATCCTCCTTGACGCCCTCGATGGAGCTGAACTCGTGGAGGACCCCCTCGATGCGCACGCTCGTGACCGCCGCGCCCGGGATGGAGGACAGCAGGGTCCGGCGCAGGCTGTTGCCGAGCGTGTAGCCGAACCCCGGCTCCAGCGGCTCGATGGTGAAGAGT
>CAZVUW010000115.1:0-8402 GCA_964629825.1 uncultured Actinomycetota bacterium
CAAGCCGGTCCACGACCGCACCCTGGCGAACATCTACCGCCAGCAGCTCACCGAGCTCGACGGGCAGGCGGACATCGGCGTGTTCGGGCTGCCCTACATCTGCCCCTACAACGTCAACTCGATCATGAACCCGATCCTGGTGATGTGCCTGGGGCTCGGCTACTACTTCAACATGTACCGGAACGCACCGATCGTGCGTGAGGGCGGGACGCTGATCCTTCACCACCCCACGCCGCGGGAGTTCCACCAGGTTCATCACCCCAGCTACATCGACTTCTTCGACGAGGTGCTGGCGGACACCACGAACCCGCGCGCGATGGAGGAGAAGTTCGAGCGCGCCTACGCCGAGGACCCCTGGTACATCCACCTGTACCGGTCGAGCTACGCCTACCACGGCGTCCACCCGTTCTACATGTGGTACTGGGGCGCCCACGCCCTCGACCACCTCGGCGAGGTCATCTTCGTCGGCGCCGACCGCCGCACGGTCGAGCACATGGGCTTCCGCGCGGCCTCGACCTTCGAGGACGCCCTGGAGATGGCCAGCGACAACGTCGGTCGCAGCCCCCGCATCACCTATCTGCACAGCCCGCCGCTGACGCTGGCCGAGGTGCGCTGACGATGGGCCTGCTCCGCGACGTCCGCATGGTCGCCGATGGCTGGCGCTGGACGCGCCAGGCGCTGGTGCCCCGCTCGGCGGTTCCGCACACGCCGCCGCGCGAGCGCCGCGAGTTCCCGACGGCCTGGGCGCGCACCCCGGCCGCGCGAGCCGTGCGCGAGAGCATGCAGCGCTACGGGCTGCGACCGCTGGTCTTTAGCCAGACCCGCCCGCGAGTCCACGGCCTCGAGCACCTCGACCGCCTGGCCGGGCCGGTGCTGTTCGTCAGCAACCACGCCAGCCACCTCGACGCGCCGCTGGTGCTGTGCTCCCTGCCGCCGAGATGGCGCTCGAAGACCGCCGTCGGCGCGGCCAGCGACTACTTCTTCGACGCCCGGTGGCGGGCGTTCGGCTCGGCGCTGGTGTTCTCGACGTTCCCGGTCGACCGCCACGGCGGAGCCAGCACGGACACCGGGGCGCGCCTGCTCGCCGAGGGCTGGAGCCTCCTGCTCTTCCCCGAGGGCACCCGCTCGGACGACGGCTGGATGCAGCGCTTCAAGCACGGCGCCGCGCGGCTCGCCCTGAGCCACGGCGTGCCCATCGTGCCGATCGCCATCCGCGGCTCCTTCGCGGCGATGCCCAAGGGCCGCTCCTGGCCGGTCAAGGGCCGTCCACCCGTCTCCGTGCGCTTCGGCCCCGCGGTCTGGCCCGAGCCGGGCGACGTCCACCGCGACACCACTCACGAGCTGGTCACGGCGATCTCGCGCCTGTGGGACGAGGACGAGAACGACTGGTACTCCTCGCTGCGCCGCGCCGCCGAGGGCGCCACGCCGGTTCCCAGCGGTCCGGCCGCCTCATCCTGGCGGCGCACGTGGGAGGCCTCCGCGCCGCTCCCCCGCATCGGCCGCCGCCCCGTCTGGCGCCGCTAACCCCTGCGTCCCCCACGGCCCCACCCCAGCTCGATGTTGTTTTCGGCGCACATGTCCGCCGAGAACAACATCCCACCGAGGCCTGGACGCCCCCGCCCCGCTCGATGTTGTTCTCGACGCGCTTTCGCGGCGAGAACAACATCGGGGTGGGGTGGGGTGGCCGCTGGGGCGGCGGCCGTTCAGCAGACGGGGCACGGCCATGGCTCCGGTCGGCGCGCGGCGGCCTCGGCCATGCCCGCACAGACCGCCTCGACGAAACCCCTCGGATCCTCCCGGACCATGTCGGCCGGGAAGCGGTCGATCCTCCATGCCAGCCGGCCCAACGCACGGTCGCGCCAGGCGTCGCGCTCGGCGGCGCCGTCCTCGAGGTGGTGCGGCCCGTCGATCTCGGCGCCGTAGCGGATCGCGCACACGGCCAGGTCGATCTCGCCGACCCGGCGACCGCGGGCCTCGACCAGCAGCGGGCGCGGATGCAGCCGGTAAGGCGCAACGACGAGCAACCCGCGGGCGGCCTCCTCGTCACGCGAGTGCACCAGCCCCTCCAGGGAGGCGAGCGTCGCCACCAGCAGCCGTGCCTTGCCGGGGAAGCGTCCGACTCGCTCGAGGTCGGCCAGCACCTCGGCCGGGGTCGCCCTGCGCAGGCGGTCAAGCCCTGCGATGTCCCGCATGAGCCGGTCGACCGAGGACGTCTTGGACGCATCCCGCAGCGCTCGCAGCGGCGGCACGCACGGGATGCCCTGGACGCGGGTCACCCGCTCGCCCGTGACCCAGACCCCGCGGTGGTAGCGGACCCCGGGCCGGGCCGGTGGCGACACGCGCGGGCCTACCCACAGATCGATGCTGGTCGCCTTCGAGCGGCGCACGCCGAGAAGGGTGAGCGCCGCCCCGCTGGTGATCAGCCGCGCGCGGCCGCCACGCGCGCGCTCGACGGCGCAGCGGCGCTCGAACGACTCCTCGCTCCACGGCGCCGCCCAGATCCCACGCGACAGCTGCTCCCAGCCGTGGGCACGCAGCTGCCGCAGCAAGGTGTCCTTGCAGAGGCCGAGATCGGTCGCCTGCCACGTGGCGAGCACGCCGTGCTGCCGCGCGGCCACGCGCTCGACCGCCTGCCAGGCGGCAAAGCGCTTCCTCGTGGCGGGTGACGCCTCTCGCTTCTTCGACGCGGTCGGCATGGTGACAGCGTGCGCCGACCGCAGCCCGGCACCGCGAGATCGTTGCGCCCCCTGTGGACAACCTCGGCGGCGCGAGCGCGGCGCGCGCGGCGCCCCAGGGGCGGCCGCGCCCAGATTTTTTTTTCGCCGGACAGGCCCGTCGAAAACAACATCGACCGGGGGTGGGAGGTCGAACGTTGGAGGGGCGGGCGGGATCGCGGCCCGGGCGGGTGGCTAGAGCCAGCCCCGGTCGCGGGCGATCACCACCGCCTCGGTCCGGTTGCGCGCACCGGTCTTGGCCATGGCGGTGGACAGGTAGTTGCGCACGGTGCCCTCGGCCAGATGCAGCCGCGCGGCGATGTCGGCGTTGGGCAGACCCTCGCCGGCGAGGCGCAGGACGTCGCGCTCGCGCTCGGTCAGCGGGTCGTAGCCGTCCCAGACGGCCATGGCTAGCTCGGGGTCGATGACGCGCTCGCCGGCGGAGACGCGCCGCAGACCCTCGACCAGGTCGCCGATCGGAGCGTCTTTCAGCACGTAGCCGCCGACCCCGGCGTCCAGCGCGCGGCGCAGGTAGCCGGCGCGCCCGAAGGTCGTGACGATCAGCACGCGCGTCGACGAGCCGCGGCGATGCAGCTCAGCGGCGACGTCGAGGCCCGACATGCCGGGCATCTCGATGTCGGTGAGGAGCACATCGGGCTGGTGCTGCTCGACCGCCGACAGCGCCGACTCGCCGTCGCGGGCGGTCGCGACCACGTCGATGTCCGGCTCGAGAGCGAGCAGTGAGGCGAAGGCGCCCAGGACCATGGCCTGATCCTCGGCCAGGACCACTCGGATGCTCATGGCTCGGCCGGCACCGCCATGGTCAGGGCGGTCCCGCGGCTGACGACCCGCTCGAGGCGTCCGCCGACGCTGGCGAGGCGCTCGCGCATGCCGATGAGGCCGTTGCCCTCGGCGGCGTCGAAGCCGGAGCCGTCGTCCTGCACCTGTAGGAACACCTCTTCGCCGCGGCGCTGGAGGCTCACGCGGCAGGTCCGCGCGCCGGCGTGACGCACCACGTTGGTGACCGCCTCGCGCAGGGCGAGTCCGAGGGCCTGCTCCACGCGCGGCGGCAGGCTGACGTCGGTCGACCAGTCGGCGATCAGCTCGACGCCGGCGGCGGCGAGCGCCTCGCCGGCGACCGCGAGCTCCTGCTCCAGCGGCACGTGGCGCCAGCCGGCGACGGCGGCGCGGACCTCGGTCAGGGCGCCGCGGGCAGTGTCCTCGAGCGCCGACGCCTCCTGCTTGGCGCGCTCAGGGTCGACGTCGATCAGTCGCTGCGTCAGCTGCGCACGCATCACGATGCCGGTGAGCGACTGGCCGAGGACGTCGTGGAGGTCGCGGGCGATGCGCTCGCGCTCCGAGACGGTGGCCAGGTGCGCGATGCGGGCGTTGTCGACGCGCAGGGCGGCGGTCTCGCGGGCGCGCTCGGCGTCGGCCATGGTCTCGTTGCCGACGATCCAGATGAGGATCAGCGGCATCGCGAATGCCGCCAGCCGGTACACGAGCGGGATGGGCGACAGCGCCGCGGCGGCGGCGAGCAGGACGGTCAGGCCGGCCAGCCAGCGCAGCGCCCGCTCGCGCGGCGCGAACGTCCCGGCGAAGCCCGCGGCGTAGACCAGCAGCACGCTGGCCCCGCCGTTGAACCACATCGTCGCGACGGCGAGCGCGACCAGCGCGATGGTGCAGCGCCGGCGCACCTCGCCGTCGTGGCGCATGCCGAGCAGGTACAGGGGCGCGGCGGTCACGATGACCGCCGCGACCACGACCCAGTCGGCCGCATTGGCGTCCGGGTCGAAGACCGGCTGGAAGAACAGGCTGGCGAGGTAGATCAGGTACCACCAGCCGGACCAGCGCGGTCCCGACTCGGGTCTCTCCTGCGTGACGTCTTCGCTCATGGCGGTGAGGAGCGGTAGGACAGGGCGGCCAGCCCGCCGCCGATCGCGGCGGTCACCAGCAGCGCCAGGATGTGCGTCAGCACCGGGCCGCCCGTCAGCTGAGCCAGACCCAGCTGGGACAGATGGTAGGTCGGCAGGAAGGGCGCGATGTCCTGGAGGATGGAGGGCAGCTGCTCCAGGGGCATCCACAGCCCCGAGACGATCGCCGACGGGATGAGGATCGCGTTCAGGATCGCCGCGCCCGCGTTCGGGCTGGCGCGGAACCCAACCGCAAGGCTGATCAGCGCGAACGGCAGCGCTCCGAGCAGCATCACGGCCACCAGGCGCAGCAGCGTGCCGAGGTCGGCCGACAGAGCACCCAGGGCCGCGGCGGCCGCCGTCATCGCGACCATCACGCCGATCGCGTAGGGCAGGGCCGCGAGCACCTTGCCCGCCAGCAGCGCCCAGGTGGGCAGCGCTGTGATGCGCTTGGCGCGCAGCCAGCCGCGCTCGCGCTCCTCGGCCACGGTGAGGCCGGGGTTCATCAGCGTCACCGCCAGAACTCCGAAGGTCCCAAAGGTCGCCAGCATCGTCGTGCCAACGGGCGTGCCGTCGACCACCTCGCGACCGTAAAGGCTCGCGAACAGCAGGAAGAAGGCGAGCGGCATGACTATCGAGAAGAACAGCGCGGTGGGCTCGCGGTAGATGGCGCGCAGGCCATCCGTCATCTCGACGCGGAGCATTGCCAGGGCAGAGGGCCTGGTCGTTGCCTCGGCGATGGGAGCGGCGGTCATACCAGGGCCTCCTCGGGGGTGGATTCGATCAGGGCGATGACGGCCTGCTCGAGGTTGGCCCCCTCGACCAGCAGGCCCTCCGCGGTCGGGTCCTCCGCCAGCAGCTGGCGCAGCAGCGCCTCCGGCGCGCGGGTGGTGATGCGAACGCGGTTGCCCTCCCGGCCGACGGCGAGCGCACCCGGCAGGCGGCGCAGGCGCTCGGCCGGCAAACCGGTGCGCAGCGTGACGGTCCGGTCCGGCAGGCGCTCGGTGAGCGAGCGAGGTGTCCCCGCAGCGATGACGCGGCCGCGGTGCATCAGCACGACGCGGTCGGCGACCGAGCGGGACTCCTCGATCAGGTGGGTGGTCACCAGCAGCCCGACGCCGCGGTCGCGCCGCGCCTCGAGCAGCTGCCAGAAGTCGCGCCGGGCGGCGGGGTCGAGGCCCTCGGTGGGCTCGTCCAGGATCAGCAGCGCCGGGTCGCCCACCAGGGCCATCGCCAGCTGGAGGCGCCGCGCCTGACCGCCGGAGAGGCGGTGGGCGCGCCGGCCGGCCAGCCCGCCGATGCCGACCTCGTCGAGCACCCGCGCGGCCGCCTCGCGCGGCGCTCCGACGCGGACCGCTGCGCCCTCGACCAGCTCGCGGACGGTGAGCGTCCGCGGCAGGCCCGAGGTCTGCAGCACGACGCCGAGGCGCCGCCGCACCGTCGCCGAGCGGGGCGCACCGCCGGCGAGGCGGACGACGCCCTCCTGCGGCGCCAGCAGCCCGGTGGCCAGCAGCACCAGCGTCGACTTGCCGGCGCCGTTCGGGCCCAGCAGCACGACGCACTCGCCCGGCTCGACCGACAGGTCGACGCCGTCAAGGGCGGTCGTGCTGCCGTAGCGATGGCGCATGCCGCGCATCATCAGAACCGCTTCAGACATGTCTCACTCTCCTGCACCGCAGGGGCTTCACCGGCTGCGGTCCAAGACTGCCGGGCCGCGTCCACATAGTCGCCTTCGCGGCTTCTGCCGACCAGTGGACGCCATCAGCATCTGGACGTGACGAATGTCATGAGAGAGGGGGCGCCCACCGGGCGCCCCCTCGCGGTTCTCAGAGCCGAAGGACTACAGGCAGTCCTCCAGCATCGTCTGGATGGTCGCGGCCAGCGCACGCAGGCCGTCCGGGTCGCCCTGGTTGGGCTTGTTCTTCGTCTCGATCACATCCGCCTGCCACAGGAGCAGGTGGATGGCGCGCTCCAGGTGGGTGTGCGCGATCGGACGCTGCTGCTCGAGGGTGAGCCACAGCTCGGTCTGCTCGAAGGCGTTGCGGATCTTCGCCTCCAGACCGGCGGTGATGCCGCCCGCGGCGGCCAGGTCGGCGAGCGCGCCCTCGAGCAGGTCGAAGTCAGGCGCGCAGATGTCGGCCTGCCACAGCGCCTCGGCCACCTGGGTGAACATGCCCTCGGGGTGCGAGCGGTACAGCGGCTCGGTCCCGAACAGGGTCACGTTGGCGCCCCTGGCCTTGCCGCTGATGACCGTCGGCCGGCCGGCGGCTGCCGCCTGCGTGCTGTTGCCGGACCCGCGCCAGTGGCCGGCGAGGAAGAAGCCCTCGTCCTCGAAGCGCTGGTCGACGCGGATCCGCGAGTCGGCCGGCACGTCCCAGGTGCGCGGCGAGCTCACGAACGCGTAGGAGATGGCGTCGCCGGTGATCGGCGAGTCCGGGTTGTTGACGACGGCCGTGATGCCGTTGGCGTCACCGGCGCCGGCGCGCTGACCGATGCCCTGGAGCAGGTTGGCGCGCGTGTTGAAGGTGAACCCGCTCGACCCGCGCAGGACGACCGAGCCGCCGGCCAGGAGCCACTTGGCGAAGGCGTCCTGCTGCTCGGCGTTGAGGTTCAGCGGGTTGAACGCCGTCGACGACACGTACAGCGCGTCGAAGTCGTCGAAGCTGTAGGTGCCGTTGTTGAACCCTGTGTGGTTCACCGAGGTCAGCTCGTAGCCCATGCTGGCCAGCGCGAACACCTCGTCCGAGGCCCCGGACACGCCGATGTTCAGCACGTTGAACGGCTGGGCGTGCTTGTTCTGGTTGTGCGGCAGGTTCTCGAAGGAGACGCCGTACAGGGACGCGGCCTCCTGGATCGCGGCGAACTCCGTGCCGCGGACGACGAAGCGGCCGTCCGGCAGGCGGGTCAGCTCGACGCCGGCCCGCAGCAGGTGGTTGACGGCGCGGACGCCGTTGGCCGAGTCGACCGTCAGCGCGTAGAGGGCGCGACCGCTCTGGGCGCCACCGGTCGGGCTGGCCGCGCTGATGCGCTCGAGCGGGAGGCCGGACAGGTCGGCGGTCTCCACGCGAACCGTGTTCGCGCCCCACAGGCGCCCGTTGCTCCAGGCCGAGATGTCGTACATGGTCGGGAACAGGGGCGACACGTCACGACCGGTGTCGATGATCGTGTTGGCCAGACCGCGCTTGGCCTGGTGCATGTTCACGACGTACGAGCCGGCCTCGTAGGTCTGGCCGCCGAGGGTGAAGTCCTCGGTCGCCTGGTGGACCGCGACGTCGTTGTCGATGAGGAACTGCGCCAGGCGAGCTGCAGCCGTCTTGCTGCGCTGCTTGACGCCGACCGGGATCACGTAGGCGTCCGGGTACGACTGCGGCAGCGTGTCGGCGTTGTCACCTGCGGCGAGCGAGAGAGCCAGCGGGTCGTCGATCGGCCGCGAGTCCTCACCGGCAACACCGCGGCGGAACATCTCGAGCTGGTCGGCGAGCAGCCGCATCCGGTTGGCGTTGGCGTAGGCGAAGTTCGCCTCGGTCGCCTTGCGCGCCACCAGGGTGTTGATCCGGGTCCGCTCGTGCCGCTCCTCGACCGGCAGGTTGCCGCGCGGGTTGAGCGGGATCTCGACGGTGTGGCCGATCGCGCCGTGGTACATCGCGTACATCGGCGTGAAGATGGGCGGCCAGTCGTCCCAGCCGGTGGTGCGGTTGCGCCACGGGATGTCGGCGCGTCGCCCGCCCTGACCATCCGAGCACGTCGCCCGCTCCTCGCCGGTGGCGATGATCGC
>CAZVUW010000116.1:0-8356 GCA_964629825.1 uncultured Actinomycetota bacterium
TCGCGGGGGCCATCTTGTCGGTGAGGGTGCCGGCGACGACCATCAGGTCGGCCTGGCGCGGCCCGTGGGCGAACGGGATGACGCCGAGGCGCATGAAGTCGTGCCGGGCGGCCGAGGTCGCGATGAACTCGATGGCGCAGCAGGCCAGGCCGAAGTTCATGACCCACAGGCTGTAGCGGCGGCCCCAGTTGAGGACGAACTTGAGCGGCTGCGGGACCTCGACGTTGTCGATCAGACCCATTTGAGGACGCCCTTCTTGTACTCGTACGGCAGCGTGATGGTCACGAAGAAGAGGAAGACCAGCATTACGCCGAGGGCGAAGCCCTGTTGCTCCATCCCACCGAGCGTCACGGCCCACGGGAACAGGAACAGCGTCTCCACGTCGAAGACCACGAACATGAAGGCGAACATGTAGTAGCGGATGTGCGTCTGCGACCAGCCTTCACCCACCGGGTCGAGCCCGCACTCGTAGGTCGACAGCTTGGCCCCGTACTTCTTGTCCGGCCGAACCAGCCTGCTGACGGTGAACGCCAGCGCCACCAGGAGGACACCGGCGACGATCAGCGCCAGGACGGCGCTGTACTGGGTGTAGAAATCGCCCACTGCTGCTCCTGCCTCACGCTTTGCTGCGCTGCTGGCGCACCGGACAGCCCGCGGCCCGACAGCCACCGGGACGGGGGACCGGTCAGGTCGGGGGAAACCGCGCGACGCCGCGCGCACAGTGTACGTGGGACGGACGGACAGGCCCAATCACGACGTCCGAATCGCCCGACGGCACGGATCCTAGTGGAAGGGCGCCGTCGGCGCGGTCAGCGGCGGGGTGGGGGCTCCTGGTGGATGACCTTCATGGCGGTCACCTCGCCGAGCAGCTCCGGGCCGTAGCCGAAGCCGCGACCGCTGCAGCCGCGCGGCTCGGCGGCGCCGCCGGGCGCGCCGCCCCAGACGGCGTTGACCTTGACCGTGCCGGCCCGCAGCTCGCGGGCGGCGCGCTGGGCGTTGCCGATGTCGCCGGTCAGGACGCTGGCGGCCAGGCCGTAGGGCGAGCGCGCGGCCGCGGCGAGGGCCTCATCGAAGGAGGCGGCGACGCGGACAGGTGCGACCGGCCCGAATGTCTCCTCGGCCAGAACTGCCATGTCGTCTTGGACCTCGACTAGCACCGTCGCCGGGTACCAGCAGCCGGCGCCGCCTGGGATGGCCCCTCCGGTGAGCGCCCGCGCCCCGGCCTTGAGCGCGGCGCTGACCTGGCCGTGGACCTTGTCGCGGTGGTCGAGGTCCACCAGGGGGCCGAGGTCGGTCGCCGGGTCGGTCGGATCGCCGACGACCAGCCCGCGGGCGAGCTCGGTCAGCGCCTCGGTGAACGGCCCGGCGATGTCGGCGCACACGTAGATGCGCTCCACGGCGGTGCAGATCTGGCCGGCGTAGGCGAACGCGCCCGCGGCGGCCTGCTCGGCCGCCCAGACCGGGTCGACGTCGCGGTCGATCAGCAGCGGGTCGTTGCCGCCGAGCTCAAGCACGCAAGGGCGCAGCAGCTCGCCGCACAGGCGACCGATCTTGCGGCCGGTCGCCACCGAGCCGACGTGGCAGACGAGGTCGACGTCTGGATGCTCGACGAGGGCCTGGCCGGCGCGGCCGTCGCCGAGCAGGACGTTGGTCACGCCGTCCGGCGCGTCGAGCAGCTGCACCATCCGCAGGACGGCCTCGGTCGCGCGCTCCGAGGGCTTGACCACGACGGTGTTGCCGGTGACGAGACAGGCGCCGAGCAACCCCGAGAGGATGCCCAGCGGGTCGTTCCAGGGGATGATCAGCGCCGCGACGCCGTAGGGCTCGGCGACCATCAGGTCGAGCGCCTCTCCCCCGCTGACCAGCGAGCGTCCACGGTGCAGCGGGCCGAGCTCGGCGTACTGGCGCAGCGTCGCCGCCGCCGTCGCGACGTCGCCGCACGAGGCGGTCAGCGGCTTTCCGTTCTCGCGGGTCTGGAGGCGGGCCAGCTCGTCGCGCTCGGCGTCGAGGGCGTCGGCCAGCCGCCGAAGGACCTGCGCGCGCTCGCCCACCGGGGTCCGCCGCCAGGCCTCGGAGGCCTTCCGAGCGGCCGCCACGGCGCGGTCGGCGTCGATGGCGTCACCGGCAGGGACCTCCGCGAAGTGCTCGCCCGTGGTCGGGTCGAACAGCCGCACGCGGTCCACGGCATCGGACTCGGTGCTGCTCCCCCCGATGAGGTGGGTGAGGGTGTGCATGGATGGCTCCGCTTGCTGCTCGGCTCAGCCGCGCGCCGCGAGGCGGTGCGGCGAAGGTGGTATGTCGGACAGGGCCGCCAGGACCGCTTCGACCGGGATGGCGGCCAGCCCCGGGTCGATGCTGCGGCCGTGAGGATCCCCTTCGGCGCCGGTCCAAAGCACCCGGTGCCACGGCCGGTCCTGCGGCGGTCCCCAGCGCCGCGGCGAGGTCGGGCCGAACAGCAGCACCGAGGGGGTGGACAGGGCTGTCGCCAGGTGGGCCACACCGGTGTCGCCGCACACCACCCGAGCGGCCGAGGCGATCACTCCGGCGAGCTCCAGCAGCCCGGTCCCGCCAGCGACGACGGCCGAGTCCGGCACCCCCGCCCGCTCGGCGATCCGCAGCGCCAGAGGCCGCTCCGTCGCGGAGCCGGTGAGGATCACCTCGCGCCCGGCCTCCGCCTCGGCGCGGGCGACCTCGACCCAGCGCTCCTCCGGCCACCGCCGCGCGTGGGCGGCCGCGCCCGGATGCAGGACGGTTGCTCCGGCGCGGGCAGGCAGAGCCTCCGCCGGGAGGTCGATGCCGAGGCGCCCGGGGTCTGCCGGCAGCCCCGACTCCGACAGCAGGCGGCACCAGCGCAGAACCTCGTGCTCGTCGGAGCGCCAACCCGGTCCGTGGAGCGCAGCCGGAAGGCCGTCCGCGGCGAACGCGATCAGCCGGCCGGGCGCGGTGGCGAGCAGCAGCCGGTGGCTCTGCGGGCCGGCGCCGTGGAG
Organism: uncultured Actinomycetota bacterium; assembly: GCA_964629825.1. GTDB lineage: Bacteria > Actinomycetota > Nitriliruptoria > Euzebyales > Egibacteraceae > CAZVUW01. The sequence goes on from CAZVUW010000116.1 coordinate 2,988, forward strand.
GTTCACGGCCACGTCGGCGTTGTGCAGCCGCCGGTCCAGCGGCCGCTCCGGCGCTGGACCGGCCCCCGCCCGCAGATCGGTGGGCACCACCTCGTCCGCCAGGCCGCAGCCGAGCACCAGTGGCCCCAGCTCCGCGGGCGCGGCGAGCTGGAGGTGCGCGCCCGGGAAGCCCTCGCGCAGCGCACGCAGCGCCGGGACGGCGGTGAGCAGGTCCCCGAGCCCGAGGGCGCGCAGCACCGCGATCCGCGTCGGTCGGCCGCCGCCGGCGCCTACGGCCACGAGGTCTCGGCGGCGGGGGCGACCATCAGCTCGCGCACCTGGCAGCCCGGCGGCTGGCGCAGAGCGAAGAGGACGGACTCGGCGACGTCCTCGGGGCGGTTGAGCTGGGCGTCCGGTCCCGGCTTGAACCGGTCCGGGCGGTCATCGAAGAACGCGGTCTGCATGCCGCCGGGGATCAGCAGCGTCACGCCGATGCGGCCGGCGGTCTCGGCGGCGAGCGCGCGGGTGAAGCCGACCACGCCGAACTTGGAGGCGCAGTAGGCGGTCGCGGCCGGCAGCGCCCGCAGTCCCAGCGTGGAGGCGATCGTCACGACGGCGCCGCCGACGGCCTCGAGGAACGGCAGGGCCGCGCGGACCACCGCGGCGGTGCCGAGCAGGTTGACGGCGACGACGCGCTCCCAGGCCTCGGCCGGGACCTCGGCGAGCTCGCCGCAGGCGTCGATGCCGGCCGCGGTGACCACCGCGCTCAGGCCGCCGCGGCGTTCGGCGACCCGCCGCACGGCCTCCTCGGCGGCACGCCCGTCGGCCAGGTCGACCAGCTCGTGCTCCCAGCCGGCCTCGGGCGCTTGCAGGTCGAGCACCACCGGCGTGCCGCCCGCCTTGTCGACGGCGGCGGCGACGGCGGCGCCGAGACCGGATGAGCCGCCCGTGACCAGGACGGTGGAGAGGGTGTCAGGTGCCTGCACGTCGGGTTGCCTCCTGGATCAGTCGGGTGGTGGAGCGGCCGTCGAGGTAGGGCACGACGACGGCCTGGCCGCCCCAGCCCGCCACGAGCGGAGCCTCGGGGAGGTCCGCGACGGCGTAGTCGGCGCCCTTGGCCCAGATGTCGGGGCGCAGGCGGTCGAGGAGCGCCTCGGGCGTGTCCTCGGAGAACATGGCCACCGCGTCCACGCAGTCGAGCGCCCGCAGCACCGCGGCGCGATCGTCCTGCGGCACCAGGGGCCGGTCGGGGCCCTTGAGGCGCCGCACCGAGTCGTCGTCGTTGAGGCACACAATCAGGCAGTCACCGAGCGCACGGGCCGCCTGGAGCATCCGCACGTGCCCGGCGTGCAGGAGGTCGAAGCAGCCGCCGGTCGCCACGACCGTCCCGCCCGCCGCGCGGGCGCGGGCGATCACGGCCTCGGCCGTGGCTTCGACCGCACTGCGGTCTCCCGGGGCGCCGAGGGCGGAGGCGCCGCCGGCCGCGACGAAGTCGGCCGCCCGGGCCACGGCGTCCAGGACCGCCTCGCTCGGAAGGGCCCCCGCGGCCAGCGCGGCGGCGGCGCGCGCGGCGAAACGGTCACCGGCGCCGCAGGGGTCGCCGCCGCGTACCGGCTCGGCCGGCACGGCCAGAGGCGTCCCGTCGGCGGACACGAGCACCGCGCCGGCGGCGCCGAGCGTCACGACGACGTTGGCCGCGGCCCAGCGCTCCCGGAGCAGCGCGGCGTTCGCGGCGGCGCCGGCGAGCGACCCCCCGCCGCCGTCGGCGCCGGCGAGCAGCGCGGCCTCGGCCCGGTTGGGGGTGACCAGGCGCGCACCGGGAACCGGCTCACCGCCGCGCGGGTGGGGATCCCAGACCAGCGGGCAGCTCCCCGCGGCCGCGACCAGCGCCGCCCGCGCCGTGGGCTCGGAGGTGACCCCCCGCCCGTAGTCGGACACCAGGACGGCATCCGCCGACAGGACCGCGTCCGCGCCGGTCGGCGGGAGCGCGCCCACCCGGCCGCTGCGCCCGCGGTCAAGCCGAACCACGGACTGCCCCTGCGCGCGCACCCGCACCTTCTCCGGCGTGTCGCCCTCGTGCGGCAGCGCGACGACGCTGACGCCGTGGGCAGCCAGGAGATCAGCGAGCTCCAGCCCCGCCGGGTCCGCCGCCAGCGGGGTCACCAGCGTCACGTCCAGGCCGTCCTGCGCTGCGAGCACCGCAGCCAGCCCGGCGCCGCCGGGTCGCGCGGTCTCGGCCGGATCCTCGACCACAGGGACCGGGGCGTCAGGGCAGACGCGTGTGACCGCCCCGACGAGGTCGCGGTCGAGCAGGACGTCTCCCACGACCGTCAGCCGGGCGCGTCCGCTGCTCGCCGACCCCCTCACAACCGCACCGCCTCGGCGCCGGCGATCGAGCGCACCGCCGTGTCGATGGCCGCGGACAGCAGGTGCACCACGACGAGGTGGCACTCCTGGATGGTCGCGGTGATGTCCGAGGAGATGCAGACGGCATCGTCGACGGCGGAGGCGAGCGGGTTGGGGCGCGGTCCGGTGACGGCCCAGGTGGTGATGCCGAGGCGGTGCGCCGCGCCGGCGGCGGCGAGGACGTTGGGGCTGCGCCCGGACGTGGACAGCAGCACGCAGATGTCCCCCGCCCGACCGTGCGCCCGCACCTGCCGGGCGAACACCTCCTCGGCGCCGTAGTCGTTGGCGATGGCCGTGAACGAGGACGTCTCGGCGTGCAGGGCGATCGCCGACAGGGGCGCCCGGTCGTCGCGGTAGCGGCCGACCAGCTCGGCGGTGAGATGCTGCGCCTCGGCCGCGCTGCCCCCGTTGCCCGCCGCCAGGAGGCGCCCGCCTCCGAGCAGCACGCGCGCGGCGTGGCCGCCCCAGCGGTCGATGCGCTCGGTCTCAGCCGCCAGCGCCGCCAGCGGACGCGCGAGGTTGGCGAGGTGGGTGCGGCCCGTCGGCAGCGCCGGGGTGTCGGGAAGGCGGATCACGTCCTCCCCGCCGGTGTCGCCGCGGTCGGCGCGGGTCACAGCGCGACCTCCATGGCCGCGCGAGCGCCGATGACGGAGCGGTAGGACGCCTCGGTGGCCTCTGCGATGGTCGGCCAGCCGTAGCGCAGCCGGGCCCGTGCGGCACCGGCCTGCCCGAACGCCTCCATCCGCGCGTGGTCGTCCAGCAGGTCGCGCAGCGCCGCGGCCAGGGCGGCCGGCTCCCGCGGCGGGACGTGCACGCCGGTCAGCCCGTGCACAACCGTGTCGAGCATGCCGCCGACCGCCGTGGCCACCACCGGCACACCGCAGGCCATCGCCTCGAGCGGGACGATCCCAAACGGCTCGTACCAGGGGGCGCACACCACCACGTCCGCCGACCGCAGCAGGGCCGGCATGTCCTCGCGCGACACCCGGCCGCGCAGGACCAGCCGGTCCGCTACTCCCAGCTCCTGGGCCATCTCGGACAGCCGGCAGGCCTCCGGGTCCTCGGCCAGGCCGGCGCGGTCCGGACCGCCGACCACCACCAGCTCGGCGTCCGGCACCTCGGCCAGCGCCGTGATCACGTCAGCGACACCCTTACGCGGCACCAGTCGGCCCACCGTGACGATCCGGCGGCGACGCCCCGAGCGCCGGTCGACGCGCCCGGAGGGGGTGAAGTGCGCCAGATCGACCCCGCAGCTCACGACGTCGACCTTGTCGGCGGGCACGCCCATGCGGCCGAGCTCGGACACCTCGTCGGTGCAGGTCGCCAGGATGCGGTCGACCTCGCGGGCGACGCGCCGCTCCAGGGCGACGCGCTGCGGCGGGGACGTGTCCTCCGCGCCCTGGTGGCGCCGCTTGACGGTGCCGAGGGCGTGGAAGGTCTGCACCACCGGGATGCCGAGGGGTCGCGCCGCCGCCAGCGCCGCCAGGCCGGACATCCAGAAGTGGGCGTGGACGATGTCGGGGCGGGAAACTGCCCAGCGCTCGGCCAGCACCGCGGCGAACTCGCCCATGTGCGGCAGGAGGTCGTCCTTCGGCAGGGGCCGGGCCGGACCGGCCTGGACGTGGTGCACGCTGACGCCGCGCCCGAAGCCGACGTGCGCAGGCAGCTCGGGGTCCTCGCGTCGGGTTGCGACCTCGACGCGGGCGCCGCGGGCGGCGAGGTGCCTGGCCAGGGCCGCGACGTGGACGTTCTGGCCGCCCGAGTCGACTCCGCCGATGACGGCGAGCGGGCTCGCGTGCTCGGAAACCATCGCGATCTTCATCCAGCGACCTCCTTCAGCAAGCGATCCCAGTCGGAGAGAAAGCGGTGCAGCCCGTAGCGCTCGAGGGCGATCTCGCGCGCCCGTCGGCCGTGCTCCGCGGCGAGGGCGGGGTCGTGGAGGTAGCGCCGGGCGGCCTCGACCAGGACCTCGACGCGGGTCGAGAGAACGCCTGCGTCGGCCGGCACGGCCTCGACCGCCTCGGTGGTCGCAAGCGCGACCACGGGCATGCCGAGGTGCATGGCCTCAAGCAGGGACAGCCCGAGGGAGGTCCAGCGGACCGGATGCACGTAGGCGCGGCGGCGCGCCAGCTCGGTGTGCAGCCGTTCCTGGGGCAGGTCCTCGTGGGTGGTGACGCCCGCGGCGGACAGGCGGGCGACCTGCATGCCGAACAGGTCGACCGGTGCGGCCTCGGCGAAGCGCGGGATCAGGTCGGTGCCCGTGACGCGGGCACGCCGGACCGGTTCGTTGGCGACCACGGCCAGGCGCTCCAGCTCACCGGTGTAGCGGTGGCCCGGGTCGACGATGCCATGGTCGATGACGGTGGTCGGGGTGCTGCCGGCATCCCAGAAGAGGTCGTTGAAGGCGGTCACGTGCACCAGGCGCAGATCGGAGCGGTCGGCGGCGGGGTGACGCAGCTCGTTGATGCGGCCCTGCGGCGCGTTGTGCTCCAGGTACACGGCGGGCACGTCGCGGCCGGGGCGGCGTCCACCGAGCCACCGCTGCGCGAGGCCGTCGAGCTCCTCCGGACGCTGGAGGACGACGACGTCCACGTCGGTCTCGGCGGCCTCCTCGGGCGTGACCTCGACCGCGTTGTCCGGCCAGCTCCAGGTGCGGGCACGGCCGCGGCCATCGGGCCCGCGGTCCGGCAGGACCGGGATCAGGTAGGTGTGCGGTCCCCGGACCAGCGCGGTCAGATAGGACCCGTGCACGTGCCAGATCAGGACCCTCATCGGAGCGCCTCCGGGCCTGGCGGGGGCTGCCGCGTCACCAGGCCGGGCAGCAGGTGGTCCCGTGAGGACACGACCCGCCGGACGGCGGCGACGGCGTCTCGCACCTGGACGGCGGCCAGGCAGGGCTGACCCGGGATCGGGCAGGTGGTCGCCCGGCAGCCGGCGCAGGCGATGTCCTGGTCGCCGAGCAGCTCGTGCGGCACCCCCCACGG
>CAZVUW010000117.1:0-8354 GCA_964629825.1 uncultured Actinomycetota bacterium
GACGCCCGCGTGCTGTCGATCTTCGAGGGCGCCGACGAGACGCTGGCGCTGCGGGTCATCAGCCGCCGCCTGTTGGAGGACGCCCTTCGCCGGTGATCGAGCCGGGAGGTCAGCCGCGTCGGTCGGCGGGGCGGACCTTCATGCCCGCCGCGCGCCCGCGCATCGAGGTGACCTCGGCCATCTTGCGGCTGGCCTCATCGATCATCTCGTCGCCGAACATCACCGCGCCGCGCGCGTCGACCTCGGTCGCCCGGCGGTAGGCGGCGAGGATGTCCTCGGCGCGCTCGAACTCCTCCTGGGTGGGGGCGTAGACCTCGTTGGCGATGTCGATCTGCGCCGGGTGCAGGACCCACTTGCCGTCGTAGCCCAGCAGCTGGCTGCGCCGGGCGACCTGGCGGTAGCCCTCGGCGTCGTGGATCTTGGCGTAGGGGCCGTCGATCGCCTGCAGGCCGGCCGTGCGGGCGGCCACCAGGATGCGCATCAGCACCCAGTGCCAGTGGTCCCCCGGGTAGTCGGGCAGGATCTCGCCGACCGTGAGGCTGCGCATGCCGAGCGCCGCCGCCATGTCGCCCGGGCCGAAGATGAGCGTCTCCAGGCGGTCCGAGGCGTGCGCGATCTCGTCGATCAGGGTCAGACCGGGGCCGTTCTCGATCTGCGCCTCGATGCCGATCTGGTGGTCGAAGCCCTTGGTCTCCTCGATCATGCGCAGCAGGTGGTCGACGAACTCGACCTCCCCCGGGGCCTGCACCTTGGGGATCATGATGCAGTCGAGCTGCTCGCCAGCGGCCTCGACCACCTCGATCACGTCGCGGTAGGCCCAGTGCGTGTCGATGGCGTTGATGCGCACGACGACCGTCTTGTCGCCCCAGTCGTGCTCGCGCAGCGCGTTGATGACGTTGCCGCGGGCGGCCTCCTTCTCGCCAGGGGCGACGGAGTCCTCGAGGTCCAGGAAGACCTCGTCCGCGGGCAGGCCGGGGGCCTTGGCGAGCATCTTGGGCGAGCTCCCGGGCACCGCCAGGCAGGAGCGCCGGGGCCTGGCCTTCGGCTGCACATCACCGGTCGCAGAGTGCTCCATCGCTTGTCGCCTCCAGGTCGCGGGAACGCCGGCGAGCGTACAGGCCGGTCCTGGACCGCGCCGAATCAGCCCGGCAGCACGCGGAAGGCGAGCAGCGCCACGTCGTCGCGTGCGCGACCGCCCTGGAAGAGGTCGACCTCCGCGCCGAGGGCCGCCACCAGCGCGGCGGACGAGTCGGCCGGCGCGGTTGCCAGCCGGGCGCGCAGACCGCGTCCACCCATGAAGCTGCCGTCCGCCGCGCGCGCCTCGGTCACCCCGTCGGTGTAGAGCAGCAGCACGTCGCCCGGCTCCAGGTCGACAACGACGTCCTCGAGCGGGCAGCCCTCCATCACCCCGAGCACAACCCCCGAGACGTAGATCGTCTCGATCGTGCCGTCGCGGCGGCGGATCAGCGGCGGGACGTGACCGCCGCTGGAGATCGTGCAGCGCAGATGCCCGCCCGGCCGCGTCTCCAGCGCGGCGGCCGCGACCGTGGCGATGATCCGGTCGGGGTCGGCGTCCTCGGCGAGCAGCACGTCGTTCAGGGTCCCGAGCATCCGGCTGGGCGCCGCCTCGTGCATCGCCGCCGCCCGCAGGGTGTGCCGCGCCAGGCCCGTGACCGCCGCGGCGGCCGGTCCCTTGCCGACCACGTCGCCGATGACGGCCAGCCAGCGCCCGTCCGGCAGCTCGAAGACGTCGTAGAAGTCCCCGCCGACCTCGGCGCCCGTCCCGGACGGCCGGTAGTGCCGCGCCAGGTCGATCCCCTCGATCGTCGGCAGCTTGGGCGGAAGAAGGCTGTGCTGGAGCGTCCGAGCGATCGTGTTGGCGGACGAGTACAGCTCGGCGTTGTCGAGGGCGAGCGCGGCTCGCCGGCCGATCTCCTCCAGGAGCGGCATGTGCTCGGTCTCGTAGCGCAGCGCCGATCGTGCCAGGAAGGCGAGCGCTCCCAGCGGCCGGCCGCGCGCCACGAGGGGGATCACCGCCGCCGAGGACACGCCGAGCTGGCGCAGGATCGCGCGGTGCACCTCGTCCTGGCCGACCTCGTCGATCAGGCGCTCATCGACCAGGGGAACCAGCAGCGGCTCGCCCGTGCGCAGAACCGCCCCGATGCCGGAGGGGGCGTCGGGCCGCGGCGGATAGCCGGTCAGCCGGCACAGCGCAGGCAGGTCGGCGTCGCTGCCCCCCAGCGCCATCCGGCGCACGCGGCCGTCGGAGATGAGGTCGAGCAGCGCCCAGTCCGCCAGCCGCGGGACCACGATCCGTCCCAGGGTCTCGACGGTCGTGCGCCAGCCGAGCGACTCGGCGAGCGCAACGCTGGCCTCGGCCAGCAGGCTCAGCTGCTCGCCGGCGCCCTCGGCCTCGCGCTGGTAGGTCCGGGCCGCCGACAGCGCCTCATGCAGCGCCAGCTCCGTGTCGACGCAGGCGGCGAGGTCGCGCAGGTCGGCGATCTCGCACTCGCGCCACTCGCGCGGCGTCGGCGCCACGACGCAGAACGACCCGATCGGAGTCCCGGCGCCATCGAGCACCGGCACCCCCAGGTAGGCGACCAGGCGCGGGTCGGACGGGGGCGGCAGGTGCTCGGGCCGCTCGGCACGCAGATCGCTGACCGCGACGACCTGACCGCTGCTCATCACGTGAGCGCAGTAGGGGACGGTGTCCAGCGGCTCGGGCTCCGGAGCGCCGAAGGGATAGCCGACGGAGCCCACGGTCAGATGCCGGTCGGCGTCGGCCAGCGACAGGACCGCCACCGGGACGTCGAGGAGGCGCGCCGCCAGACGGGTCAACCGGTCCATCGACCGGGGCGGGCGCTCGCCGCCCACGTCGGGGCTGCGCACCTCGGGGGAGCGCTGCCTCGACCTGGTGAACTCCGTGGGAGCCCGTGCCATGCCCGTGCCCCGTGCTCGCAGGCGATCAAGGCGCCATGGCGGTTCCCGGCTCCGTCGACGGGCGCCGCAAGGCTCGGGACAGCGTACCGGACGATGGCCTCGCTGCGCCCTGCTGGCGCGTCACGAAGCGGGCGCGCCGTCCCACCAACCGCGCAGCACGCCGCCGAGCGCACGCAGATGCTCGGCCGCCTCGGGGATCACCGCGGTCCAGCGGATGTAGCCGTGCAGCAGCCCCTGGGCCATGACGGCCGTGACGGGGACGCCGGCATCGGCCAGGGCGCGGGCGTAGGCGATCCCCTCGTCGCGCAGCGGGTCGTGGGAGGCCACCAGGACGTGGGCCGGTGCCACGCCCGCGAGGTCATCGGCGTGCAGCGGTGCCGCGTCCGGGTTGGTCCGGTGGGCCGGATCCGGCAGGTAGTGCTCGTAGAACCAGCGCATGCTCTGCTCGGTGAGGGCGTAGCCGCTGGCGTAGCGCCGCATCGACGGCCAGTCCCCGCCGGCGTCGGCGGTCGGGTAGATGAGCAGCTGGCCCACGAGGGCGGGCGTCCAGCCCTCCCGTGCGGCGCGGCGCGCCACGGCCGTCGCCAGCGCCGCGCCCGCCGAGTCACCGGCGACCGCGACGCGGGCCGGATCGATGCCCAGCTCCGCCGCCCGCTGCAGCACGTCCCGGGTGGCGGCGACCGCGTCCTCGACCGGCGCGGGGAAGGGGTGCTCGGGGGCCAACCGGTAGTCAATCGACACGACCACTCCGCCGCTGCCGTCCGCGAGCCGCCTGGCGACGTCGTCGTATGACTCCAGGCTGCCGATCACCCAGCCGCCGCCGTGCAGGAACACCGCCGCCGGGGCGGGCGACTCGGTCAGCGCGGCGGGTCGGTACACCCATGCCCGCAGCGGCCCCTCCGCTCCGGACACTGTGATCTCGGTGACCTCCATCGGCGCGTCCAGCGGGGCGGCCAGCGTCGCGATGGCCGCGTCGGAGAGCGCCCGGGCCTGCTCCGGGGTGCACTCGTACACCGGCGGCGCCCCCGAGGCGGCGACCCGCTTCAGGTGCGCCTGCGACTCGGGCGTGAGCTCGTCCGCGGGTGCAGGGAGGTCGATCATCGGCTGGACTCCCGATCCAGGCGCTTGCCGAGGTGGCGCGAGCGCGGTGAGCCGGCGTAGTAGCCGTAGGGTTCGATCGGCTCGAAGCCGGCGGAGGCGTACAGGGCGAGGGCCTCGGGCTGCTCGGTCCCGCTCTCGAGCCGGAGCTCCGCGTAGCCGGCGGCCCTCGCCGTGTCCTCGAGCGCGCTGAGGATCGCCCTGGCGACGCCGCGGCCGCGCGCCCCAGGGACCACGTACATGCGCTTGATCTCAGCGCTGGTCGCGCTGTAGCGCCGTACGCCGCCGCAGCCCACGGGCTCCCCGTCGAGCTCGGCGATCACGAAGCGGCCCGCCGGCGGCGTGAACTCCTCCGGGTGCGGCGGCGGGGCGGTGTCGGGGCTGCCGTAGCGCTCGGCCAGGTCCTCCATGAGCTCGTCGATGAGGCGCTGCGCCGCCTCCTCGCGCACGTCCGCCGTGCGGACGGTGACCTGCCTCGTGGGGTCGGTGCGGCGGTCGTCGCCGCTGGGGCCGCTCACAGCGCCTCCAGCAGCGGCTCGAGGACCTCGGGCTGGCTCGTGCCGAGGATCAGCGTCCCGACGCGGGAGGCCTTCCACGCCTCGAGCCGCTCCACGATCCGGGGCACCGGTCCCACCAGGGCCATCTCGTCGACCAGCTCGTCCGGCACCTTGGTCGCGGCCTCCTCCTTGCGTCCCTCCAGATACAGCGTCTGCACCTCCTCGGCCGCCTGCTCGAAGCCGTAGCGGCGTGCGAGGTCGTTGTAGAAGTTGCGCCCCTTGGCGCCCATGCCCCCGATGTACAGGGCGAACAGCGGACGCAGCGCGTCGCGGCAGGCGTCCAGGTCCTCTCCTGCGGCGACGTGAACGGTGGCGGCGATGTCGAGGTCGGCCGCCGCGCGACCGCCGGCCGCGAACCCGCTCTCGAGCGCGGCGTCGAAGATGTGCTCGCGCTCGGGCGAGTAGAAGATCGGCAGCCAGCCGTCCGCGATCTCCGCCGCCAGGGCCACGTTGCGTGGTCCGATGGCTGCAAGGTAGATCGGGATCCGCTCCCGCACGGGGTGGAGGATCGACTTGAGCGGCTTGCCCAGACCGGTCGCGTCCGGCTGCCGGTAGGGGATCTGGTAGGCCTCGCCGTCGTGCTCGAGCGGCTCGGCGCGGCTGATGGCCTTGCGCACGATCTCCACGTACTCGCGGGTGCGCTGCAGGGGGCGTCCGTAGGCGACCCCGTGCCAGCCCTCGACCACCTGCGGTCCCGACATGCCTAGGCCCAGGACGAAGCGCCCGCCCGACAGGGCATCCAGCGTCATCGCCGTCATGGCCGTGTTCGCCGGAGTGCGCGCGGGGATCTGCATGATCGCGCTGCCCAGCTTGATGCGCTCCGTCCGCGCGGCTAGGTAGGCCAGCACCGTGACGCAGTCCGACCCGTAGGCCTCGGCCGCCCAGACCGAGTCGACGCCCAGCCGGTCCGCGTGCTCGACCAGGCCCACGACGTCTCCCATCGCGGCACCGCTGTAGCCGATGCTGAGCCCGAGTCGCATCTCCACCTCCGTCCAGCGCCCCGCGGAGGGCGCGGTCGTCGCCAAGTTAGCGGCGCACGGCTCCTACCGAGGGAGGAGACCCGGTTCGTGCCGTCGGCGGAGGCCACGGTGTGGGCACGTGGCTACGGTGACCACGGAGATGGCTGAAGGGGAGGCGAGAGCACTCATGGCGGACAGCGCGCAGGGCACGCTTGCGCGTCTGCGCGCGCTGCCCTCGCGGGTCCGCGCCCTTCCGCCGTGGGTGCCCGACACCGCATTGGCGCTGGCACTGGCGGCACTGCACCTGTGGGTCCTGATCGCGGCCGGGTCGGCAGGCGTCGGCGGTCCGGTGCTGACCGCGCCCGCCCTCGCCAGCGTGGCGCTCGGCAACCTGCCGCTGATCGCGCGCCGTCGCCACCCCGAGCTGGTCCTGACCGTGATCGGGTTCAGCCTGATCGCGACCGCGGCGCTGCAGCTGCCGGCACCGGGCTATGGCCTGCTGGTCGCGGTCTACACGCTGGCGGCGTGGCGCCAGACGGACAGCGCGGGCGGGACCGTGGCGATCATCGCCGGCGGGACGCTGCTGTCGCTGTACCTCGCGGACGCCGTCCGCCTCATCCCCCTCAACGCCCTTGTCCTGCTCTCGGCGTGGATCCTCGGCGACCGCCAGCGCGCCCAGCGCCTGGAGGTGGTCGAGCTCGAGCGCCGCGCCGCCGCGCTCGAGGCGGAGCGCTCCTCGGCCGCAGCCCTGGCCACGGCGCGGGAGCGGGCGCGAATAGCGCGCGAGATGCACGACGTGGTGGCGCACGGCGTCATGGCCATGGTCGCGCAGGCCAGTGCGGCCGAGCGTCTCATCCCCGGGGCACCCGAGCGGGCCGCCGAGGCGCTGGCCGAGGCCGAGTCCGCCGGCAGGGCCAGCCTCGGCGAGGTGCGGCGCCTGCTGGGACTTCTGCGCGGCGACGAGGAGGACGCGCCGGTCCGCGGGGGTGTCGCGTGAGGTTCCTCCGCTCAGAGCGCGTCGTCGACGCCGCGATGGTCGTCGTGATCGCCGGCGCGGACCTGTCGCTGATGTGGCTGACCCGCCCGGGCGAGCTCGCGCTGCCCGGCTACGACGGCCCCAGCCTGGTTGGCAGCGCGCTGCTGGTGGCCGCCGCGCTGCCGCTGCTGTGGCGCCGAAGGGCCCCCGTCGCGGTGCTGGTCGCGACGACGGCGCTGTCGCTCGGCGCCGCGCTGGTGCCGGTGCCCTCGGAGCTGATCGCTCCGCTTGCCGCGATCTACACCGTCGCGGCGCGCTCCGGCCGGCGTACAGCCCTCGCCGCGCTGGTCGGTCTGGCGGTGCTGATGGTGCTGCCCGCGATCGTCTTCGACGACCCGGGGGCGCTCGGCGTGATGCTCGTCGGCGTCGGCACCGCCTGGCTGCTCGGCGATGCGCAGCGAGCACGTGCTGCCCACGCGGCTGCCCTCGCCGATCGCATGCGCGCCATGGAGGCGGAGCGCGAGCGCAGCGCCGAGCTCGCCGTCGTGAGCGAGCGCACCCGCATCGCGCGCGAGCTGCACGACGTGGTCGCGCACAGCATCACGGTGATGGTGATCCAGGCGGGCGCCGCGCGCCGGGTGGTGGCGGCCGACCCCGATCGCGCCCGCGTGGCCGCACGCCAGGTGGCGGACACAGGGCGCCAGGCGCTGGTCGAGCTCCGCCACCTGCTCGGGGTCCTGCGCGAGGAGGACTCCGAGGCCGCCTACGAGCCGCAGCCGGGGCTGCGGTCGCTGGGCAATCTGCTGGCCGACTACGCCGGCTCACCGCTTCGGATCAGCCTGTCCATGGAGGGCGAGCCCCAGCCGCTCACCCCCGGCGCCGACCTGTCCGCCTACCGGATCATCCAGGAGTCGCTTACCAACGCGCTCCGGCACGCCGGTCCGGCACGGGTCGAGGTGCGCCTGTGCTGGCTGCCCGACCGGCTGCAGATCACGGTCGCAGACGACGGCCGCGGGGCCCCTGCCCCCGCCGTCGAGCGGGACGGACACGGCCTGCGCGGCATGGCCGAGCGCGCGAACCTGGTCGGAGGCCGCTTCGAGGCCGGTCCACGTCCCGGCGGGGGGTTCCTCGTCAGCGCTGCACTTCCACGGGAGGTCTGATGGCACTGCGCGTCCTGCTGGTCGATGACCAGGCGCTGATGCGGACCGGGTTCCGCATGATCCTCGAGTCCGAGCCGGACATCGAGGTGGTCGGCGAGGCCGAGGACGGCCGCGCAGGCGTCGAGGCCGCGCGGCGGCTGCGACCGGATGTGGTCCTCATGGACATCCGCATGCCCAACCTCGACGGCGTCGAGGCGACGCGGCTGCTGGCGGGACCCGAGGTGGAGAACCCCATACGCGTGCTGATCCTCACGACCTTCGATCTGGACGAGTACGTCTACGCGGCGGTGCGCGCCGGCGCCAGCGGCTTCCTGCTCAAGGACGCGCCGCCGGAGGACCTGGTGCGCGCGCTGCGGATAGTGGCCAGCGGCGAGGCGCTGCTCGCGCCGAGCGTCACCCGCCGCCTGCTGGAGGAGTTCGCGAGCCGTCCCGAGTCGCCGGCGGGCCCCCCTCCGGCGCTTGAGACGCTGACCCCGCGCGAGCTCGAGGTCCTGCGCCTGGTCGCACGGGGCCTCAGCAACGCCGAGATCGCCGAGGAGCTCGTCGTGGGCGAGACAACCGTCAAGACGCACGTCGGTCACATCCTCATGAAGCTGGGGTTGCGCGACCGCGTGCAGGCCGTCGTGCTCGCCTACGAGCACGGCCTGGTCCGACCTGGCATCTA
>CAZVUW010000118.1:0-8350 GCA_964629825.1 uncultured Actinomycetota bacterium
CGTGGGCGTCAGGCGCTCATGCGCCAGGCCGGGTGAGCAGACGAGCACCTTGCGGAGCCGGCCCACCTCCGAGTGAACGCCGTAGCTGGCAGAGGGGAGCATTTCGCTCATGAGGTCCCCTAGCTCTGTTCGGTTGCAGGCGGGCGAATTGATCAGACGTACTTAATCTGCGCGAACCCAGGGAGTATTGTCATCTGCGATCGCCATGACCGTCTAGGGGTCTTGAATGGCGCCGCGCGAGCAGGGCCGGCGGAGGGCGGCGAGGGCACGCAGGACCCGTCCCCCGCCCGGTGAGGTGCGCCCCCCGTCTCTGGGCGATGCGCTCCTGCCGCTCGGCGCACTGGTGCTGCTCATCGGCGCAAGCCTTCTGCTGTTCGGTCTCGATGCGCTGGACGGACCGATCCAGGTGGCGCTGCTGCTGTGCTCGATGCTCGCGGGGCTGATCGCGCTAAGGAACGGTCACCGCTGGGAGGATGTCCAGCGCGCGGCCCAGGGCTCGATGGCGTCTATCACGAGCGCAGTCTTCATCCTGTTCGCCGTCGGTGCGCTCATCGGGGTGTGGAACCTCTCCGGCACCATCCCGACCCTCGTCTACTACGGGATCCAGATCCTGTCGCCGTCCTGGTACTACGCGGCGACCGCGCTCATCTGCGGCGCCGTGGCGATGAGCATCGGCAGCTCCTGGACGACCGCGGGGACGGTCGGCGTCGGGCTGGTCGGGATCGCCGTGGCCCTGGGCGTCTCGCCCGAGATCACCGCCGGAGCGGTTGTCTCCGGCGCCTACCTGGGTGACAAGTCCTCGCCCCTGTCGGAGACGACGGTCCTGGCCGCCCAGGTCGTCGAGGTCGACGTGTACACCCACATCCGGGCCCAGCTCTGGACGTCCGTTCCCGCGTTCGTGCTCGCGGTCCTCGGGTTCCTGCTCCTCGGCCTGTTCGGCCCCGCGGTCGACGACACCGTCCCCGCCACGGTCGAGCTGAGCGCGCTCAACGGGATCTTCAGCATCACCCCGCTCAACCTGCTTCCCCTCCTGCTGCTCGGGGTCCTGTCGGTCCGCAAGCTGCCGGCGTCCCTGGCGCTGACCATCTCGACGCTGTTTGCAGGCCTTCTGGCTGCGTTTCTGCAGCCCTCGGTGGTGTCCGACTTCGTCGCCGGCTCCGGCGGCCGCGCGGTCGAGTCGATCAAGGCGGTCTGGCAGGCCATGGCGACCGGCTTCTCCAGCAGCACCGGTGTGGCCGAGATCGACGGGCTGCTGTCCCGTGGCGGCGTCAGCAGCATGCTGCTGACGATCTGGCTGATCATCGGGGCGGTCACCTTCGGCGCGATCCTCGACGACCTGGGGCTGCTGTCCCGGCTCGTCGACCCGCTGGTGCGCTCCGCCCGGTCGACCGGCCGTCTGTTCGTGGCGGTCTTCGCGTCCTGCTTCGGTCTGAACATCGTCGCCGGCGACCAGTACATCGCGCTGGTGCTGCCCACCAAGGTCTTCAAGGCCGAGTTCGCGCGCCGAGGCCTCGCCCCCACCAACCTCTCACGCCTGGCCGCCGACAGCGGGACGGTGACCTCGGCGCTGGTGCCCTGGAACTCGTGCGGAGCCTTCATGGCGGCGGTGCTGGGCGTGCCGACGCTCGTCTACCTGCCCTACGCCTTCTTCAACATCGCCAGCCCGCTGATCAACCTCGCGTACGGGTTCACGGGCTTCAAGGTCGAGCCGCTCGAGCAGGACCGCACACCCGAGACTGCTGTGGCCGAACCCCTCGGTCATGACAGCCCCGCCTCAGCAAAGGGGGAGGAAGCATGACCAACACAGCCCAGGCCGAGCAGACCAGAGCCGCCCATCACGTCACCCTGCCGACCCTCACCATGATGGTGGTGGGCAGCATGGTCGGCGCCGGCGTCTTCTCGCTGCCGCGCCGCTTCGCCACCGAGACGGGTGTCTACGGGGCCCTCATCGCCTGGGCGATCGCCGGCAGCGGCATGCTCATGCTCGCGTTCGTCTTCCAGACCCTGGCGGTGCGCAAGCCCAACCTGGACTCCGGTGTGTACGCCTACGCCAAGGAGGGCTTCGGCGAGTACCTGGGCTTCTTCTCGGCGTTCGGGTACTGGGCGAGCGCCTGCGTCGGCAACGTCACCTACTGGGTGCTGATCATGTCGACCCTGGGAGGTCTGGCTCCCTGGCTCGGCGAAGGGAACACGCTGCCCGCGGTGGCCCTGTCGACGGTGGGGATCTGGCTGTTCGCGGCGCTGGTGCTGCGCGGCACCGAGGAGGCGGCCGCGATCAACCGCATCGTGACCATCGCCAAGGTGGTCCCGATCCTCGTCTTCGTGCTCCTGGCGGTCGTCCTGCTCGACTGGGACGTCTTCACCTCGAACTTCAGCGGCGCGAGCTACGGCGGCCTGTTCACACAGGTCCGCGGAACGATGCTCGCCACGGTGTTCGTCTTCCTGGGGGTCGAGGGCGCCAGCGTCTACTCGCGTCACGCCCGCAAGCGCGAGGACGTCGGGAGGGCGACGGTGCTCGGGTTCCTGGGCGTCCTGGCCGTGTTCGCCAGCGTCACGATCGTGAGCTACGGCATCCTGCCGTTGAGCGAGATCGCCGAGCTGCGCCAGCCGTCTATGGCTGGGGTGCTCGAGGCGGCGGTCGGCGGCTGGGGTGCGGTGTTCGTCAGCGCCGGGCTGATCGTGTCGGTGCTCGGTGCCTACCTGGCATGGACCCTGATGGCGGCCGAGGTGCTGTTCGTCGCGGCGCGGGACGATGACATGCCGCGCTTCCTCGGCCGCCAGAACGGCGCCGGAGCCCCGGTGAGCTCGGTGATCATCACCACCATCCTCATCCAGATCATGCTCTTCGTGACGATGGCGTCGGAGAACGCATTCGACCTGACGCTGAACATGACGAGCGCCCTGACGCTGATCCCATTCGTGCTGGCGGCGGCCTACGCCCTGAAGCTGGCGGTCACGCGCGAGACCTACGACGAGGAGCCCCAGGGCCGCAATCGAGAGCTGGTCGTGGGCGTGCTCGCGACCGTCTACACGGTGTTCCTGCTGTTCGCGGCGGGCCCGCGGTACATGCTGCTCTCCCTCGTCATCTACGCCCCCGGGACGATCCTTTTCGCGATGGCTCGCCGCGAGCAGGGCCGGAAGGTGTTCTCGCCGACCGAGGCGGTGATCTTCGCCGTGTCGCTGATCGGTGGCGTGATCGGCGTGATCGCCCTGGCCACGGGCGCGATCACGGTGTGAACAGCTCTTGGCGCGCATGTACCTGACCGGCCGGTCTGGAGAGCAGACGTTTTCCTGCTGACGCCTCGGGAATCACGACAGCCCCAGACCTCCCGAAAGGACACAAGATGCGACTGCGCTCGTGGATGATGCTCGGCATCGGCTACCTGGCTGGCACGAGAGCCGGGCGTGAGAAGTTCGAGCAGATGCGCTCGACCATGCGCGACATGGCCTCGTCCGATGCGACCAACGACCTGGTGAACAAGGTCCGCAGCGCGCTCGGCATGCCCGCCAGCGAGGGCTTCGGCGGCGATGGCGCCGGTTCGACCGGCCCCGAGGGCTGGCAGCACGAGGAGGGCGCGTGGGTGCCCGAGGGCCGCCAGGGCGAACACGGAGAGTCCGACCTCGCCGTCGACCAGGAGTCCGAGGCCAGCCGGCGCGCGGAGAGCACCACCGGGAGCTGATCCGGCTCCCGACCGATCTGGCGGCGGCCCCCCTCGTGGGGGCCGCTGTCGTGTTCAGGGTCTGGGGGGCCGCTATCGTCAGCGCGGTATCACGGTGAGCACGCGCTCGACGTGGATGGCGAACTCGTTCATGAAGTCGCGCAGGAACTCCTCGGTCGAGGAGTCGCTGATCCCGCCGTCAGCGCCGAACACCTCCGGACGGAAGTGGATGTAGGCCTCCGGAGCGGTCATCTGGCGCGCGTTGCAGAAGGCCATCACCGCGCGCAGGCTCTGCTGGGCCACCGCGGTGCCGATCACGCCGATAGACGCGCCGATCATGGCCGTGGGCATGTGGTCGAACGAGTTCTGCCCCCACGGGCGCGAGGCCCAGTCGATCGCGTTCTTGAGCGCTCCCGGGATCGACCGGTTGTACTCCGGCGTGACGAACAGGATGGCGTCCGAGTCCGCGATCGCCTGCTTCAGCGCGGTCGCCGGGGGCGGATAGTCCTCGTCGTAGTCCGGGCTGTACAGCGGCAGGTCGCCGATCGGGATCTCGTGGAAGTCGAGGTGGTCGGGGGCGAGCCGTATCAGCGCGCGGCTGAGCACGCGGTTGATGGACTTCGAGGACAGGCTTCCGACGAAGTAGCCGACCTTGTATTGCGCCATGGCAGGACTCCCCGTATCCAGGTACCGCGGCGGTCGCGGCCTGATCAGCGATGCCCAGACCTCTGGGCGGCGTAACGAGGCCTCGCCCGCCTTTCATGGCGCGCCTTCTATGGGTGGACGGTTGGGTGGCTGATCGGCCACTCAACCGTCCACCCATCCGTCGTGGCATTGCGCGGGACCACCCCACGACTCCGAGGTCGCTCACCTTGTCCTAGTCGGCACCGTGCGGAAGGAGCTTCGCGTCGAGGAACCCGATGACGCGCTCCTCCCACTCGTCGGGATGGAGCTCAAGCGCGCCGGTGTGGGTTGCGTCCGGTGCCTCCCAGACCGCGACGTTGGTCGGCGCGCCCTCGCGGATCCAGGCCGCGGCGTGACCCTCGGCCGGCACCGTGCCGGCGGAGATCAGCAGCAACGGCCGAGGTGCCATGGTCCCGGCTGCCTCGCGCAGCGGCATCGGCGCGCTGGTGGGTGTGAGCAGGTCGGTCAGCGCCGTGGTCAGCTGCTCGACCGGCAGGGTCAGCCAGCCACGCAGGCCGTAGACTCGCGGCAGCCAGCCGGCGTCGCCGGCGACGCGCTGGGTGGCTCCCTCGGCGACGACGGCCTGGATGCGGGGGTCGGCAGCCGCGGCGCCGATGACCTGCTCGGCGCCCATGGACATGCCGGCGGCGGCGATGCGGTCCGGGTCGACGTCGGGACGCGCCGCCAGGAAGTCGACTGCGCCGGCGACATCCAGATCGCCGTACCAGCCCAGCTCCATCGCGCGCCCCTCGCTGGCGCCGTGGCCGCGGGCGTCGTACAGCAGGACGCCATAGCCGTGGCGGGCGAGCACCTCGGCGTGGTCGAGCACCGCAGTCCGAGTCGAGCCGGCGCCGTGCAGCAGCACGACGGCTGCGCCGTTGCGGCCTGGGACGTACCAGCCGGCCAGCCGCACGCCGTCGGCGGCCGGGAAGGTGACCACGTCGGCTTCGAGGCCTCGGTCGGCGGGCGTCTCCGATCCGAGCGGGATCGGTGGCACGACCGTGTAGACGACCGCCTGACCAAGCGGCGAGACCACCGGATATGCCAGCAGGAGCAGCGCCAGGACCAGCAGGAGCCGCCACCGGCGCGGCGTGGCGCGCCATAGCCGCCGCACCCCGAGGATGATCAGGGCCGCACCGGCCGCCAGGAAGACCAGCCCGACCGCGGCCACCGGAGTCAGCCCCGCCTTCAGCAGCTGATAGGCCGCCAGGCCGAGGCCGATCCCCAGCAGCACGAGACCACCTAGGTAGAGGGCGAGCCCGACGATCGGCCGGGTGCGCGAGGGCGCCTGGGTCGCCGCCGCTGTAGTCGCCGGTGTTGTCGCCTGCCCCGACGGCTGGCCCAACGCCCGCCCCGACGCCCGCTCCTCCTCGGGCTCGATGTTGTTCTTGCCGTGCATGTCCGGCAAGAACAACATCCTGCGGGGGTGGGGCTCCGTGGTCTGGCCGTGGCGATCCTGTCGTGGGCGGTTGATCGTCTTCATGGCTGCGGTCACCTCCGCGTGAGCAGCACCCGCTCTCCGTGCTTCGGGACCACTGCGCTCCAGCCGAGCTTGGAGCTGATGGCCTCACGGAGACCGGCGGCGGCATGCGGCTCTCCGTGAACGACGTAGGCGACCCGGGGCTCACGCGGAGCCCTGCCCAGCCACTCCAGCATCTCGTCGCGATCGACGTGGGTGGAGAAGCCGTTGACCGTGGCCACCTGGGCGCGCACGGGCACGTACTCGCCGTGGATCTTCACGTGCTCGGCCCCATCCGCGAGCGAGCGCCCACGCGTGCCCGCGGCCTGGTATCCGATGAGCACCACCGCGTTGCGCGAGTCCGGCAGCCGGCGGGCGAGGTGATGCAGCACCCGCCCACCTGTCGCCATGCCGGAGGCCGAGATGATGATCCCCCTGCGCAGGCCGTGGAGGCGCTTGGACTCCTCCGGCGCGCGGACCTCGTGCATGTAGCCGACGTCGAAGGGGTCCTCTGAGGTGGTCGACGAGCCGGCGCGCAGTGCGCCGCGATAGACCCGGAGAGCGTCCAGGGCCATGGGGCTGTCGACGTAGACCGGGATGTCGGACAGCGCACCGGATCGGCGCAGGCGACGCAGCTCGGTCAGCAGCAGCTCGGTCCGGTCGACGGCGAAGGCCGGGATGATGGTGACGCCGCCGCGGCGATCCGCCGCGTGGATGACCTCCGCGAGGCGGTCGACGCCGATCTGGCGGGGCTCGTGGAGCCGGTCGCCGTAGGTGGACTCGAGCAGCATGACGTCCACGTCGCCGGGCGGCGCGGGTGGTGGGAGCAGCGGGTGGTTGCCGCGGCCCAGGTCGCCGGTGAACCACACCCGCGCCCCCGAGGCGACGGACAGCTCGATCTGGCAGGAGCCGAGGATGTGGCCGGCCTCGGGGAAGCGCGCGGTGGTGCCCGGCCCGAGCTCGAGCGACTCGCCGACCTCGACGGTCCGAAACAGGGTCAGCGACCGCCGGGCGTCGGCCTCCGTGTAGAGCGGCTTCGGCGGACGATGGCGCGAGTAGCCCTTGCGCGCCGCGTACTCGGCCTCCTCCTCCTGGAGCCGGCCGCTGTCGGGCAGGAGGATCGCGGCCAGGTCGCGGGTGGCCGCGGTGGCCAGGACCGGGCCGACGAAGCCCGCACGCGCCAGCGCCGGCAGATAGCCGCTGTGGTCGAGGTGCGCATGCGTGATGAGGACGGCGTCGATGGTCGAGGGCTCGACCGGGAATGGCGACCAGTTGCGCAGACGCAGGTCCTTGAGCCCCTGGAACAGGCCGCAGTCGACCAGGATCCTCAGGCCGCCGGACTCGACCAGGAAACGGCTGCCGGTCACCGTCCCCGCCGCGCCCAGGAAGGACAACGTCGAGGACGGCGACCGACCGCGTCGGTCGGCGAGGCGGTCAGCGTCAGCGGGTCTGCTCATCGGGATGCGCGATCCGGCCGGTGCACTCGAGCTCGGCGGCTGTGCTGCTGAGCCGCTCTGGATCCGTGCGCGGCGAAGGCCGATCGATCGTCGGGGTGGTCATCGCGATCGCCTCCCCGCAGGCCCGCCCGCCGCGCCGTCGCGACGATGCCCTGCTCGCCTGCTGGGGCCATCGTGAGGTCGGCAGCACCCAGCCGATAGGGCCCAAGGGCCCGGCACGGACGCCCACTGGTCCCTGCGCTCCGACCGAACCGGACGATCGTCCCTCTCGACCAGGCCCGTTCGGCCCTTCGCCGCCGGACCCTCGAGGAGGACCCTGAGGGTGGCCGGCCCACTGCGGCCGGAGTCCGAAGAGAGGAGGCTGCAAGACGATGACGACCCTGCAACGAACGCGTCGACCGGGTGACCTGGTCACGCTGTTCAACCGTCCGCTGTTCACCCTGCCGGACTGGCTCGGAGACCAGCTGTCCGCGCTCGAGGCCGAGATCCCCGTCGAGGAGTTCGAGGCGGACGGTGAGCTCGTGATCCGCGCCGAGCTGCCCGGCATCGACCCCGAGCGTGACGTCGAGGTCACGATCCAGGACGGCATGCTCCACATCCGCGCCGAGCGCCGGCGCGAGGAGAAGGAGGAGCGGCCGGACTACCGTCGGCAGGAGATCCGCTACGGCGCTTTCTACCGCACGATCCCGCTGCCGGCCGGCTGCGGAGAGGAGGATGTCAAGGCCACGTACGCCGACGGCATCCTGACGATCCGCCTGCCGCTGGAGGAGGCCGAGAAGCCGGCCGCCACGCGCGTCCCCGTCACGCGCAAGTGAGCGGCAAGCCAAAGGGGCCGGGAGCCTGACCCGGCCCCTTCTGCATGCTCGACGACCCTCCCGCTTCGATGTTGTTCTCGACGGAGATGCACGCCTTCAACAACATCCACCGCGTCCGCGTCCACCCGCGCGGGGATCCTCGCGCTTCGATGTTGTTTTGGACGGAGATGCACGCCTTCAACAACATCGAAGTCGAAGAGGGGGCCGGCGCCGCGGCCATGGCGCGGCACTTGGTGGGCCCGGCGGGGTTCGAACCCGCGACCGACGGATTATGAG
>CAZVUW010000119.1:0-8336 GCA_964629825.1 uncultured Actinomycetota bacterium
AACGTCTGGTAGATGCGTTCGAACCGCCCGCGGACGCCTTCATCCGTCGCTTCGGTGCGCTTGCGCAACAATGCAGCCTCCCGTCTGATTCGCCAGTTTCAGCCGCAGCTTTTCCAGCATGTCGAGGCAGGCGGCAAGCTGTTCGATGGCGACGAATTCATCGGGCTTGTGCGCCTGGGCGATCGAGCCCGGCCCGCAGATGATCGAGGAGATGCCGGCCGCCTGGAACAGGCCGGCCTCGGTTCCGAACGGCACGACATCAGCATGGCGCTGTCCGGTCAGTTCCGAGACGATGGCGCGTGCCTCCGACTGGGGCACGACCTTGAGGCCCTCGACCTCGCCGATCGTATGGGTGACGATGGCGCAATCAGGCGAGACGGCATGCATGGATGGCAGCAACACGGTGTCGACATAGGTTTGAAGGTCCTGCTTGACGAAATGCGCATCTTCGGCTGCCACCGGGCGCATTTCCCATTCGACGGCGCAATGGCCGGCGATGACGTTGCGTGCCGTGCCACCCTCGATCCGGCCGACCTGCACCGTGGTCCAGGGCGGCTCGAAGCGGCTGTCGGCCGGCGCGCGCGCCTTGAGTGCATCGGCAAGATCGAGCAGGCGCGAGACGTAGCGGGCGGCGTACTCGACCGCGTTGACGCCCTTGCCGGGATTGGAGCCGTGGCCCTCGAGGCCGAAGAACTCCGTCGTGTATTCGTAGCAGCCCTTGTGTCCCTCGATGATGCCCATGCCGGTCGGTTCGCCGATAATGGCGACCGCCGGGCGGATATTGTTGCGCTCCAGTTCCCGGACCAGGGCCCGCCCGCCCAGCCCGGCCCCTTCGACCGCACCCGCCACCGGCTGCCCGGGTGGCCGGCGCACCGCCGCGCCCAGCAGCGGATCGGCGGACAGCGCCTCGTGCACGGCGACCGGGTCGGCGTCGAGGTCGAGCAGCCGACGGCAGCGCTGCACCGCCGCGGCGAGGTCGCGGAGGTCCTCCAGCTGCAGGCTGCAGCGGACGTGGTCAGCGCGCGGGGTCAGCTCGGCGACCGCCGTGCCATGCGGCAGGCTCAGGCTCCGCCGGTAGCTGCCGCGGTCTCCGGACTCCACGCCGGGGATCGCACGTGCGGCCAGGAACTCAAGGACGGCCTCGGCGTCCAACGGCGCACGGAACGGCAGTCGCAGCGTGATCACGCCACGCGCAGCGCTGACCGCACCCGCCGAGCGGCTTCGGAGCTGCGTCGGTGTCGCGTCGAACACCGACCGCACGACGTCGTTGAACTGGCGGATGCTCGCGAAGCCGGCGGCGAACGCCACGTCCGCGAACGGCAGCGTCGTCGACTCGATCAGGAGACGCGCGGTCTGGGCACGTTGCGCCCTGGCGACCGCCAGCGGCCCCGCTCCGACCTCGGCCACCATCACGCGGTGCACATGCCGTTCGCTGTAGCCCAGCCGTGAGGCCAGACCGGCCACGCCGTCGCGGTCGACCACCCCGTCGGCGATCAGACGCATGGCGCGGGCGGTCAGATCGGCTCGAGCGCTCCACTCGGGCGAGCCCGGGCTCGCGTCTGGTCGGCAGCGCTTGCACGCCCGGTACCCGGCGGCCTGGGCCGAGGCCGCAGTCGGATGGAACGTGACGTTGCGCCGTTTCGGCGTGACCGCGGGGCAGCTCGGCCGGCAGTAGATGCCGGTCGAGCGGACGGCCACGACGAACCATCCGTCAAAGCGGGGGTCACGGCTCTGGATGGCGCGGTAGCAGCGGTCGAAGTCATCGATCATCCGGCGCCATTCTGCCGGTGCAGCCCGCGCAGTCTGGCGGAGATCGGACATCGTGGGCGCCCGGGCCCGTACGGCTCCCGGGCGCCCCGCGGCTGCTATGACCTGGTCAGGACGACCTTCAGCGCGCCCGTGTCGGCCGCGCGCGAGAACACGTCATAGGCGTCCATGAACTGGTCCATGGCGAAGTGGTGCGTGACGAACCGGCGCGCGTCGAGCTGGCCCGAGGCCACGAGGCGCAGCAGGGTCGGAGTCGAGTAGGTGTCGACCAGGCCGGTGGCGATCCGGACGTTGCGGATCCACAGATCCTCGAGGTGCAGGGTCGCCGGCTTGCCGTGAACGCCGACGTTGGCGACGCGGCCACCGGGCCGGATCAGCCGTGTGCACAGCTCGAACGTGTCAGGGACCCCGACGGCCTCGATCGCCACGTCAGCGCCCAGCCCGTCGGTCAGCTCCTTGACCGCCTCCATCGGGTCGGTCATGCCGTTGTTGACCGTCACCGTGGCGCCGAACTGCTTGGCGGCCTCCAGGCGGCTGTCCGCAAGGTCGATGGCAACGATCGCGGACGGCGAGAACAGCTGCGCCCCGGTGATCGCCGCAAGGCCGATGGGGCCCGCGCCGACCACGGCCACGACGTCACCCGGCTGCACGCCGCCGTTCAGGACCCCGACCTCATAGCCGGTCGGGAGGATGTCCGCGAGCATCAGGACCTGCTCGTCGGTGACGCCGTCCGGAACCAGGTAGGTCGAGGTGTCGGCGAACGGGATGCGCACCTTCTCCGCCTGGGTGCCGTCGATCAGGTGGCCGAGGATCCAGCCTCCGCCGCCGAGGCACTGGCTGTACTGGGCGGCGCTGCAGTAGCGGCAGCGGCCGCAGGCTGAGATGCAGGAGACCAGAACGCGGTCGCCCGGCTTGACGTTGGTTACGGACGCTCCGACCTCCTCGACGGTGCCGACCGCCTCATGGCCGAGGATCCGTCCGTCGGTCACCGCCGGCACATCGCCTTTCAGGATGTGGAGGTCGGTGCCGCAGATCGTCACCGTGTCGACGCGCACGAGCGCGTCGGTGGGATCGATGATCTGCGGGTCGGGGACGTCCTCCCAGGCCTTGTTGCCCGGGCCGTGGTAGACGACTGCCTTCATATCGCCACCTCGCTTCCTTCCCAAAGCCGCCAGTGGGCGGCCAGGTCGTCGCCAGATGGCCTCCCCAGGTGGGGCGGCGCAGGAGGACGGCTACCCGCCGCGAGCACCGGGCAACCGTCCGAACGGCCCTGTTCCAGGCGCCGGGAGACGTCCACCGGAGGCCTAGAAGATGCCGTCGAGCGGCGCGCGCAGAGCGGCCTCGTCCGCCGACCCAGCCTCGACCTCAAGGCCGTCCAGGACCGCTACGAGAACTCGCTCCTCGTAGGCCAGGTGATTCTCCAGCAGCGCCGCGATGCCGCCCACCTCGCGCTCGAGCGCACCGCGCTCCTCGGCATCGCCCGCGCTGAGCAGCCCCTCGAGGCGGTCGAGCATGGGGTTCAGGAACTCATGGTCGCGCGTCAGGGCGTCGAGGACGTCGCCGAGGTCCGGCCGGTGCCGGTGTAGCACCTCGAAGGCGCCGTCGTCCTCACCGATGTGGTGACGACGCAGGCCGCGGCAGAACGCCAGGCAAGGACGGCCGAAGTCGGCGACGTCGTCAAGCCCCGCTTCGAGCGCCCGCTCGAGCTGGCTCACCCGCACCCGCAGCTGGCGGTGGACGGCGAGCAGCTCCTGGCCGAGGCCGGTCGCCGAGGTTGCTGAGCTCACGGTCTCAACCCTAGCGACCGCCGCTCGGGCATCATGCTCCGATCCCGGATCGAGGAGGTCGCCATGGGAGCCGTCCCACCCACGGCATCCGAGCACCCCGCGACGTGGAAGTTCGACTATCCCGTCTATCACCCCGAGACCAGGGCAGCATGGCGGGCCTGGCTCGAGGAGCACCACGCCACGGCCCGCGGGGTGTGGCTGGTCTCATGGCGTTCGGGTACGGGCAGACCGACCGTGCCCTACGCCGAAGCCGTCGAGGAGGCCCTGTGCTTCGGCTGGATCGACTCGACCGTCAACATCCTCGACGAGAGCCGAGGCTTGCAGCTGATGTCCCCGCGCCGGCCGCGCAGCACCTGGACCCGTCTGAACCGGGAGCGCGTCGCCCGCCTTGAGGAGCAGGGCCTCATGACTCCGGCGGGCTGGCGCGCGGTCGAGGTCGCCAAGGCCAATGGCTGGTGGACGATCTACGACCCGGTCGAAGATCTGTTGGAGCCGGATGAGCTCGCCGCGGCGCTCTCGGCAGTTCCAGCGGCGCGCGCTCACTGGGACGGATTCCCCCCATCCGCCCGGAAGATGATGCTGTGGTGGGTCATCAGCGCCGTCAAGCCCGAGACCCGAGCCCGACGGGTGGCGGCCATCGTCGACGCCGCGCGGGAGGGCCGTCGGGCCCAGGGATAGGCGCGCCTACCTCTCGAGCTCGAAGGTCTCCGGCCCGTCCGGCAGCTCGACCGTCGCCTTGGTCACGATCGGGTTGCCATCGCCCTCGAGGTCATCCAGCTCGACCGTGATCCGTCCGATCTGGTAGTCCTCGGTCAGCATCATCTCCTCGTCGTCGATGCGACCGATCCGCACGGCCTCCGGCAGCTGGTCCTGCGTCGCTCCGAGGTAGGCCTGAGCGTCGCGTCGCGCCTGCTCGACACCCGTCTCGTCCATCGGAACCGGGTCGTCCTCCGCCAGCTCGGGCGTGTCGATGCAGTCGGGGTCCTCCTGCGGGCACATCCCCGCGACGCCGCCCGAGGTCGGGGCGTCCCCGTCGTCCGCATCCGCGACGGCGTCCGAGGCCGTCGGATCCTCGGGCGCCTCGGCGCCACCGCCCGCCGACCCGCACGCTGCCAGGCTCAACATGAGCACGCCGATCAGCGCGCTGAGCAGTCTCTTTCGCGACATCTTCTGAGCTCTCCTCCATCGGCGCGGACCATCCGTCGCCGGTGCGTTGGACGTCGAGGTCTGCGCTGGGGTTCCCGCGGGGAACCGTCGACATGCCGCCGCTCGTCGAACCTGATATGAACCGTCTCGGGAGGTCCGCGCCACCGATGAATCCAGCCGCACGTCTGCTCGCCGTTGTGATCCTGCTCGCGCTGCTCGCCGCCTGCGGCGAGAACAGCCCCTCGCAGGTCGCCCTCGACGACGCGCCGACCGCGACGGGCTCGCCGAGCGAGGCGCAGACCTCCACCGCTGAGCCCACGTCCAGCGCAGACCCGACGGCCGGCCCGGAGCCGACCCCGAGCGGTGCGGAGGACGGCGACGCTGATCAGGGGACTCCACCGACCGACGGCGAGCCGTCAGCCAGCAGCGGAGGCGCCATGCTTGGGGACTGGTACCTGATCGAGGCCGAGGGCCTGGAGGGGCTGCCCCTCCCCGATCGCGACATCACCATGACCGTCGAGGCGGACCGCCTTGCAGGGCACGGGGGCTGCAACAGCTTCACCGCCGGCTACAGCCTGGACGGGGACGCGCTCAGCGTCGGCCCGGTGGCCGCCACCAAGATGGCCTGCGAACCGCCGGAGCTGATGCGCGCCGAGCAGACCCTGCTGGCCGCCCTCGAGTCGGCGACGCGCATGGCGCTCGATGGCGATGAGCTGGTCATCGAGGCCGAGGGCGCCACGCTGCGGTTCGCGAGCCTGATGGTCCCCGACGACCCGGCTTCCGACGGCGCGGGCGGCGGACTCCCAGGAGCCCCGACAGACAACTAGTCCGGGCGCGCGCCCAGCGCCCTTCAAAGGCGACTGGCGTACCCATCGCAGGCCCTCTAAGGCCACCAGAGGGTTCCGTTCCCCCATGTCGACTAGAAATCATTGACTAGTACATCCGTACAGGACCATACTCCCGGCCGCGACCGTCGCTTGCGCGCTGGCCGCACGTTCGTATCCCCCCAAACCACCGAGGAGTGGGAATGGTCAACTCAGCTGAGCTCCGCGGGCGCCCCAGGAGCTTCACCATCCGCATCGCCGCTGTGCTGGCGTTGCTGGTCTTCGCGACAACCCTGGCCGGAGCTCCGGCCGCGCGGGCAGATGACCCCGTCGAGGACCTGTTCGGGCTCGGTCCCGACGGCGAGCAGACGGAACCGATCTTCAACGTCGGCGACGCGATCGTCGAGAACGTATGGGTCGAGAGCGCGATCGACTCCGACGGCGACGGCGTCAAGGACCGCATCGGCGTGCGCATCCGCCGCCCCGACGCCGACTTCGCTGTGCCCTCCATCATCCAGGCCAGCCCGTACAACGGCGGAACGCGCAGCACAGCCTTCGTGAACAACCTGCTCACGGAGCTCGGCATCAACGTCTTCGGTGAGGACATCACCCCGCCGGAGATCCCCTACAGCCCCAACTTCTTCCTGATGCGCGGCTACGCCGTGATCGACGCCGACATGGCGGGGACGAACACCTCGACCGGCTGCCCCTCCACCGGTGGTCCGTCTGACGTCGAGGGCATCAAGGCGGTCGTCGAGTGGCTCAACGGCAAGGGCACGGCCTACACGACCAAGACGGGCACCGAGACGGTCGACGCCGACTGGTCGACCGGTGACAGCGCCCTGATCGGTGTGTCGTACGTCGGCACCCTGCCGACCGGTGTGGCCACGACCGGCGTCGAGGGTCTGAAGACCATCGTCCCGATCGCCGCCATCAGCAACTGGTACAACTACTTCCGCGCCAACGGAACGGTGAAGACCGGTTACTTCGACCCCCTCGCCGGCGCAGTGCTCACCCGCGAGGACTACCGCCAGTGCGACGACGAGCTCATCGACGTCGTCAAGCGCGCCGAACGCCGCACCGGGAACTTCAACGAGTACTGGGACGAGCGCAACTACCTGAACAACGTCGGCAACATCAAGGCCAGCGTCTTCCTGGTGCACGGCCTCACCGACTGGAACGTCCAGTCCCAGCACGCCGGTGAGCTCTGGACCGAGCTGACCCGCCACAACATCCCCCGCAAGCTGTGGTGGCACCGCGGCGCCCACACCAGCCCGGCGAACGTCGACAACGCCCGCTGGACCCCGGTCCTGCACCGCTGGTTCGACTACTGGCTCTACGGCCTCGACACCGGCGTGATGGACGAGCCGATGGTGGACGTCCAGGACCCGGTGACCGGTGAGTGGAGCGTCCACGCGGACTGGCCGGTTCCGGGCAGCCAGGAGGTCAAGACCTACTTCGGCCAGGACACCCCGGAGACGACCGGAACCCTCAGCTCGTCCGTGCCGAACGGCGCGCCGGCCTACCAGAGCTTCACCGAGACATACACCGGCAACGTGAACACGTTCATCAGCAACGCGTTCGAGCAGCGCACCCACCGCCGGGTGTTCCTGTCGCCGGTCCTGACCGAGGACGTGCACCTGTCCGGGACCCCGGAGATCGAGCTGCACACGCGCGTCAGCGGTGACGCGCACGTCAGCGCCATCCTCATGGACTACGACGCCAACGGCGTCGGCGGCTCCAACCAGATCGTCAGCCGCGGCTGGCAGGACGTGAAGAGCGTCCGGACCATCTGGGAGGAGGACGAGATCAACCCGAACCGCAACTACGTCATCCGCTTCAACTTGATGCCGAAGGACTACGTGTTCCGCGCCGGCCGGCGCATCGGCATCGTCGTCACGGGCAAGGACAACAGCATCTTCGCCCCCGAGGGCGCCGAGCCCGCCACCTTCGACCTGCAGGTCAAGGTCAGCCACGCCAAGCTGCCGATCGTCGGCGGCAAGGCTGCGCTCGGCTTCTAGCCACCCCGCAACACTAGGGGGCCGGACCGCTGAGGTCCGGCCCCCTCCTCTGTTGCGTCCTACAGGACGAGCAACAGGGCATAGACCAGGAGCAGGCCGCCACCGATGCGCCGGGTCAGCTGGCGCAGCCGGGCGGCGCGCGCCGCCAGCACCCCGCCGAGGATGACCAGCAGGGACTGCCAGGCGAGCGAGGCCACGCCCGCCGCCAGCACGAAGACGCTGCGGGCGCTCCAGCTCGCCAGATGCTCGGACAGGCCCACCGCCAGAGCGGCGAAGTAGGTGACCGTCGCGGGGTTGAGGGCGGTCAGCCCCACGAAGGACAGGTAGGTCCTGGCGAGCCGACGCTGGTCGGCCGGCTCCGCAAGGCTCACGGCCTCCTCGGCGCCGCGGCGCCGCGGGCCGATCAGCGCCATCAGACCCAGCGCGGCGAGGACGCCCGCCGCAATTAGGCCGGCGGGACGCCGCCAGGGCTCGATCGCCGCAGCCGCCCAGGCCGAGCCGGTGACGGCCAGCGCCGCGTAGGCCAGGTCCACCGTCGCGACGCCGCCGGCGGCCGCGTAGCCGTAGCTGCGACCCCGTTGCGCGCTGCGATCCAGGATCAGC
Organism: uncultured Actinomycetota bacterium; assembly: GCA_964629825.1. Classification (GTDB taxonomy): domain Bacteria; phylum Actinomycetota; class Nitriliruptoria; order Euzebyales; family Egibacteraceae; genus CAZVUW01. The sequence continues at coordinate 8,149 of CAZVUW010000119.1, forward strand.
AGCCCGACGGGGCCGAGCGGGACGGCCACGGCAAGGCCCGCCGCCAAGCCGAGCAGCAGGGCTGCTGGCAGGCCGGGCGGCAGACCGGCGATCACATCGGTCATCCCACCAGCATGGCATCTGAACTAGAGGTGATCCCGAACCTGCGCTCGCTCCGCTCGCTGACCGGGATCAACGCCACCCCCGAG
>CAZVUW010000120.1:0-3914 GCA_964629825.1 uncultured Actinomycetota bacterium
GGGGGGAGCGTCGACTGCGGACGTGGGAGGTGGACGCCCTGGACATGCCGGGTGAGGACCACGTCGCCGTGTACGACCTGTACCGGCAGGGCTGCCGGCGCCTGGATGCGGGCAACCCGCGGGCCGCCGCTGAGGTGCTGGAGTTGGCCGTCGAGCACGCGCCGCAGAGCGCGCTGCTGCGCGAGACCCTCGCGCGCGCCTACTTCGCCAGCGCCGCCGTCGGGAAGGCCCGCACGCAGTTCGAGCACGCCCTTGAGCTGGACCCCACCGACGCCTACGCCCACTTCGGCGTGGGCCGCTGCCATGAGCGGGAGGGCTCGCTGGCCGCTGCGGCCAAGCACTACAAGCTGGCCTGTGCCCTGAACGGCCGCAGCGCGTACGCCTCGGCGCTTGAGCGTGTGCGCCGCCGGATGGAGGCGAGCTAGTAGTACTCGGGCCACTCCGGCGGACGACGCCGGCGACGCGGTCGCGGCCGGTCCGGGCGCGGCTGCGGACGGCCGCCGAGCATCAGGATCACGACCACGCCGAGCAGGAAGCCTGCGATGTGCGCCAGGTAGGCGACCCCCCCGCCGACGCCGGCGGTGCCGAAGTCCTGAAGCTGGAACACGAACCACAGACCCAGGACGAGGACCGCGGGCAGGGGGACGGCCAGGAAGAACAGCGGCAGCAGCACCACCGTCACGCGGGCCGTCGGGTGGAGGATCAGGTAGGCGCCAAGCACCGCGGCGATCGCTCCCGACGCTCCGACCATGGTCACGGGGCTGGCGGCGTTGAAGGCGGTGAAGATCGCCGTCGCCCCGAGTCCGCAGCCCAGGTAGAAGAGCAGGAAGCGCAGGTGCCCGAGATGGTCCTCGATGTTGTTGCCGAAGATCCACAGGTACAGCATGTTGCCGCCGAGGTGCAGCAGGTCGGCGTGGAAGAACAGGCTGGCAAGGGCGGCCAGGCGCACCGGCTTGGCGGGGTTGGGCACGAGCGGGCAGCCGCTCGGCAGCTGCGCCAGCTCGGCGGCGTCGAGCGGGACGCCGCGGACGATCTCGAGGGGGATGGCAGCCCAGTCCACGAAGAACTGAGCCTGGGCGCACACGCCCTCGGCGAACTCCAGCGGCTGGACCAGGAAGAACACGGCGACGTTGGACAGCAGCAGAAGCCGGGTGACCCACGGGGTCCGGCGGACCGGGTTGCGGTCGCCGATCGGGATCAGCACGGCCTGGCCCTGCGTCGCACCGGACCACCCGGCGGGGAGGTGGGACGGCTCACCGGTGGCATGCGCGCAGTATGCCCGTCCGGACGTGCGCACACCGGCCGGAGCAGTGGCTCGGCGGCCGCGGCGGGGTATGGGTCTGATCGCGGGGGAAGGGCCATGTCCTATGCTCCACCCGCCGCACAGCTCCGGTGGACACGGGCCTGACGACTAGGAGACATCGTGACCCCTTGGGAGAAGTACATCGAGACGGCGGCATCCGTGACGGAGGTCACGCGCAAGCGCGCGGAGGCCATCGTCAAGAACCTCGTGAAGCAGGGGGAGGTCGCCGCCGACCGAGCGGAGAAGACCGTCGACGAGCTGCTCAAGCGGGGCGAGACCAACCGCAAGGCCGTCGCCGCGATCGTCCGCTCCGAGATCGACAAGGCCGTTGCCAGGCTCGGCCTGGCGCGCAAGTCCGACCTCGACCGCCTGGAGCGCAAGCTGGAGCAGGTCGAGCGCAAGGCCACCGCCGCCAAGGCCACGGCGGCCAAGCGCACCGCGGCCAAGACCAGCGCCGCCAAGACGGCTGCTAAGAAGGCCAGCGCAACCAGAACCAGCGCCAGCAAGACCAGCGCCAAGAAGGCGTCGTCCAAGAAGACCGTCGCCAAGAAGGCCACCGCCAAGAAGTCGGCCGCCGCCCGTCGCGCAGCGACTGCGCCGGCCGCCCAAGGGACCGCCGCAGGCCGGGCGGCATCCGACCAGTCCAGCACGGAGCAGCCATGACCACTGACGTCTCCGGAGCGGCCGACCAGCCCGATGCCGACGCTCGCCTGCGACGCCTCGAGGAGCGCCTCGGCGAGCTCGGGGAGCGGCCCGTCGCGGAACACGCCGACGTGCTCGATGAGGTGCACCGCGCGCTGGTCGCCGAGCTCGACCGCCTCGCCGGGGCCGGCAGCTCCCGCCCGCGGTCCTAGGCGGCCCGGAGGTCCGAGGGGAATCGCCACGGCACGCCAGCGCAGGGCCCGGCTCGACGCCGAGCTGGTGCGGAGGGGGCATGCCGCCACCCGCTCCGAGGCCCAACGCCTCATCGCCGAGGGCCGGGTGACGGTCGACGGCGCCCCGGCGCTCAAGGCGGCGGCGCAGGTGGCGACCGGCTCCGCCGTCGTGGTGGCGGACGATCGGCCGCTGTGGGCCTCGCGCGGCGGCCACAAGCTCGAGGGGGCTCTGGACGACCTGCAGCTGTCGCCCGCCGGTCGCCACTGCCTCGACGCGGGTGCCTCAACCGGCGGTTTCACGGACGTGCTGCTGCAGCGCGGCGCCGCACGCGTCGTCGCCGTGGACGTCGGCTACGGCCAGCTGCTGTGGCGCCTGCGCAACGACCCGCGCGTCGTCGTGCTCGACCGAACCAACGTCCGCCACCTCACGCCGGCGGATGTGCCCGCACCGCCTCCCGACCTGATCGTCGCCGATCTGTCGTTCATCTCGCTCCGTCTGGTGCTGCCCGCTCTGGCCGCCGTGGCCGCGCCCGAGGCGGATCTGCTGCTGCTCGTCAAGCCGCAGTTCGAGGTCGGGCCTGAGTCCATCGGCAAGGGCGGCGTGGTCCGTGATCCCGAGGCCTGGCGGCGTGCGCTCGAGGGCGTCCTCGACGCCGCCGCGGAGCAAGGCCTCCACGCCGCGGGTGGGACGGTCAGCAGGCTGCCCGGACCGGCCGGCAACATCGAGTTCTTCCTGCACCTGCGCGCCGATGCGGACCCGGCCGGCCGCGGGGCTGCGGTCGCCTCGGCCCTGGCCGCGGCCGAGGAGGTGAGCCGTGGCTGATCGCGCGCGACGGGTGGGGATCATCGTGCACGGCGGTCGACCCGAGGCCCTTGCGGCCGCGCACGACGCCACCGAGCACCTGCGAGCGGCCGGTCTGGACGTCGTGGCCTGCCGGGGCGACGCCTGGGCCGACGCAGGGGTCGACGGGGTGGATCTGCGCTCCACCGAGGAGTTCGCGCGTGACCTCGACCTCGTGCTCGTCCTCGGGGGCGACGGCACCTTCCTGCGCGCCGCTCACCTGGTCCGCGACGAGAAGGTGCCGCTGCTCGGCGTCAACCTCGGCCGCCTCGGCTTTCTGGCGGACCTCGAGGAGACCGAGCTGATCGCGGCGATCCCCACCATCGCGGAGGGCCGCTGGGAGGTCGAGGAGCGGATGACCCTCAGCGTCGCCATCCTCGATGCCGAGGGCAGCACCGTCGCGAGCGGGTGGGCCCTGAACGAGGCCTCCGTGGAGCGGATCGACACCCGCCGGCTGATCATCCTCGACGTGCACGTCGGCGCCACCCGCTTTGCGACCATCCCCGCCGACGCGCTGGTGCTGGCGACTCCGACCGGCTCGACCGCCTACGCCTTCAGCGCCGGCGGCCCGGTGCTGTCGCCGCTCGTCGACGCCATCGTGCTGACCCCGGTCGCTCCGCACTCGCTGTTCTCCCGCACCGTCGTCATCGACCCGGCCGAGGAGCTGTCGGTGCGCCCGCAGCCGGGAGGTAACGCCTGCGTCGTCGGGCTTGACGGCCGTGAGACGTTCAACGTCCCCGACGGGGGTGCGGTCCTCGTCTCCCGCGGCGAGATCCCTGTCCTGCTCGCCCACGTCGGCCCCGTCGACTTCTACGCCCGCGTGCGCGACAAGTTCAATCTCTATCCAGGGTGATCCCGAACCTGCGCTCGCTGCGCTCGCTGACCGGGATCAACG
>CAZVUW010000120.1:4014-8230 GCA_964629825.1 uncultured Actinomycetota bacterium
CTATCCAGGGTGATCCCGAACCTGCGCTCGCTGCGCTCGCTGACCGGGATCAACGGGGGCGGCTGCCTACACTCGCGGCGTGCGTCCCCGCCTTGAACAGCTGCGCATCCGTGACGTCGGAGTCATCGACGACGTCACGCTCGAGCTCGCCCCCGGGCTCAACGTCCTGACCGGCGAGACCGGAGCCGGCAAGACCATGGTGGTGTCGGCGCTCGAGCTGCTGCGAGGCGTTCGCGCCGACGCCGACCGCGTCCGAGCGGGCGCCGCCGGGGCGCTGGTGGAGGGGGTGATCTCGCCCGCCCCCGCGAGCGCGGCCGAGTGGCTGGACCGGGACGAGCAGGATCTGATGGTCGCACGCGAGGTCCTCGCGGAGCCCGGCGGGGCGCGCAGCCGCGCCCGGGTCGGCGGTCGGCTGGCGGCGGTGTCCGTGCTCGCCGAGGTCATGGACCCGCTGGTGGAGGTGCACGGCCAGTCCGACACCTACCGCCTCGCCACGCCGTCCGTGCAGCGCGACCTGCTCGACCGCTTCGGCGGACCTGCGGTTGCGGCGGCGCGAGCGCAATATGACGAGGTGTACGGCGAGTGGCGCGCGGCGCAGGACGAGCTGGCCGTGCTCGAGTCCGACGACCGCGAGCGCGCCCGCACCGCCGACCGGCTCCGCTTCGAGCTCGCTGAGATCGACTCGGTCGCCCCCGAGGAGGGCGAGGACGAGCGCATCGAGGCCGAGCTGGGGCGCCTGGAGCACGCCGAATCCCTGCTCGAGGCCGCGGCGGTCGCCGCAGCCGCGATCAATGACGACGGCGGCGCGCGGGACTCGCTGGGCAGCGCCGTGGCGGGGCTGCGCAGCGTCGCCGGGCACGACCCCAACCTGGCGGCGCTGCTCGAGCGGGCGGAGGGACTGGCCGCGGAGGTTCAGGACCTCGGCCTCGAGCTCGTCGACTACGCCGGAACGCTCGCGCTGGATCCAGCCCGCCTGGAGGAGCTGCGTCAGCGGCGGTCCGCACTGCTGGCGCTGCTGCGCAAGTACGGCCCCGATCTGCCGGCGGTCCTGGCCTACGCGGCGAAGGCCCGGGATGAGCTGGCAGCGCTCGAGGGCGGTCAGGAGCGCGCGGCTCTGCTGCGCGAACGCGTCAAGGAGCTCGACGGTCTGGTGGAGGAGGCCGGCCGTCGGCTGCGCGAGGAGCGCGCGGCGGCGGGCAGGCGGCTGGCGGCCGAGGTCGAGACCCACCTGGCCGAGCTCGCGATGGCGGAGGCCAGCATGGAGGTGGCGGTCGCGCCTGCGCCACCGGGTCCGTTCGGGGCCGACAGCGTCGAGCTGCGCCTGGCCGCCAACCCCGGAGGGCCGGCGCTGCCGCTCGCGAAGGCAGCCAGCGGTGGTGAGCGCAGCCGCGTGGCCCTGGCGGTTCGGCTGGCGCTCGCCGGCGTTGACGCCACGCCGGTGATCGTCTTCGACGAGGTGGACGCCGGCATCGGGGGAGCGGTGGCGACCGTCGTGGGCCGCAAGCTCGCCCGCCTCGCCCGCGGGCGCCAGGTGCTGTGCGTCACCCACCTGGCGCAGCTGGCCGCCTACGCCGACGCCCACTTCGCCGTCGCCAAGGACTCCGACACCGCCACAGGGAGAACCACGGCGACGGTCCGGCGGCTGGACGAGGACGACCGGATCGTCGAGCTCTCGCGCATGCTGTCGGGCAGCCCCGACAGCGCGCTGGCGGCCGGGCACGCCGGTGAGCTGCGGGCGGCGGCCCTGGCGGACCTGGCCGACATGGCGGCCGAAGACCGGCAGCCCCGACCGGCCGGCTAGCGCCGCCGCGGCGAGGGTCTCACCAGCCCGCGGCCGCGAAGCGCTCCCCGAGCGTGGCGAGCCGCTCGACGGGCTCGCGGCTGAAGACGATGCGCAGGTGGCGCGGCGCGACCGAATCGCCCCATCCGGTCATGGGCGTCGCCGCGACCTTGCCGTGCGCCAGCAAGGCGGCCGACAGCTCGCCGGGAGATGTGCCCATGGCCGCGGCGTCGACCAGCAGCGACCAGCCGCCCTCCGGCACCATGGCGGGGCGATCGCCGAGGGCCGAGAGCACGGCGTCTCTGCGCTGCTGGAGCTCGGCCGTCGCTGCGGCGACGCCGTCGTCTTCGCCGGCCCTCAGCGCGGCCTCGGCGCCCGGCTGGGTGAGCCCAGGCGGTGTGACCACGTTGTAGGTGTGGGTCCACACGACGCGATCGGCCACGGCCTCGGGGGCGGCCACCCAGCCGATCCGCCAGCCGATCATCCGGTACTCCTTGGAGACCGAGCCGATCGTGATCACCCGGTCCGCGCCGCCGGGCAGCGCGGCGGGGTGCAGCACGGGCAGCCCGTCGAAGACCAGCCGCTCCATCGCCGCGTCGTAGAGCAGCCACAGGTCGTGCCGCTCGCAGAGGTCCAGCACGGCGCGCCACTCGCCCTCGGACAGCACGTGACCTGTGGGCATGGACGGGCTCATGAGCAGCAGCGCTCGGGTCTTCGGCCCGATGGCCGCGGCGAGCCGCTCGGGGTCGAGCCGCCAGCGCCGGTCCGCGACGGACAGCGGCACGGTGATCGGCACGGCGCCGGCCAGGGTGACCCGCTGGATCAGGCCGGCGTAGGTCGGGTCGGTCAGCACGACCTCGTCGCCGACGTCGACCGTCGCCAGCAGAGCCGCCAGCACGCCCTCGGTGCCGCCGGCGGTGATCACGACGTTGCGGTCCCCATCGAACGGGCGCCCGGTCGTGGCCGTCAGGCGCTCGGCCACCGCCGCGCGCAGGCTGGCGCGACCGATGAAGGGCAGATAGCTGTTGGCCGCGGGGTCCTCCAGCGCGGCGCGCACCGCCTGCACCGCAGCGTCCGGAGGCGGCAGGTCGGTGTCCAGGTTCTCGAGCCGCAGCACCTCGGGATCGTCGGCCTGGGCCGCGACCCGGTCGATGCCGAAGCCCACCACGGTTCGAAGTCGCTTCGGTGTGTGCATGTCGCTCACCGTAGCCCAGGCAGCGGTGGGCGCTACCGCGTAGGATGTTGGTCCTTGCACCCCCCGGTGTGGTTGACTGTTGCGCGTCGCGATGAGCCCCTTTGCCCGTCGGACGCTCGTCGTGCTGCCACAGCTAGCCCCCGGTCCCCCTAGCTTCCGAAGGTTGACCGTTTGCGATACGACGATCTGCGCGCGCTGGGCCGTATAGGCCAGCCGCAGCCGGTCCGGCGCCGCCGCGCCGGCAGGCTGATCACCCGCGGAGCGGGCGAGCCTCTCGTCGCCACCCGTCGCCCGGTCATCCCCAAGCCGATCCTGGTGGCCGTGGGCCTGCTGGTGAGCGTGCTGACCTACCTGGGTGTCGTGGCGGCCGGCCAATCGGACGGGGCTGACCAGGCCTCGCTCACCCGCACCGCCGCCGCCGCGAGCGCGACCGGTGAGGTGGCCGCCCCTGCGACCGCGCCACGGCGCAGCGCCATGACGGTCGACCGCTCCGGGCGCTCGCCCGTCCAGGCGGGCAGCGTCTTCGCCCGCGTGGAGGGCCTCGAGCTGGTCCTGCCGCACGAGCAGACCCTCAAGGTCGCCTTCCACGAGGCGAACCGACCCGAGGCCCTTCCCATGGACCCGGTCGGCGTCCTCGAGGGCAACGACAACGCCGAGCGCTACATCGCGCCCGCCGACGCGGAGGGGCCGGGCTACCACATCCTCTCCTCGCGCGGCCGCGGACGACCGCCCACCAGCGCGGTCGACATCGTCCTGCCCGACGGCGGCGTGGCCCTGGCGCCGGTCACCGGCACGGTCACCGAGGTCCGCCGCTACGTGCTGTCCGACGGAGTGCAGGACTGGCGGGTCGTCATCGAGCCGGACGCCCGCAAGGATCTCAACGTCGTCGTGATCCACCTGCACGAGCCGCAGGTGGCGGTCGGCGACCGCGTCGAGGCCGGCAGCTCCGCGATCGCCGTGGCGCGGCTGCTGCCCTTCACCAGCCACGTCGACTACGTGGTCGGGGAGCGGCATCCGCACGTCCACGTCGAGGTGAAGCCGTACAGCACCGGTGCGCCGATCGACCCCAACGCCCCGGCGGTCGAGCTCGGGGCCGAGGAGGACGCGCTCTTCTAGGCCCGTGGTCCGGCCTCGGCCGAGCCGTCCCATCCAACTGGTACCGTTGGCATCGGGCCCTGCGCGCCAGATGCCCGGCGGGTTCCCCCCTTGAACCGAGCCCCGTCGAGCCAGGGAGAAGCACG
>CAZVUW010000121.1:0-7741 GCA_964629825.1 uncultured Actinomycetota bacterium
GTACTGCGGCATCTGCGTCGAGGTGTTCCGGTTCGACGCGCTCTTCTGGTCGCCCGAGTTCGAGTACTCGACCTACTCGATCCGCGAGCTGACGCACGAGAAGGACCAGCTGCGGCGCTGGATGAACACCGTCCCGCCGCCGCCCGAGCTGGAGGAGGGCGCAGCGCTGCCGCCCGAGGTCGAGGACGGCATCGCCGCGGCCGCGACGGCGGCCGCGGCGGCCGCCGAGGCCACCGCGGCAGCGGCCGCCCCGGCCGAGGCGAAGAAGGCCGCGCCCGCCAAGGCCAAGGCGGCGCCGAAGAAGCCGGTCGAGGAGGACATCCACGTCGACGTGGAGATCGACCAGGAGGTCTTCGACCGGCTCATCGCCGAGGGCAAGAGCGAGCGTGTCGCCCGCGCCAAGGCGAAGGCGGCCTACGTCCGCGCACAGAAGGCCCGCATCCGCGCCGAGCGCGGTGGCGGGGAGGACCAGGGAGGGGCCGAGTGACCGTCTCCGACATCTTCATCCTGGCCACCGCCGTGGTGGGCGGGGCCTCGGCGCTGCTGGTCGTCACGGCGCGCAACGTCGTGCATGCGGCGCTGTACCTCGTCGTCGCTCTGCTCAGCGTGGCGGGGGCTTTCCTGGCGCTGGGTGCGGAGTTCCTCGCCTGGGCCCAGGTGCTGGTCTACGTCGGCGCGGTCGTGGTGCTGATCCTGTTCGGGCTGATGCTGACCCGCGCCCCGATCGGCCCCATGGCCCAGCACAACGAGAACCGCAAGCTGGCCGTCGGCGTCAGCCTCGCGCTGTTCGCGCTGCTGGTCTACCTGATCTTCGACTCCTTCGGCGGGGTCAGGATCAACCTCCAGCACACGACGGCGAGCATGCTCGGCGAGCAGCTGTACACCGCCTGGGCGTTCCCGTTCATGGTTCTCGGCTTCTTCCTCACGGTCGCGCTGATCGGGGCAGTGGTCATCGCCCGCCGCGAGGAGGGCGAGGGCCCGCTGCCGCCGGAGGATCCGGACCTGGACCAGCGCCGAGCCGTGCCGGCCTACACGGACGCCACGTCTGAGCCGGGCGTCATCGACTTCTCGAGCGAGGTGTCCCGCTGATGGAGGCGGTCTACCCCCTGGTGTTCGCCGCCCTGCTGTTCTGCATCGGCGTGTATGGCGTACTCTCGCGCCGCAACGCCGTGCTCGTCCTGATGTCGGTTGAGCTCATGCTCGCCTCGGTGGTCATCAACCTGGTGACCTTCGGGGAGATGGCGCGGGCGGCCGGCGACACCCTGCTCTCCGGTCAGGGCTTCGCCCTGCTCGTGCTGGCCGTCGGCGCCGCGGAGGTGGGTGTCGGGCTGGCGATCATCCTGCTGCTGTACCGCAACCGCGCGTCGGTCAACATCGACGACGCCGACCTGATGAAGTACTAGGGGACCGCCTTGCAGCGGGCACCCGAACAATCTCCGAGGGGTCTAGAGCGGTGATCTCCGATTACGCATGGGTCATCCCGGCGCTCATGGCGCTGTCTGGGGCGATCATCATCTTCTTCGGCAAGCGCTTCACGAAGCAGGGCGCCGAGATCGGGATCGCCTCCATCGCGACCTGCTTCGTGATCGCGGTCGGCATCGCCATCCAGGTGTTCACGGCCAACGTCGACGCGGCCCGCCAGGTCGAGCCGGTCGAGCACACCGCCGCCGTGGAGGTCGAGATCGCGGACGCCTCCGGGGCGCTCGTCGCCATGGGCGAGGCCGAGGAGGTCCAGCTCCCCGCCGGAGTGTCCGAGTTCCGTGTCGAGCGCTCCGCCCGGCTGACCCCAATCGGCGGCGAGGACGGCTTCGACATCGGCATCCGCGTCGACGGCCTGACCGCGATGATGTTCCTGCTGGTCACCTTCGTGAGCCTGATGGTCCACATCTACTCGCTGGGCTACATGGCCGGTGACCCCCGCTTCACCTGGTTCTACGCGCTGCTGTCGCTGTTCACCGCCTCGATGCTGCTGCTGGTGGTGGCCGACAACCTGATGATCGTCCTGGTCGGCTGGGAGCTGGTCGGCATCTGCTCGTTCCTGCTGATCGGCTTCTGGTGGGAGGAGCGCAAGAACTCCACCGCGGCGATCAAGGCCTTCCTGACCACCAAGTTCGGTGACGTCGGCCTGATCCTCGGCGTGGTCGGGCTGTGGTCGCAGTTCCGGACCTTCAACATCGGCGAGATCATCGCGGCCGTGGGAGAGGGGACCCAGGCCGGCGGGGAGCCGCTCAGCACCGGGCTGCTGACCTTCTCGCTGCTGATGCTGTTCCTCGGGGCGGTCGGCAAGTCGGCTCAGTTCCCGCTGCACACCTGGCTGCCGGACGCCATGGCCGGCCCGACGCCGGTGTCCGCCCTGATCCACGCCGCCACGATGGTGACCGCCGGCGTGTTCCTGGTGGCGCGCCTGTACCCGGTCTACTCGGCGGTCCCGACCGCGCGGACCACGGTGGCGATCATCGGCGGGATCACGCTGTTCGTGGCCGGGCTGCTCGCGCTGGTGCAGGACGACGTCAAGAAGGTCCTCGCCTACTCGACCATCAGCCAGCTGGGCTACATGGTCGCGGCGCTCGGCTTCAGCTACACCGCCGGGATCTTCCACCTCTTCACGCACGGCTTCTTCAAGGCCCTGCTGTGCCTCGGCGCCGGATCGCTGATCCACGCGGCGCACTCGAACAACATGAGCGACATGGGCGGCATGCGTCGCTTCATGCCGACCACCTTCTGGACCTTCCTGATCGGCTCGCTGGCGCTGATGGCCATCCCGCCGCTGGCCGGCTTCTGGTCCAAGGACGAGATCCTGGCCTCCGCCGCCGAGGCGGGCAGCGCAGCCGGGTGGTTCGTGCTGATCCTGGGTGCGCTGGGCGGCCTGGTCACCGCCTTCTACATGACCCGCGTTCTGTACCTGGTGTTCGCCGGCAGCTACCGCGGCCACGGCACCCCGCACGAGAGCCCCGCGACCATGACAGGTCCGCTGGTCGCGCTGGCCATCCCGTCGGTGCTGATCGGCCTCATCAACCTGCCGTTCGAGTGGTTCCAGCCCTACGCGTTCTCGGCCTGGACCATGCACTCGCTCGAGTACTGGGCGAGCCACCCGGTGGAGTTCGTGCTGCCGATCGCGGCCGTGGCGACCATCCTCGCCCTGGCCGGGGTGGGGCTCGGGCGCGCGCTGTACCGCGAGGTCCCCGAGCGTGACCCCATGCTCAACATGGGCTTCGTGACCACCCTGCTGCAGAACAAGTACTACCTGGACCACCTCTACGAGGGCGTGATCGTGCGCGGCATCCGCGACCCGATCGCCAACGCCGCGTACTGGTTCAACGACAACGTGCTGGACCGCGTCGTGTACCTCGCCGGCGCCGGAGCCGTCCGCACCGGACGAGCGGTGTACGAGGTCGGCGACCAGAAGGGCATCGACGGGGCCATCAACGGCCTCGGCCTGTCCGCCATCTGGTCGGGCGCCCGGATGCGGCTGGCGCAGAGCGGAAACGTCCAGCTGTACGCGGGCGCCATGTTCGTCGGCGTCATCGTCCTGGCGATCGCGTTTGCGGCGGCCTAGAGCAACCTGAAGCGAGAAGGGAACGGCTGAACATGTGGGAGAGTTGGGCGCTCAGCGTCGCGGTGTTCCTGCCGCTGGTCGGCGCAGGCATCATCGTGCTCATACCCAAGGCCTCGGAGGACGCGGCCAAGCCGGTCGCCTTGGCGGTGTCCGGGCTGGCGTTCCTCGTGTCGCTCGGGGTGCTCGCCGGCTACTACTTCGGTGAGGCCGGCGGCGAGGGGCTCGCCTTCCAGGTGCAGCTGGACTGGATCCCGGTGATCGGGGCCCAGTACCACGTGGCGATCGACGGCATCTCGATGCCGCTGTTCGTCCTCAGCTTCCTGCTGACGTTCCTCTGCGCCCTGTACTGCTTCCACCACATCGAGGAGCCCGGCAAGCCGAAGGCGTTCCTGGCGCTGATGCTGATGCTCCAGACGGGCATGGCCGGCACCTTCATCGCCTTCGACCTGGTGCTGTTCTTCATCTTCTGGGAGCTCGTGCTCGTCCCGATGTACTTCATGATCGGGGTGTGGGGCGGTCCGCGGCGCGAGTACGCCGCCGTGAAGTTCTTCCTCTACACGCTGTTCGGGTCCGTCTTCATGCTGGTCGCCTTCATCGCGCTCGGCCTGGCCGGCGCGGGCGAGGGCGCGCTGGCGAACTTCAACATCCTGGACCTCCAGCAGCTCGGCGCGGCGGGCGAGTTCGGCCTGACCTTCCAGCGGCTCGCGTTCCTGGCGATCTTCCTCGGCTTCGCGATCAAGGTGCCGATGTGGCCGTTCCACACCTGGCTGCCCGACGCCCACACCGAGGCCCCGACGGTGGGCTCCGTCCTGCTGGCCGGCATCCTGCTGAAGATGGGCACCTACGGGTTCGTCCGCATCGCGATCCCGATCCTGCCGGACGCCGCCGTCGACTACGCCCCGCTCATCGCCGTGCTGGCCGTCATCGCGATCATCTACGGCGCTCTGTGCTGCCTGGCGCAGACGGATCTGAAGCGCCTGATCGCGTTCAGCTCGGTCGGCCACATGGGCTTCGTGATGCTCGGCATCGCGGCCCTGACCCCGACCGGCATCAACGCCGCCATCTTCGGGATGGTCGCCCACGGCGTGATCACCGGCATGCTCTTCTTCATCGTCGGCTCGGTGAAGGAGCGCTACCACACCCGCGCGATCGCCGACATCGGCGGCGGCCTGCTGCAGACCATGCCGCGGATGGGGGCCCTGTTCACCTACGTGGCGATCGCCAGCCTCGGCCTGCCAGGCCTGGCCGGCTTCTGGGGTGAGATCTTCGCCCTGCTGGCCGCGTTCAACCCGGCCCAGGGGATCGTCGACGCCGGCTTCCTCACGCTCTTCCGCGTCGCCGTCGTGTTCGGCGCCCTGGGCACGGTGCTGACCGCCGGCTACTTCCTGTACATGCTCCAGCGCGTGAACATGGGCAACGCCCCCGAGCGCTGGATCAACGCGAAGCTGCGGGACGTGACCGCGGTCGAGTGGGGGACCTGGGCGCCGCTGCTCGTCCTGATCCTGCTGCTCGGCGTCCTGCCGTTCCTGATCTTCGGCGTGACCAACGCGGACGTGTCCTCGATCCTGGCCGTCTTCGGCGCCTGAGCAAGCAACTAGACGTCGTTCGGAGGAACTCTCCACATGGAAGAGCTGACCAGTATCGACTACTTCGGGCTCGCCCCGGAGCTGGCGCTGGTGGCGACCGCACTGCTGGTGCTGCTGGTGGAGCTGTTCCTCCCCGGCGAGCGCAAGCGCTTCGTCAACCCGATCGCCCTCATCGGGGCGGTGGTGGCTTTGGTGCTCACCGCCGCCCTGGCCGTGGACGGCACGGTCCGCCAGTCCTTCGGCGAGATGCACGTGGTCGACAGCTACGCGCTGCTGTTCAAGGTCTTCTTCCTCGGGACGCTGATCTTCGTCCTGCTGCTCAGCTACCGCTACTTCACAGAGATCCGCACCTACCAGGGCGAGTACTACTTCCTGCTGCTGTCCTCATTCATCGGCATGCTGCTGATGGCCAGCGCGCGGGATCTGGTGATGATCTTCCTGGCGCTGGAGATGGTCAGCGTCCCCGGCTTCGTGATGGCGACGCTGCGCAAGTTCGACCTGCGCTCCAACGAGGGCGCGCTGAAGTTCTTCCTGATCGGCGTGCTCAGCATCGTCGTGCTGCTGTTCGGCCTGTCGATCGTCTACGGCTTCACGGGCACAACCAACCTGGCCGGCATCGCCGAGGCCCTTAGCGGCATGGAAACCCAGCCGCTGCTGCTGGCGAGCATCCTGTTCGTGCTGGTGGGCTTCGGCTTCAAGATCTCGGCCGTGCCATTCCACTTCTGGGCGCCTGACACCTACGAGGGCTCGCCGATCCCTGTGACCGCGTTCCTGTCGGTGGCCTCCAAGGCCGCCGGCTTCGCGGGTCTGCTGCAGGTCTGCTTCGTCGCCTTCGAGCCCCTGGCCGAGGTCTGGGCACCGGTCACCGGCGTGATCGCCGTGCTCACGATGACGCTGGGCAACCTGACCGCCCTGACCCAGCGCAACATCGTCCGCCTGTTCGCCTACTCGTCGATCGCGCAGGCGGGCTACATGCTGGTGCCGTTCGCGCTGGTCACCCCCGGCGGCGGCGACATCAACCGGCGCGCGTTCGCGGCGGTGCTGATCTACCTGATCTCGTACTCGGTGACCAACATCGGCGCCTTCGGCTGCATCGTGGCCGTGGCGCGCCAGCACCCCGGCCGCCTGATCGCCGACTACGCCGGCCTTGGTCGCCGCTCGCCCGGCCTGGCGACCGCCCTGACCGCGTTCCTGGTCTCCCTCGGCGGCGTTCCGCCGGTGGTCGGCTTCTGGGCCAAGTTCTTCATCTTCGCGGCCTGCGTCACCGCGGGGACCGTGACCGGCTACGCGCTGGCGGCGGCCGTGGTCGTCAACTCCGTGATCGCGATGTTCTACTACCTGGCCATCGCCCGCACCGTGTGGATGGACGCGCCGGTCGTCGAGACCCGCATCCGCCCCGGCTTCGCCCTCAACCTGGCCGTGTACGGCCTTGCCATCGCCGCCCTGATCGGCGGGGTGGTGCCGCAGATCTTCGCCGGGTTCGCGGACGTGTCGACGCTGGTCGCGAGCCTGCCGGGCGGCTGATCCGGCCGGCCCTGGCGGTTCGAAGCTCTTCACGGCTGCCGTGGGGGACTTTCGAGGCCGGAGCCGAGCTGGCGTCTCGACGGCCGCTGACTGCCCGCAGGTAGGATTTCCTTGCGCGGCATGCGCTGACCACCCCGCGGAGAGCGAAGAAGATGTTCAAGTCGCTGAAGACCTTCGTCCTGCTGGCCGCCCTGTCCGGCCTGCTGCTGTACTTCGGCCAGGCCATCGGCGGGCGCGGCGGGTTGACGACCGCGCTCGTGCTCTCGCTGGTCATGAACGTCGGGAGCTACTGGTTCTCCGACAAGATCGCCATCCGCATGGCGCGGGCCCGCGAGGCGACCCCGCAGGAGTTCCCCTGGTACCACTCGATGGTCCAGTCGCTCGCGCAGCAGGCGGGCCAGCCGACACCGCGCCTGTACGTGTCGCCTTCGCCACAGCCCAACGCGTTCGCTACCGGGCGCAACCCGAAGAACGCGGCCGTCTGCATCAACCAGGGCCTGATCGACCTGCTCACGCGCGAGGAGATGGAGGGGGTCATCGCGCATGAGCTGTCGCACGTCTACAACCGCGACATCCTGATCGGCTCGGTGGCCGCGACGATCGCGACGGCGATCATGTTCCTCAGCCGCTTCGCCTTCTTCTTCGGCGGTGGCCGCGACCGCGAGTCGAACCCGATCGCGCAGATCGCGCTGATCATCCTCGGCCCGATCGCCGCGATGCTGATCCAGTTCGCCGTCACCCGCAGCCGCGAGACCCAGGCCGACGCCTCCGGCGCCGAGCTCTCCGGCAAGCCGCTCGCCCTCGCCAGCGCGCTGCGCAAGCTCGAGATGGGCGGTCGGACCCTGGCCGCGCGCGGCATCGGCGGCACCCCCGCCGAGACCTCCAGCGCGTTCAGCTCGCTGTACATCTCCGCGCCCTTCGGCGGCGCGATGCAGGTCGGCCGGCTCTTCCGCACCCACCCGCCGACCGAGGTCCGGGTGCGCAACCTCGAGCAGATCGCCCGCAAGATGGGCCAGATCGCCTGACTCCTCTCGCGGCACCCTGAGGCCTTTGAACCTTTGAACGGGGCCTGCCG
>CAZVUW010000122.1:0-7688 GCA_964629825.1 uncultured Actinomycetota bacterium
CGGCATCGGGCCCTTCATCAGCCTGGTCCTGGCGGCGCTGTTCGGCCTGCTGCACATCCCGTTCGCCGACGTGCAGCCGGTCGGCATGGTCCTCGGCTACATGGGCTGGACCAACCTGCTGCTGGCGATCTTCAACGTCGTGCCCGGCTACCCGCTGGACGGCGGCCGGCTGCTGCGCGCCATCATCTGGGGGATCACCGGACGCCAGCACCGGGCAACGCGCTGGGCGGCGCGCGTCGGTCAGCTGTTCGCCATCGCCTTCGGCCTCTTCGGGCTGTGGATGTCGGTCGACTCGGGCGGGCTGTCGGGCCTGTGGAACATCGCGATCGCGGCCTTCCTGTTCAAGGGCGCCACGGACTCCCACCGCCGCGCCCGCGCACAGGAGCGGCTGGCGGGCCGCACCGCTCGCAACGTGATGGGCACCGTGCCGCCGACCCTCGACCCGTCGGCGAGCATCGCCGAGGTGATCGAGGACGTGCAGCGGCGCCCCTCGCTCCTGTGGCCGGTGGGGCGCCCGGTCCGCGCCGTGGTGACCCTTCCGGACTTCGACGCCGTGCCCGCCCACCTCTGGGACGAGGTCACCGTCGGCGCGGTCGCCAGCCCGGCCGACGGCGCCGTCATCGCGCCGGACGCCTCGATGGACGAGATCCTGACCGCCATCGCCTCCGCGCCGCGGGCGATGCTGATCGTCGCTGACGGTGGTGAGCCGGTCGGGCTCATCACTCCGAGCCTGCTGGCGGAGCCGCTCGAGGTATGAGCCGAGCCGACTCGGGCCCGTGGCGCCTGCTGCGCAAGCTCTTCCTGCCGGTCAGCCTCCTGGTGCTCCTGACCGCGGCGCTGACGGTGCCGCTGCCCTTCTTCCTTGAGGGACCGGGGACGCCCCTGAGCCTGGCCGGAAACGTGCAGGTCGCCGACGCCGAGGACCTCAACGGGGACTTCCTGGTCACGACCGTGAACCTGCGCCGTGGCACGGTCGCGCGCCTGGTGAGCGGGCTCTTGGACGACGAGAGAAGCATCGTCCGCTCCTCGCGTGTGCTCTCGCCCGGTGAGGACCCCGCGGCGTTCTTCGAGCGCCAGCGCGCCGTCTTCCGCGAATCCGTGGATGTCGCTGCCGCGGTCGCGCTGGCGGCCGCGGGCTACGACATCGGTCCGTCCGACCTGACAGGCTCAGGTGCGCTGGTGGTGCGGGTCATGGAGGGCGCACCGGCCGAGGGTGTCCTGGAGCCGGGTGACGTCATCACGGCGGTCGACGGGACGGCCGTGCGGGTCACCGACGACCTCCGTGGGCTGATCTCGGAGGCCGAGGAGCTGGAGCTCACGGTCCTTCGCGAGGGCGAGGAGCGCAACGTCCGCGTTCGTCCGGGAACCATCTCGACCTCCGAGGGTCGGGTCCGCGGCATCGGTGTCGAGGTGCAGACCGCCGACCCGAGGATCGCCCTGCCGGTCGACGTCGAGGTCGACTCCGGTGAGATCGGCGGTCCCAGCGCCGGGCTGATGCTCGCGCTCGCGGTGTACGACCTCGTCTCGGACGAGGACCTGGCGGACGGACGCGTGATCGCCGGCACCGGGACGCTCTCGCCGCGCGGCGCCGTCGGCCCGGTCGGCGGGATCGCCAGCAAGGTCCTGTCCGCGGAGGCCACGGGAGCGGACGTCTTCGTCGTGCCGGCGGACCAGCTGGAGGCCGCGCTGGCCGCCCGGCCGGAGGGCAGCGACCTCGAGATCATCTCCGCCGCGACGTTCGAAGAGGCGCTCGCGGACCTTCGCTGAAAAGCTCGCACACCCCTAGTGGCTATCCCAGCACCCAAGTAGGCTCGCGCGGCGCGCCGGTCGGGCATCTGCGCTGGGTTCACTCCGGCGCATTCCCGCTGGGGCGTCCGTGCTGCCTTCTCTGACGATCAAATTCGAAAAGGAACGCCCTTGAGAACTCGTCGCTCCATCGGTGTGCTCCTGCTGACAATCCCCCTAGTCCTCGCCCTGTCGCTGCCCGGCTCCGCCACCCCCGCAACGCCGGGTGAGAACCGCGACGGCGCCCCCGGCGCTCCGCTCACCGGCCCGGCCGAGGGCGACCCCGAGGACCTCGCGATCGCCTACATCCAGCGCGAGCCCGACTCGCTCGGCCTCACCTCCGACGACGTCGAGGAGCTTGCGATCTCCTCGGCCTACACGAGCAGCCACAACGGCGTCACCCACGTGAACGTGCAGCAGCGCCTCGACGGCCTCGACGTGTTCGGGGCGGTCGTGACCGTGAGCATCCTTCCCGACGGGAGCATCCTGCACGTCGGCGGTCGCCTCGTAGAGGGCCTCGCCGCCGCCTCGGGGCGGCTGGAGAGCGACGCCGTCGACGCGGTCGAGGCCGCCGCCGACGCCCTCAACCTCGATGAGCCCGACGACCTCGCCGTGCTGGAGCGCCCCGCCGGCGCCGAGCGCCGCACCGTCCTGACCGACGGCGGCATCGCCGAGTCGGAGATCCCCGCCCGCCTCGGCTGGCAGGTGACCGATGCGGGCCTGCGCCTGGCCTGGCAGGTCGAGATCGACGAGGCGTCCGAGGCCCACCTGTGGAGCGTCGCCGTCGACGCGGAGAGCGGCGAGCTGCTGGACGTCCAGGACTGGACCGACCACGACCCCCGCGCCGAGCTCGACGAGCGGCTCCAGCGCATGGGTCCCGCCACCTCCTCGGCGCTCAGCAACCTGAGCGATGAGCCGCGGCCCGGGGCGACCGTGTTCAAGTCGGCCAACCCGGCTCGTGACGGGTCCAGCTATCGGATCTTCCCGCAGGAGAGCCCCGACGACAGCGACCGGATCCTGTCGGTCGAGCCGGCCGACGGCAACGCCTCTCCGTTCGGCTGGCACGACGTGGACGGCGTGCCAGGCCCCGAGTACACGATCACGCGCGGCAACAACGTGCACGCCTACACCGACCGCGACAACGACGGCAACGAGGACCCGGGCGGCGCCCCCGACGGCGGGCCGAGCCTGACCTTCGACTTCGCGCTCGACCTGAACGAGCACCCGCAGAACAACGTCGCGCCGCAGATCACCAACCTGTTCTGGTGGTGCAACACCTTCCACGACCTGACCTGGCTGTACGGCTTCGACGAGGCATCAGGCAACTTCCAGGTCAACAACTACGGCCGCGGTGGCACCGGTGGCGACGACGTCCGCTGCGAGGGCATGGACGGCTCCGGTGAGAACAACGCCAACTTCTCCACGCCGGCGGCCGACGGCGGTCGCCCGCGGATGCAGACGTTCATCGAGCGCGGCACCGGGCTGCCGAACGCGGTCACCCTGTCGTCCGGCCCGGCGGCAGGCACCTACCTGGCTATGTACGCCCGCTTCAGCCCCGCTCCGACGACGGCCGGCACGCCGGGCACGCTCGTCCTCGTCGACGACGGCGAGGGCAACCCCAACGACGGCTGCCAGCCGTACACCCTGCCTGAGGGGTCGATCGCCGTGGTCGACACCTCGACGGCCTGCAACAACTACCAGCAGACCGTCAACGCCGAGGCTGCCGGTGCGGTCGCCATCGTCGTGGTCCACACGGCGAACAACCCGACGCTGATGAGCGGATCGATGAACCCGCCGGTGTCCATCCCGGCGATCCGCGTCGGTCTGGCCGATGGCAACGTGATCAAGGCGGCGATCGCCGAGTCACCCACCCCCGGCCTGGTGCACCGCAACACCCAGCGTCCGCCGATGCGCGTCGGTGAGCACGACGTCGCGACGATCATCCACGAGTACGGCCACGGCGTGTCCAACCGGCTCACGGGCGGCCTCAACATCAACTGCCTGTCGGGTCAGGAGCAGATGGGCGAGGGCTGGAGCGACTTCTTCGCGGTCACGGCCCTCATCGACATCGGCATCGACGACCCGGAGCAGCCGCGCGGGATCTTCCCGTACGTGATCTACGCGCCGCCGCGCAGCGAAGACGGCCTCCGGGTGCGCCCGTACTCGCGCAACATGGACATCAACCCCTTCACCTACGACAACATCAAGACCGGTGGCTGGATGGGCGGCAGCATCTCCGCTCCCCACGGCATCGGCTGGGGCTGGGCGACCATCCTCTGGGACATGGTCTGGGACCTGATCGACGAGCACGGGTTCAACCCGAACCTGTACGACTCGTGGGACACCGGCGGGAACAACCTCGCCTACCAGCTGGTCATGGACGGCCTGAAGATCCAGGGCTGCGGTCCGGGCTTCGTGGCCGGTCGTGATGGGATCCTCGCCGCCGACGTCGCGCTGACCGGCGGGGAGAACGCCTGCCTGCTGTGGAACTCGTTCGCCCGGCGCGGCCTCGGCTACAGCGCCATCCAGGGCACGACCGACCGCAACGACAACACGCAGGCCTTCGACCTGCCTCCGGGCTGCTCGCCGACCGTCCGCCTGATCCAGGCGCAACTCGACCGCGAGGCCCGCGCCGAGCTTGCCGCCCTGGTGGCTGCCGGCGGCATCACCGAGGGCCTTCAGGCCAAGATCGAGCACGCCTTCGACATGTTCGATGAGTGGATCGAGAACCCGCGCCAGCGCGGTCCTGCGCTGTCGCACCTGCGGCGCGCCGTCCACCTGCTGCTGTGGCAGGCGGACGTCGTGGACTCCGGCAAGCCCAACCAGGGTGACGCCGCGGCGCTGCGCGCCCTGGCGGCGACCGTCCAGAGGCTCATCGACTTCGTGGAGTCGTAGCGGCTCGCCCGACGGATCGCGAGGAGGGGCGCTCACCGCGGGCGCCCCTCTCTCGTGCCCACGCCGGGCTGTGGGCCGGCGGAGCTGCGGTCGACGGCCCGCTGCTACGATGGGGAACCCGCCGTGGTCAGCACCGGGCGGGGTGATGTTGAGGTCCCGTGCGACGTCGCACCGCGAACCTGGTCAGGGCCGGAAGGCAGCAGCCATAAGCGGCTCGCGGCGGGTGCCACGGTCAAGCCGCAGCATCCCCCGTCCGGTGGTGACCGCGGCGTTTCGGCCTCAGCGGACGGCGCTGCTGGGCCAGGACGATCGAGGAGCGCCGCCTTGGCACACGTCTCCCTGTACCGCAAGTACCGGTCGCAGACCTTCGCCGAGGTCATCGGGCAAGACCACATCACGACGACGCTCGCCAACGCGCTGTCGGAGAACCGCCTGCACCACGCCTACCTCTTCACGGGTCCGCGCGGAACCGGCAAGACCTCGACGGCGCGCATCCTGGCGAAGAGCGTCAACTGCGTGGACGGCCCGACCCCCGAGCCGTGCAACACCTGCGAGCAGTGCGTCGCGATCACCGAGGGCGCGAGCGTCGACGTGATCGAGATCGACGCCGCCAGCCACGGGGGCGTCGACGACGTCCGCGACCTGCGCGACCGGGTCGCCTTCGCCCCGGCCTCGGCGCGGATGAAGGTCTACATCGTCGACGAGTGCCACATGCTCTCGGCGCAGGGCTGGAACGCCTTCCTCAAGACCCTTGAGGAGCCTCCGAGCCACGTCCTGTTCGTCTTCGCCACGACCGAGCCGCACAAGGTCCTCGACACGATCCTGTCGCGGACGCAGCGCTTCGACTTCAAGCGCATCGCCGGCGACCAGCTGGTCGCCCACTGCGAGCGCATCGCCGAGCTGGAGGGGCTAGAGGTCGAGCCCGGCGCTCTCGAGCTGGTGGTCCGCGCCGGGGACGGCAGCGCCCGTGACACGCTCAGCGTTCTCGATCAGGTCATCGCGTTCAGCGGCCGCCAGATCACGGTCCGCGGCGTCACCGAGGTTCTCGGCGCCGTCGAGCACGACCTGCTCGCCGAGGCCGTGGACCACATCGCCCGCGGCGACGTCGCCGGCGTCTGCACGCTGGTCGGGCGCCTGGTGGACGCCGGCCAGGACCTGCGCCAGTTCTCCCGCGACGCCATCGAGCACCTGCGCTCGCTGCTGCTGCTGCGCGTCGCCCCCGACGCCGGGCTCGTGGACGCCAGCGCCGACCGCCTGGCGGTCCTGCGCGCGCAGTCCCAGCAGCTCGGCCAGGTCGAGCTGCTGCGCGCCATCGAGCTGCTGGGCGAGGCCCAGGCGCAGATGCGGCGCGGCAACACCCGGCTTCCGCTGGAGGTCGCCCTGATCAAGGCGGCCATGCCCGAGGCCTCCGGGGATGCGGCAGCGCTCGCCGCCCGCCTGGACCGCCTCGAGCGGCGCGTCGGGCTGGATGCGTCGGCGGTCCCGGCGGGTGGGTCCGCCGAGCCGGCGCGGCCGGCCCCAGCCCCGGCGCCTGCGGCTGCTGCTCCGGCTGCGGCTGCTGCTCCGGTTCCTGCTGCTGGTCCGGCGGCGCCGACGCCTGAACCGTCAACGGCCCCAAAGCCCTCGGCAGCACCTCCACCGCCGCCGGACCCCGTCGCACCGGCGCGGTCAGCCGCGACGCAGCCCGAGCCCGCACCAACTGCTCAGTCGCAGCCCTCCGCCCAGGGGGCCCCTGCCTCTGCCGATCCCCAGCGCGCCCCCTCGGGGGGCCAGGCCACGGCCGGCCCGGTCGACCTCGACCTCGTCATCCGCACCTGGCCCGCGATCGAGGACGCGGTCAAGGAGCGCAGCCGACGCCTGCACGCCTTCCTGACGCCGGCCCGGCCGGTGGCGGTCAGCAGCCAGACGCTGACCCTCGGCTTCGGCCCCACCTACGCCTTCCACGCTGAGCAGTGCGCCAGCGAGGAGTGGCAGGAGGTGCTGTCGTCGGTCTTCGAGCGGCTCCTCGGCGTTCCGCTGCGGGTCCGCTGCACCGTCAGCGACGGTGATGACCCCTCGGCGACGGTGGTCGAGGACCCCGAGGAGGAGGCCGCCCGCGCAGAGGAGGAAGAGGTCCTCGAGACCGAGGCCGCCGAGGCCGCCGGACAGCTGCCCGGTGAGCAGGAGGCACACGACCTGGCCCTCGAGACCCTGACGCGCGACCTCGGGGCTACCGTGCTGGAGGACGGTGGCCGGTAGTCTCTTGGCTGCAAGCACAGCGCTCGGAGGCGCCATGTCGAACATGAACCAGATGCTGCGTCAGGCTCAGGCGCTCCAGCGCAAGATGGCCAAGGCGCAGGAGGAGCTCGGCCAGCGCCAGGTGACGGGCTCTGCTGGCGGAGGCATGGTCAAGGCGACCGCCACGGGCAGCGGCGAGCTGCTCGGCGTCGAGATCAGCCCGGAGGTCGTCGACCCCGACGACGTCGAGATGCTCCAGGACATGGTCACCGCCGCGGTCACCGAGGCGCTGCGCGCGGCCAAGGAGCTCGAGCAGGAGACCATGGGCCAGCTGACCGGCGGCCTGGGGATACCGCCGGGTCTCCTGTAGGGGGAGCGGTGTACGAGGGTCCGATCCAGGACCTCATCGAGGAGCTGGGTCGGCTTCCTGGTGTGGGTCCGAAGAGCGCTCAGCGCCTGGCGTTCCACCTGCTGAACGTCGAGCGCGCCGACGCCGAGCGGCTGACCAGCGCCATCCTCGCCGTCAAGGAGCGGGTCCGCTTCTGCGAGCGCTGCTTCAACGTGAGCGAGCAGGAGGAGTGCCGGATCTGCCGCGACCCCCGGCGTGACCCGAGCGTCCTGTGCGTGGTCGAGGAGCCGCGCGACCTGCTCGCCATCGAGAAGACGGGCGAGTTCCGCGACCTGTACCACGTGCTCGGCGGCGCCATCTCCCCGATCGACGGCGTCGGCCCTGACCAGCTGCGCGTGCGGGAGCTGGTCGCGCGCCTCGGACGCGATGACGTCGCCGAGGT
>CAZVUW010000123.1:0-7676 GCA_964629825.1 uncultured Actinomycetota bacterium
TCGCCGCCGGCACCTCGGCGTCCTCCGGAACAGTGCTGATCGCGGGCACCGGCGCGATCACCAGCCGCAGCGAGGACCACCGGGAGGTCCGCATCGCGGACGGCTACGGCTGGCTGCTCGGGGACGAGGGATCCGGGTTCTGGATTGGCCGCGAGGCGCTGGCCGCTGTCATGCGCGAGGCTGACGGACGCGGTCCCCGGACGCAGTTGACGCCGCTCATGCTGGAGCACTTCGGGGTTCGCCATGCCGCAGCGCTCATCCGCGAGATCTATGACGATCACGACCCGGCGGCCCTCGATGCTGGGTGCTGCGGGGCCATGAGCGGGCGTGGGTGGACGTTGGGGTGGCTGTTCGCCCACCCACCCGTCCACCCATCCAACTTGCGCGGCCGGTAGCTGCGCGTTCCCGCTGACGGTTGGACGGTTGGCCCGAGATCTCGGGCCAAATGTCCAACCGTCGAAGGGCACCCGGCGCCCCAGAGCGCGCCCTCAAGCGCGCAGCACCCGGCCCATGGCGATCACACCGTTCGGGTCGTAGACCCGGATCGCCTCACGCAGCCGGGCCCGGGTGCGCTCGTCGTAGGCGCCGTGCAGGTCCGCCGAGTCGAACGTGAAGTTCGGCATGCGGTGCGGACCGGACCAGGGCCGCAGGGCGGCAAGCATGGCCTCGCCGTGCTCCGCGACCCCCGGCGTGCCGGCGATGCCGACCGACAGCAGCGCATAGGCCGCGTCGCGCGAGCAGAAGGCGCTGTCGTGCTGTCCGGGGCGGGCGATCGCGCCGCCCAGGTGCCGCACCTCGACCAGGATCTGCGGCGAGGCCGAGCCAGGACCCGCGAGCGACAGCAGCCGCTCCACGGCCTCGTCCGGCAGGCCGGTCAGCACCGCCGCAGCCTCGTGTGCCGGCGTGGGGTCCAGCGGGTCGGTGTGGACCGAGTCGATCGCCGCGTACGGCTTCTCGGACACGTCGTCCAGCAGCACCGGGGCCGCCTGGCGCAGCACCTGGAAGCGGCGCTCGCCCTCGACGGGGTCGCCGGTCCACACGTAGCGCACCGACAGGGTCAGCCGGTCGGCGAGCTGCGGCGGCACGCCCGGCATGGCGGGCAGCTGGAAGAGGGCGAACGAGGTCGTGCCGGCCTCGGGCAGCCCCGAGGACCAGTAGCGCCAGCGCTCGATGACGGTCGCCGCGTCGGCCGCGTCGAACCACAGCGAGCCGCCGTAGAAGGTCGGCTGCCGCACCAGGTCGAACTCGACGGCGGTGACGATGCCGAGCATGCCCTTGCCGCCGCGCAGGCCGAAGAACAGCTCGGGGTGGTCGGTCGGCGTGACGCGCCGCAGGATCCCGTCGCCGGTGACGACCTCGAACGCGCGAATGCGGTCGATCGCGAGGCCGTAGGTGCGGGCCATCGGACCGAGGCCGCCGCCGGTGGTGTAGCCGACCACGCCGACGTCGGTGATCGACCCCGACAGCGGCGCCAGGCCGAACGGCGCGGCGGCCTCGACGACGCGGAGCCACTTCACGCCCGCCCCGACACGCGCCCACCCCTCGGGATGGACGACGCACTCGTCGAGGCCCTTGGTGTTGATGAGGAGCTCGCCGACCAGCTCGGCGATGGGACCGTGGCCGGTGGCCTGCGGCGTCACGACGAGGCCGTGGCGGTTGGCGAAGCGCACCGCCTCGACGACGTCCTGAGCAGTGCGGGCGGCGAGAACCGCGGCGGGGCGGATCGGAACCGCGAGGTTCCAGGGCGAGACCAGCGCCTCGTAGTCGGCGTCGCCCTCGATGGCGACGGTGCCGGTGGTGAGCGCGTCCAGCTCGCTGAACGGCGTGGTCATGAGAACAGCAAGAGTCATCGTGGGTACCTCCGGGAGTTGTTGTGCTGCTGACTGGCAGCACGGTGCTCCCGGGCCCTTGAGACGGCCTTGCCCGCGGGTTGAGCGCTGACTTGAGCCCTACTGGAGCGCGCTGTGAGCGCTGAGGAACAGCCCGCCCGGGTCGGCGATGGCGCGGACCGCGGCGAGGCGCTCGCGCGGGGCTCGCGGCCAGCCGCGGCGGCCGTCGACCTCCTCGTCGACCATGAGCAGGTAGAGCGCGCTGCTGGCCCACGGCTCGAGTGAGCGCAGCACGCGGTTGGCGTCGCGGCGCACGGCCGCCATCCCGGACCCGTCATCCACGCCGACGGTGAGGACCAGGAACCGGCCGTCCACCCGGTCCAGAGCGCCTCCGCGCGGCGAGGGCCGCGACAGCGCACCGCCGAGCTGGCGCAGCTCGACGAACATCAGCCGCGACCCGGAGTCCGGCCCCGCGTTCTCCATGAGGGCCTCGACCGCAGCCTCGGGGAGCTCGTCAAGCAGGACGCTGTTGGCGTAGACCGCGGTCGGCTCCTCGGGGTCGAGGTGCATGCTGGCGAGGTCCGGTGGGACCGCCCGTTGGAAGGTGTCGAGGTCTGGCCGCAGGCTCCGCAGCGGGGCCAGCAGGGCCTCCGCCTGGCGCTCGTCGCCCAGCACCACCCCGTCGATGACGACGACCTGCCGCCCGCGGATGCCCTCGGGCAGCCAGCCTAGGTCCGGGGCCTGGAGCAGGCGCGCCACGCTGGTCACGGCGTCGGGGGCCTCGACCGCCCACTCGGCCCAGGCGCCGAGAACCCGCCGAGCATCCTTCCAGTCCCACACCATCATCCCGGCGCAGGCGCCCGTCACGGGCAGGAGGTCGAACTCGACGGCGGTGACGACCCCGAACCCGCCCCCTCCGCCGCGAGCGGCCCAGAGCAGCTCGCTGTCGCTGTCCTCGGTGGCGCGGACGAACGTGCCGTCGGCCAGCACCACCTCGACGGCCGTCAGCGCGCTGCTCTGCAGCCCGTGCGCTCGGCCGTACCAGCTGATGCCGCCCCCCAGGGACGAGCCGACGACGCCCACCGTCGGGCTCGACATGTGCCGAGCCGCGAGCTCCGCCTCCCATGCGCGCTGGATGACGTCACCCCAGAGGACTCCGGCACCGACGCGCGCGGTCCGCCGCTCGGCGTCGATGGCGAGCTCCGTCATCGCCGAGGTGCGCAGCAACACCGCGTCGCCGAGCCGCCCGGCGAGGGGCGGCGCGCCGTGACCCGTGCCCTGGGGCGCCACCTTCAGCCCGGCCGCGGCGGCTCCGCGCAAGACGGCCGCGACCTCGTCAGGGAAGGCCGGGTAGGCGACGGCGGCTGGCCGGGTGTCGACGTGGAGGTTCCAGGGAACTCGCGCCTCGTCGTAGAGCGGGTCACCGGGCAGGTGCACTGCGCCGCCGCAGAGCGAGCGGAGGTGCTGGAGCTGCTCCGGGGCGGCCGAGGGCGGGCTGGGGGGCGAGCTGCTTGTCGTCACGTCGAAAGGGTGCCGCCGGCCACTTGAGGATCACTTGAGCCCTCGGCGCCGCGGAGTCGAGCCGCTTCGATCACCGTCCGCACCATGCCGGGGGTGAGGAACAGCCGCTGGGCGACCTCGTTGACGTCCAGACCCGCGGCCGCGAGCTCGAACACCTGCCGCTGGCGCCCGCTGCGGGCCTCGTCGGGAAGGTCCCCGGGGGACTGACCGCGCTGCTCCAGGGCGGTTCGCGCCTCATCGGCGACCGTGCGGGCGCCGCAGATCCTCGCCGTCGACAGCGCCTCCGTGAGCAGCGGAACGGCCTCGGCGTCGGGGACCTCCTCGCGGCGTCCGAGCGCCAGGTGAGCCCGCGCCAGCTCCAACCTGGCGGTGGTGTTGGACAGCACCTGGACGGCTTCGCGCAGCTGCCCGAGCCCATCGCCGCCGCGCAGGTCGCCGAGGAGCCGCAGCGACGGGCCGAGGGCAGCGGGAGCGCCCCAGCGACGGAGGAGCTCGACCTCCTCCTCGACCAGCCTCAGCGCCTCGTCGTGCTGGCCAAGACCGGCGAGGGCGCGCGCCTTGAGACCTCGCCAGGGGGCCCAGACCGGGTTGGCGATGCCGAGTGGCTCGACGGTGGCAGCGAGCACCTCGAGCGCCTCCCGCGGGCGCTGCTGAGCCAGCAGAAGGCGGGTCGCAGCCTCGCGCAGGAGCCGCGTGCCCTCCCCGATGTCGGGCAGCTCGCTCGCCGAGTCGAGGGCCTGGCCGGCACCTTCGAGATCGCCGATGTCGAGGAGGACACCGGCCTTGAACGCCGCGGTGTAGCCGAGGCCCACCGCCGACTCCCCCCACATGCGGTGCTGCTCCTCGGCCTCGTTGAGAAGGTCGAGGGCGTCCTGGAGGTGACCGCCGCGCCACTGCGCGAAGCCTCGCCACAGGTTCACGGAGAGCACGTTGAACAGGCCGCCGATGGAGTGCGCGTGCGCCGACGCGCGGTCCCAGAAGTCGCCGAGGTCAACGTCGGCCAGAACCAGGACGTTGGCGGCGACGACCCACAGGAGGCCGTTGTCCACCTGAAGAAGCCGGTCGCCCGCGAGCGCGAAGCGGGCGAGCTCCACGGCGCCGAGGCGGTAGCGGCCCTCGAGCGTCAGCTCGAAGGCGATGGTCGCCGCAAGCATGCGCGCACCGTCGCCCTCGCCGGAGACGGCCGGGCGAGGCTCGTCGCGGTAGGTGGCGGGCGGCAGCCCGTGCATGAAGCCGGTGATCCGCTGGAGCGCGATCAGCCCCTGCCGAGCGTCGTCCAGCTCGGCCGGCAGCGCGGACGCGGCCTCGCGCGCGAAGGCGGTCGCGACGCCCGGAGGGGAGGCGAACACGTGCGTGCGCGCGGTGGTGATCGCCAGGTCCGCCCGCTCGCGCGGGTCGTCCAGGAACGCGTAGGCCTCCGCGAGGTGCACGGCCGCGGCGGGACCGTCGACCATGGTCTCGGCGTCTCCGAGCTCCACGAGAACATCCACCCGCTCCCGGCCGAGCGCCGGCTCCTCCAGCGCGCGACGGAGGAAGGCCACGGCGCTCTCCGGCGCGCCGCGCTCCCGCGCCGCCCGGGCGGCAGCCCTGAGCACGGCAACGGTCGCACCGCGTCCTCGACGGGGTGCCAGCAGCAGGTGCGCCGCGACCTTCTCCGCTGGGGAGCCCAGCTGCTGGAGCACCTCGGTGGCTCGTTCGTGGTGGAGCGCGCGCTCGGCCGCTGGCAGGTCGTCGTAGACCGCGTCGCGGACCAGGGGGTGCACGAATCTAGGCGACTGGCCGTCGCGGAGGACTTCACCCCGGGCGAGCAGGTCGAGGGCGATCGCCGCTCGGTCCTCCGGTAGCTGGGCCAGAGCGGCCACCGTCGGAAGGTCCGCGCCCTTGTCGAGCACCGCCACGGCACGCGCTACGAGGGTCGCGTCCGGCGGCATCCGCCGGAGCCGCAGCATCACCAGGCTCGAGATCGCGCGCGATCCGACGGCGCGGACGGTGTCGCTGTGGGCGACGTCCGGACGGATGCCCTCGGTCTCAAGTGCCCTCAGAAGCTGGCGCAACAGCAGCGGGTTGCCGGCGGTGATGCGCTGGCACACGCCGACGAAGGACTCGGCCGCCTCGCCGAGCCGGTCGCGCACCAGCGCCTCGGTCGCCTCCAGGGACAGCGGCTGGGGCCGCAGCACGACGGCGGACGGGTCAAGAGCGAGCTCCGAGAGCAGGGCCTCGTCAGGGTGCTGCTCGCCGGTGCGCAGCGTGACCAGGACGGCCACGGGCAGGCCCTCGAGGCGCTTGGCCAGGTAGACGAGGAAGCGCAGCGAGGCGCTGTCGCACCACTGGACGTCGTCCACGGCCAGGACCACCGGCCCCTCGGCGGCGAGGTTGGCCGTCAGCCAGTACAGGCCGTGCAGGACCGCGAAGTCGCCGTGCGACACGGAGCCGTCGCCAAGGTTCTCGAACACAGGCCTGGCGGCCGCCGCCGCTCCGCTGAGGAGGGTGTCGCGCCGGGCGGGGTCGGCCACCGGCGCCTCGAATAGCTGCCGAGCGACGCCGAGGCCGAACGCGCTCTCCAGCTGGCTGCCGCGCGCCGAGAGGACGGTCAACCCCTCAGATCGGGCGAGCCGCAGCGCCTCGACCAGCAGGCGGGTCTTTCCGATGCCGGCCGGTCCTTCCATGACGACCAGCGCCGAACCGCCCGAGCGGACCTGGTCGAGGGTGGAGCGCAGAAGGGCGGTCTCGGCGTCGCGATCGACCAGGTCGGAGGGAGGCCGGGGCGGGGCGGGCTCGGGTGTGGACAGAGTCTCGGGCAGCGGCCGCGCTGGTGCCGGGGGCGCGTCGAGCTCCGGCGACTGGTCGAGCACCTCCCGCTCGAGCGCCCGCAGGGCCGGACCCGGGTCGATGCCGAGCTCCTCGGCGAGCGTGTCACGGGCACGCCGCAGCGCCGCCAGCGCGTCCGCCTGGCGGTGCGCGCGGTAGAGGGCGAGGGCGAGCAGGCGCCAGCGCTCCTCCCGCAGCGGGTCCTCGGCGACCAGTGATTCGAGCTCGCCGACGAGCAGGGCGGCGTCGCCGAGGTCCAGCCGAGCGGCAAGCAGGCGCTCGCGGGCGACGGCGCGCAGCTCGTGCAGGCGGATGATCTCGGCCTCGGCCCACGGCTCGGCGGCGTACTCCGAGTAGGCGGGACCCGCCCAGAGGGCGAGCGCGTCCTCGAGCATGCTCGCCGCCGCGGCAGCGGGCTGACCGGCGGCCGCCTCGACGGCGCGCTCGAACCGCCAGGCGTCCACCGCGTCGGGGTCGAGGCGCAGCGCGTAGCCGGGGCCGGCGCTGGCGATGACGCCCTTGCGCTGGCGGGCGCCCGCCTCGGGCTGGAGGGCGCGTCGCAGGTGGCTGACATAGGACTGGAGAGCGCCGGCCGGGTTGGCGGGCAGGTCCTCGCCCCACACGCAGTCGGCCAGGCGCTCGGCGGCGACGACGGCCCCGCGGGCGATGATGAGTGCCGCCAAGACGGCGCGCTGACGCCGCCCTCCGAGCTCGACCTCCGCTCCGCCGCGGGTGGCCCTCAGCTCGCCGAGGACGCACACCGCCAGCTTGCCGGCCTCGTCCACCCGCGCCTCCCGACCTGCCTCGGCGGAGAATACGGCAGCGCGGATGGTCAAGTGGGGCGCAAGAGCAGCACAAGGTTCAAATCGCACGGTGCCTTCGCAAGGACGACACACCGACCTAGGAGGCAACCATGCTGAAGAACAAGCTCGCCCTGCTCATGACCGTGCTCACGCTGGCGCTGGCCATCGCCGCCCCGGCCGCCGCCGCCCCGCCGCGGATCGACCTGCGCGGCGAGACGTTGGGCTACTACCACCTGGACGAGATCGGCAACGCCGTGCTGAGCGGCGACGTGACCGGCCGTCCGTTCGACGGCGCCTACGAGGCGATGCTGGGCACCGCCGACGGGACGTTGCCGGAACCCGGCGAGTGCGAGCCCGCCGTAGCGACGATGGAGGTGAAAGCCGAGCACGGCCGCCGCCGGGTCGCCCTCGAGGCTGAGGGCGAGGTCTGCGGTCGCTGGACCGACGCCACCTACGTCGTCAGCCACAGCTTCACCGGCACCTACGTCGTGACGGACGCCACCCAGGCCAACCTGCGCGGCACCGATGGCTGGATCGGCGTGGTCCTGACCAACGACGGCGGCGCGAACGTGGAGGTGTTCGACAGCTGACCTGCTCAGCGCAGGGCATCACGGGGTCCGCGGCGGTGCTCGCGGGCCCCGTCCGCGCATCAGGCCAGGTCGGAGGGTCGCAGCTGGACCGGGAACGGCTCGTCCACTGTCAGCAGCTCCTCACC
>CAZVUW010000124.1:0-7639 GCA_964629825.1 uncultured Actinomycetota bacterium
GCGGCCAGGTGACGGTCTCGCCACCGGGGCGGCGCGCCACCAGTACGGCGAGCTCCCGCCGCAGCGGCACCCACGCCTCGCACAGCAGCTCCACGCCGGTCAGCACCTCGGCCGCCGCAGCCGCGTCCCTGGCGACGAAGACCCCGCGGCCGTCGTAGCCGCCCCGCGGCGCCTTGAGCACGACCGGCCAGCCGTGCTGCTCGGCGAAGGCCTCGACCTCGGCGACCGAGGAGACGGCGGCGAACGCGGGGACCGGGAACTTGGCCGCCGCGAGGCGCCTGCGCTGGTGCAGCTTGTCCTGAGCGTGCAGCTTCGCAGCCGGCCCGGGTCGCAGCACGACCCCGTCATCGGCCAAGGCGAGCAGGTGCTGCGGGTCGGGCAGCTCGTGATCGAAGGTGAGGACGTCGCAGCCCTTGGCGAAGGAGCGCAGGGCCTCGAGGGTGCGGTAGTCGCCGACCACGGTGCCGGGGATCACCTTGGCGGCGCTGTCGCCCGGGGACTCCGCCAGGACGCGCAGCTCGATCCCGAGCGGGATGGCCGCCTGCTGGGCCATGCGGGCGAGCTGGCCGGCGCCGACGACGCCCACCACCGGTGCTGCGGTCACGACTCCAGCTCCTCCAGCCGCTCGCGCACCACCGCGTGGCGGTGCAGGAAGC
Source organism: uncultured Actinomycetota bacterium (assembly GCA_964629825.1). Taxonomy (GTDB): domain Bacteria; phylum Actinomycetota; class Nitriliruptoria; order Euzebyales; family Egibacteraceae; genus CAZVUW01. The sequence continues at coordinate 657 of CAZVUW010000124.1, forward strand.
GTCGGGGGTCGAAGGAGTCGGCCGGCAGGTCGACGCCCTGGGCGGCGAGGGTGTCGCGGAACGGAGTCCCCGTCTCCCAGGTCTCCATGGCGGCGGACTGGACGACCTTGTAGGCGTCGTCGCGGGGCATGCCGCGCTCGACCAGCTCGAGCAGCACCTGGGACGAGGTAACCAGGCCGCCGGTCGCCTCCAGGTTCGCCCGCATGCGCTCCGGGAAGACGACCAGGCCCTCGACCACGCGGGTGGCGAGGTGCAGCTGGTAGTCCACCGCGATGAGGGTGTCCGGCAGGATCACGCGCTCAACCGACGAGTGTGAGATGTCGCGCTCGTGCCAGAGCGCGACGTCCTCGAGGGCCGCCAGGGCGTTGCCGCGCACCAGCCGCGCCAGCCCGCAGATGCGCTCGGCGGTGATCGGGTTGCGCTTGTGCGGCATGGCCGAGGAGCCCTTCTGTCCGCGGCCGAACGGCTCCTCCACCTCGCGCACCTCGGTCCGCTGGAGATGGCGCACCTCCAGCCCGATCTGCTCGACCGAAGCCGACAGCGTCGCCAGAGCCGTCAGCAGCGCGGCATGTCGGTCGCGCGCCACCACCTGCGTAGGCACGGGCTCGACCCCGAGGCCGAGGCGCTCGCACACGTAGCGCTCGACGAACGGGTCGATGTTCGAGTACGTGCCGACGGCCCCGGAGATGGAGCCGACCGCCACCTCGGCCCTCGCGGCGCGCAGCCGGGCGCGCCCGCGGTCGACCGCGAAGGCGTGCTGGGCCAGCTTGTGGCCGAACGTCGTTGGCTCGGCCTGCACGCCGTGGGTGCGTCCGGCGCACAGGGTGTCCCAGTGCTCGAGCGCGCGCTCCTTCAGCACCCCGACCAGGCGGTCGGCCTTGGCGAGCACCAGGTCCGTGGCCCGCGCCAGCGTCGCCCCCAGCGCGGTGTCGATGAGGTCGCTCGAGGTCATCCCGTAGTGCACCCAGCGGGCCGGGTTGGACCCGTCGGCGCCGGCCGGGATCGTCTCCATGAAGGCCGTCAGGAAGGCGATGACGTCGTGGTTGGTCTCGCGCTCGATCTCGGCGCAGCGCTCGGGCGAGGGCACGCTGCCCTGGCGGATGGCGTCGAGATCCTCGGAGGGGACCACGCCGAGCACGGCGTGCGCCTCGCAGGCGAGCACCTCGACCTCGACCCAGGTGGCGAGCTTGGCCTCATCGGTCCAGAGCGCGCCCATCTCGGGCAGGGTGTAGCGGGGGATCATCGAGGCCTCGCAGCGATCGGCTCAGGGGCCCGGAATTGAACCACGAGCGGCCCCGGAGCCGGGAATCAGAAGTAGACGCCGGACGGCACGTAGGGGCCCGGCAGGGCGGGCAGCCCGCGGACGAACATCGGGCCCGCCGGCGTCACCGTGAGCCCCGCCGCGAGCGACACGTCGACCGCCCAGCCCTGCGTCGCAGTCAGGCCGTAGAGCTCGGCCTCGTCGCCCAGGTCTGACAGCGCGGCCCACAGCAGCTCACGGGCCGTCTCCTCGTCGGTGGCGCCCAGGCAGGTGACGCGGCCGTTGCCCGACAGCACGAACCCACGCCGGCCCGGCAGGTCGACGATGTGCATGGTCTCGCCCATGTCGAGGAGGAAGGCCACGTCGTCGGCGCGCGACACCCCGCCGCGCAGCTTGCGGTCGACGGCGTCGACCAGGCCAAGGTCGGAGCGGTCGCCGCGGCGGACCGGCAGCTCGACCGGCAGGCGCGAGCGGTCGATCTTCCCGTTGGCCATGACGGCGGGGTGCAGGTCCAGGCCGAGATGGGCGTAGCGACGGATCGCGCGCGGGTCCTCGCTGGCCATGACCATCTCGATCTGCGCACCCTCCGCGTAGGGACGCGTCAGCGCGACCAGCCGCCCGCCGAGGCCGCGGCTCTGATGATCCGGGTGGACGAACAGCAGCGACAGCGCCCACAGCGGCCCGCGCCGGATGGCGACGCTGATGCCGACCACGCGGTCGTCTGCCTCCGCGACCCAGCAGCCCGGCTCGTCAGTCACCGGAAAGTGGGCGATGCGCTCCTCGAAGGACCTCCTGCGCTCCGGCGACAGCGGCTCGGGCTCACGGCCCCGCTCGCGGGCGGCGGCGTCGTTGGCCGCCGCGATCATGTCGACCGCGGCGGGAGCGTCCTCTGGTACGAGCGGCCTCAGGTGGGGCTCGGTCACAGGTCCTCGCTGAAGTGATGGCTCGAGATGTGCATGCCCTCGCGAAGATAGAACCTATGCGCGCCATGGCGCTGGACGCCCGAGTCCAGGTGCAGGACCGCGCATCCGCTCCGCCGGGCGAGGTCCCGGAGGTGGCTCAGGAGTCGTGCCCCGTGACCACGGCTTCGAACCGCCTCCGCGGTGACCAGGTCCTCGACGTACAGGTTGCGGCCGAGGTGCATGTTGACGCCCATGCGCCAGCCGGCGACGGCGACCGGCCGGCCGTCTTCGCACAGCGCCGTGACGCGGTAGCCCAGCGGGTGCGACTCGGCGTAGATGCGGTCCATCTCGGCCGGCGTGCGATGCGGGCGCAGCTCGGCCATCACGGCCCAGGCGTCCGCCAGTCGCGGGTCGCCGGGGGCGAGGTCCTCGATCGTCACCTCGCCCCGCGGCGCGGGCTGCGTCATGACCGCCGCCCTTGCGCTGGCCTAAGAGCCGGCCTCGTCGAGGATGGCCTGCAGCAGGGCCTGGGCGTAGCTGTCGTTGTCGTCGAAGCCCTGCGAGATCACGCCGTAGACGAAGCCGCCTGCGTAGGCCCAGGCCTCGCTCGAGAAGTCGTCGGTGGTGATCAGCACGGCCGTGCCGTCGCCGAGCGCGTCGAGGTCCTCGACCGCCTCGGCGTTGCCCTCGCGGGCCTGCTGGATCCAGTCCTCGAGCCAGGCCTCGCCGTCGAGGTCCTCGCCGGCCTCCTCGGAGGCGGCCTCCAGCTCGACCAGGGCGATGTCGACGCTGCCCGGGTCGGCCGGCTCGCCGTAGGTGCACATGCGGAAGGCCGCACTCTCACCGGACGGGCCGAGCTGGGTCAGGCGCTGGCCGATCGCATCCTCGATCTGGTCCTCGGACAGGATGCAGGGGTCGGGCTCGCCCTCGGGCACCGGCGGGAAGGCCTGGGTGGGCACGTTGCTGTCGCCGTCGTCACCGCCGCCGGTCTGGCCGCTGGTGTCGGTCGTCGACTCGTCCGAGGTCTGGTCGCCGTCGGTGGCACCCTCGGTCGGCTCTTCGCTACCGGTCTGGACCTCCGGCGGCGCCGCGTCTGTGACCGTGCCGTCCTCGGACGGGGACTCCTCGCTGCTGGTCTCGTCGGACGAGGCCGACTCCGTGGACTCGGCGTCCTCGGAGGCGACCTCGTCTCCGCCGACCTCCTCGGCGGGCGAGCACGCCGCGAGCACCATGGCGGCGCTGAGGGCGGCGAGCAGTGCGAGCAGCGGGCGGCTGCTGCGCGAACGGCTGAGAGATGAAGGCATCGCGATCAGGCTCCGGTCGGTGCCGCGGCTATGTCGCTGCGGCGATGTGCGTTCTCAAACTTGATGCAGTCCGCGGCGCGGTAGGCCGCGGCACGCGCGTCGGCGATCGAATCACCGAGCCCAGAGACGGCCAGAACTCGACCGCCCGCCGTGACAACGCGATCCTGGCGCGCTCGGGTTCCGGCGTGGAACACGATAGCGTCCGGCACCTGCTCGGCCTCGGCGAGACCGCTGATCTCATAGCCCGTCTCGTGCGCTCCCGGATACCCGCCCGAGGCCAGAACGACGGTCACGCACGCGCGCTCGTCCCAGCTCAGCGGGTCCTGCTCAGCCAGGCGGCCGGTCGCGCAGGCCAGCAGCACCTGCCCGAGGTCGCTGCGCAGACGCGGGAGGACGACCTGGGTCTCGGGGTCGCCGAAGCGGGCGTTGAACTCGAGCACCAGGGGCCCGTCGGCGGTGAGCACCAGACCCGCGTACAGCACGCCGACGAAGGGCGTGCCGCGCCGGGCCAGCTCGGCGACGGTCGGCCGCAGGACAGAGGCGGTCACACGGTCGACCAGGTCGGCGCCGAACGCGGGGACCGGCGAGTAGGCGCCCATGCCGCCGGTGTTCGGGCCCTCATCGCCGTCTAGAGCGCGCTTGAAGTCCTGCGCCGGGACCATCGGGACCACGTCGCTGCCATCGCACAGCCCGAACAGCGACACCTCGGGTCCGTGCAGGAACTCCTCGATCACGATGGAGGCGCCGGCGGCCCCGAAGCGCTGGCGCACCAGCGCGTCCTCGATCGCGCTCACGGCGTCGGCGCGGTCCGCGCAGATCCGCACGCCCTTGCCGGCGGCGAGCCCGTCGGCCTTGACCACGAACGGCGCGCTGAAGCGGTCGAGCGCGGCGGTGGCCTCGGCGGGGTCGCTGCCGCTCCAGTAGCCGGCCGTCGGCACGCCGGCTGCGGCCATGACCTCCTTGGCGAAGCTCTTGGAGCCCTCGATGCGGGCGGCCGCTGCGGTCGGCCCGAAGGTTGGGATGCCCGCGGCCGTGAGCGCGTCGGCCACGCCCGCGACCAGCGGCGCCTCGGGGCCGATGACCACCAGGTCGACGCCCTCGGCCCGGGTCAGGTCGGTCACCGCCGCGGGATCCTCGGCGGACACCGCGCGCAGGTCCGCCACGCCCGCGATGCCGGCGTTGCCCGGCGCGCAAAGGACCCGATCGACCGAGGGAGAGCGCCGAAGCGCCCAGCAGAGCGCGTGCTCGCGGCCTCCGCCGCCCAGGACCAGGACCTTCACGGGCGCTCGAGCGTCTGTCGTCGGGCCGGCCCCACCGAGACCCAGCGGATCGGGACGCCGCCGAGCTCCTCGAGCCGGTCGACGTAGGCCTGGGCCTCACGCGGCAGGTCGGCGTAGCGCGTCACCTCGCTGGTGCGCTCCTTCCAGCCCGGCAGCGTCTCGTAGACCGGCTCGGCGTGGTGGAAGATCGACTGGTGCGGCGGGAAGTGGTCGTACTCGTCGCCCTGGTAGCGATAGGCGCGGCAGACCTTGATCTCGTCGAAGCCGTCCAGCACGTCCAGCTTGGTCAGGAAGTGCTCGGTCAACCCGTTGACGCGCGCGGCGTAGCGGGCCAGCACGGCGTCGAACCAGCCGACCCTGCGCCTGCGCCCGGTCGTGGTGCCGAGCTCCTGGCCGGCGTCGGCGATGCGGTTGCCGATGGCCGCGTCCTCCGGCCCGCCCTTGGCCAGGCAGCCCATGGCGCCCTCGACCGGCAGCTCCGTCGGGAACGGGCCGGTCCCGACGCGCGTGATGTAGGCCTTCGTGATGCCGATGACCCGGCCGACGTCTCTCGGACCCAGCCCCGAGCCGGTCAGCGCGCCGCCCGAGACCGGGTTCGACGAGGTGACGAACGGATAGGTGCCGTGGTCCAGGTCGAGCAGGGTGCCCTGGGCGCCCTCCAGCAGGACGGTCTCGCCGCGGTCGAGCGCGTCGTGCAGCAGCGCCATCGTGTCGGCGATGTAGGGGCGCAGCCGCTCGGCGTAGACCGCGTACTCGGTCTCGATGTCGACGGCCTTCATCGGCAGCCGGTTGTAGACCCGGGACAGGATCGCGTTCTTCTCCTTGAGGACCGCGTCCAGCTTCTGCCGGAAGATCTTCATGTCGTACAGGTCCTGCACGCGCAGCCCGACGCGTGCGGCCTTGTCGGCGTAGGTGGGACCGATCCCCCGCTTGGTGGTCCCGAGCTTCTGGCGGCCCAGGTGCCGCTCCGTCACCGCGTCGAGCTCGCGGTGGTACGGCATGATCAGGTGCGCGTTGCCGCTGATCTTCAGCTTGCTGACGTCCAGGCCCTGCTCCACGAGCTGGTCCAGCTCGGTCAGGAGCACACCCGGGTCGAGCACGACTCCGTCGCCGATCACCGGCGTGACGTGCGGGTACATGACCCCGCTCGGCACCAGGTGGAGCTTCAGGACGGTCTCCCCGACCATGATCGTGTGGCCGGCGTTGTTGCCGCCCTGGTAGCGGACGACGTACTCGACGTCGTCGGCGAGCAGGTCGGTGGCCTTGCCCTTGCCCTCGTCACCCCACTGGGTGCCGACGACCACGATCGCCTGGCCGCGCCGCGCGCCGCCCCCTGAGCCGCCCAAGTCGCTCACGTCGACGCCTAGCGCTCGAGCCGGAACCGGATCCTGATGTGGGTGTGGTACTCGGTGATCACGTTGTCCTGGACGCGGGCTGAGGTCTCGAGCACGTCGAAGCCCTCGATGCCCCGCAGCGTCTTGGACGCCTCCTCCAGCGCCTTGACCGCGGCGTCGCGCCAGGACTGGGTGGACACTCCGACTAGGTCGATGGTCTTGATGACCGCCATGGTGATGCTCGTCTCCTCGGGGATCGTGGTGGGCGCGGCAAGGCGCGAGGCGACAAGCCTCGTGACACCGTTGGGAAGGGCCGACGGGTGGGGATGCTACCGCCGCGGGCCGGACGCACCAACGCGGGCGCCGGCCTCCGCCTCCGGGGACCCCAGCATCTGGGGTTTCCCGGTAGCGGTAGGGTAAGCCAACCTCGAAGCTTCCGAGCCAGTGGGAGATACGCGATGACCGATCCCATGTCCGTCGACAGGATCGCCGAGCTGCTCGGCGACGATGCCGAGGACCTCCTCAACCACAAGTCGACCACGATCGACGCCTCGCTGCTGCACCTGCCGGGCCCCGACATCGTGGACCGGGTGTACGCGGCGAGCGACCGTGGCAACCGGGTGCTGACCAACCTCCAGTGGCTGCTCGACACCGGCCGCCTTGCGGGCACGGGCTACGTCAGCATCCTGCCGGTCGACCAGGGGATCGAGCACTCCGCGGGAGCGAGCTTCGCCAAGAACCCCGCCTACTTCGACCCCGAGAACATCGTCAAGCTGGCCATCGAGGGCGGCTGCAACGCGGTCGCCTCGACCTTCGGCGTGCTCGGGGCGGCGGCGCGCCGCTACGTGCACAAGATCCCGTTCATCGTCAAGCTGAACCACAACGAGCTGCTCACCTACCCC
>CAZVUW010000125.1:0-7534 GCA_964629825.1 uncultured Actinomycetota bacterium
TGAACGAGCCGCCCGACCACACCGCGGTGTTCAGCGCGGCGAACTTGTTGTCGTTCGGCGGGATGACCTTGCCGAAGTGCTCCCGGAACAGGTCCGGGTGCTCCTTAAGGGCGGTGTCGGTGTCGAGGAAGATCACGCCCTGCGCCTCGAGGTCCTCGCGCACCTTGTGGTAGACGACCTCGGACTCGTACTGGGCCGCGACCCCGGCGATCAGCCGCTGCTTCTCGGCCTCTGGGATGCCCAGGCGGTCATAGGTGTTGCGGATGTCCTCGGGCAGCTCGTCCCAGCTCGACGCCTGCTTCTCCGTCGAGCGGACGAAGTAGTAGATGTCGTCGAAGTTGATGCCCGACAGGTCAGAGCCCCACATCGGCATGGGACGCGCCTCGAACTGGCGGTAGGCCTTAAGCCGCAGGTCACGCATCCACTTGGGCTCGTCCTTCAGCGCCGAGATCTCCTCGACCACGTCGGCGGACAGGCCCTTCTTGGGCTCGAACACCGGCTTGGACTCGTCGCGCCAGCCGTACTTGTAAGTGCCGAGCTGGAGGTCCTCAGCTCTGGTCGCCATGGGGGGTGCTCCTCGCTGTGGTGGTTTCGGGCTTGGTCGTGGGGACGTCGATGTGGCAGACGCAGGCATCGGCACCGCTGGCGATGGTCGCCTTGCGCGACACGCCGGTGCCCAGCACCTGCTTGAAGAGCGCCGCCTCGAAGGCGCACAGCTCGGGGTGCTGCTCGGCCACCTCCGCGATGGCGCAGTGGCCTTGACGCAGCTCGAGCACGGTTGCGCCCTGCGGTGTCTCGACCGGGTTGACCTGGGCGGCGAAGCCGTCCTCGCTGAGCAGCCGAGCGAGCACCTCGGCTCGCGAGGCCGCGTCGTCCAGGCCCGTCAGCTGTGCAGCGTAGCGCCTGCCCTGCCGGGCCTGCCGCCAGCGCAGGAACGCCATCAGGCCCGACCGGCCGTGCTCCTGCTCCAGGTACTCCATCAGCTCGTTGGCGAGCTCTGCGGAGCGGTCCGGGAACAGTCGCCTGGCCCGGTCGGTGAGCGCGTAGCGCGAGCTGGGACGGCCGGGGCCCTCCCGCCGCACCGTCTCCGCCTCCACCAGGCCCTCGCGCTCCAGCACCTGGAGGTGACGACGAACCCCCACCGCGCTCATCCCGAGCCGCTTGGCCAGCTCCCCGGCTGTCGCCGCCGACTCGCGCAGCAGCACCAGCAGACGCGCTCGGGTGTCACCGAGCACGTCAAGGAGAGTGGTGGTGGAGGGGGCGCTCACGCCAATAAGAGTACCCGCCGTTGCCAAATTGGCTACTTGGATACAGGGTGATCCCGGCTGCGCTCGCCTTAGGCTCGCTGGCGGGATCAACTGGTTGCGGCGGCTTGCCGCTCAGCGTTGGCTCGGTCCGCGGTGGTCCCTGCTCTGCGCTGGGTTGGCCCGCGCTTGATTAGGGGTGATCCCGGCTGCGCTCCGCCCTTCGGGCTCCGCTGGCGGGATCAACTGGTCGCGAGTGCTGGGCGCTCAGCGTTCCGGTTCACCCTGCGGTGGTCCTTGTTCAGCGCCGGGTTGGCCCCCGGTGGTCGGGGCTAGATGCCGAAGCTGCTCTCGATGCGGACGAGGAGCTCGGCCTGCTCGAGCTGGCGGCGGCGGCGCTCGGCGCGCTCGCGGGCGTCTAGGGCGGTGGTTGTGAAGACCACGTCGATGAGCTCGTCGATGTCGAACGGCTTGGTGAGGTAGGCGTCGGCGCCGCCGCGGAAGGCGGTGAGGTGGCTGGCCTCGCCGGTCAGGGCGGTCAGCATGACGACTGCGGTGCCGCGCAGCAGGGGGTCTCTGCGGATGGCCTCGAGGACCGTGGTCCCGGGCATGCCCGGCATCATCACGTCCAGGAGCACGCAGTCGAAGCGCTGCTCGGCCAGGAGTCTCAGCGCGCTGGGGCCGTCCGGGACGGCGACGACCTCGGCCGTCTCCTCGAGGACAACGGTCACAAGGTCCAGGATCTGGGGGTCGTCGTCGACGACCAGGACTCGCAAGGACATCTCAACCTCTCCGGCAGGCAGGGCGACTTACCGATCGGCACCTGCGCCGGAGTCCTTGAGGATCAGCGGTCGACGATCACGGAGCCCTTGGGCAGCACGACCCCCGGGCCGATGCGCGTGCGGCGCAGCTCGTTGCCCGTCCCGATGTGCGCACCCGCACCGATGATCGAGTCCCGAAGGACCACGCCGGGCTCGATCGTGGCCCCGGCGCAGACGATCGAGTTGATGACCTCGCTCTCCTCGCCGATGGTCACGTCCTCGAACAGGACGCAGCCCTCGAGCTGCGAGCCGGATTGCACGATGCTGCGCTCCCCCACGACCGTGCGGCCGAAGAGCTGGGCTCCGGAGGCGATCACGACCTCGTCACCGAGGGCCGCGGGCTGGATGATCGTCGCCCCGTCGGACTGAACGCCCTCTCCCTCCCAGAGGAGGTCGCCGGTCAGCTTGCCGGCGGGCTCCCAGTCGACGCGCCGCTCGATCACGTGGCGGTTGGCGGCCAGGTAGAGCCGCGGCCGCCCGGTGTCCAGCCAGTAGCCGCCGTCGAAGACCCCGTAGATGGGCTCGCGGTCGCGCACCATCGTCGGCAGCAGGGTCTTCTCGAACGAGAACATCGTCCCCTGCGGGATGCGCTGGAGCACCGCCGGGTCGAGCATCAGGATCCCGGCGTTGACCAAGTGCGAGTCGGTCTCCTCGGGCGCCGGCTTCTCGAGGAAGCGCTCCACGAAGCCGTCCGCGGCGATCTCCAGCACCCCGAACTGGGTGGTGTCCCGCGCCGAGGTGAGCCAGAACGTGACCGAGGACTCGCGGTCGAGGTGCAGGTCGAGCAGCGTCTTCGGGTCCGGGCTGGCGACGACGTCGCCGTTCATCCACAGCAGCGGGCGGTCGTCGAAGGCGCCATGGTCGGCGCACCAGCGCAGCGCGCCGCCGGTGCCGAGAGGCTGGGGCTCAATCAGAACGCGCAGGTTGATGCCCATCGCGTCCGCCTCGTCCTCGATGAACTTGAAGCGGTCGGCGTTGTAGCCCAGGGCCAGTGTGATGTCGGTGATGCCGTGCCCGGCGAGATGCCGCAGCTGATGCAGGATCAGCGGCCGGTTCGCGATCGGGACCAGCGGCTTGGGCAGGTCGGCGGTGATGGGACGCAGGCGGGTTCCCTTGCCACCCGCCAAGATGACGGCCTGGACGTCCATTCGGTGCGCTCCGATTCAGCTGTCGTGGATCTCGTCGCTCGGGCCGCCTCGTGCGCTGCCCGCCGCGCGGAATGGATCTTCCGCCGCTGGATCCTGCGCAAACCACTGACGGTGAGGTCGGCCCTCCTCGGCCGTGGGCTCCGGTCTTGGGAGAAACCGCGAGCCGTGCCCGACCCGAGTCCGGGGACAACAAGGCCCGGTCACCACCGACCGGGCCGGGCGCTGGGCCAGACGGAGCGGCTGTCCCAGGGGGCGGAGCTACTGGCGCTGGCGACGGCGCCGCCGCACCTCGCCCTGGATCATGTCCGACTGGTGCATGAACTTCCGCAGCCGCTGGTTGAACTCCTTGTCGGGCCGCGTGGTCTGCCGGCGGGAGACCTCCTCCTCCCAGTCGGGGTCGGCGCGCTTGATCGAAAGGTCGACGCGGCCGTCGTCCTTCACCGCGAGCACCTTGACCGTGACGTCCTGACCCTCGGTCAGGTAGGCGTGGATGTTGTCCACGAAGTCACGGTGAACCTCGCTGATGTGGACGAGCCCGGTGGTCTCCTGATCCAGCTCGACGAACGCGCCGAAGTCGTGGAGTCGGACGACCTTGCCGGTGACGATGCTGCCTGGTGTGACGGACACTCTGCTCCTCTCGCGGCCACAGCCGCACGTTTGACGTTGATGGGATTCCCGCACAAGGCTAGCAGTCATGCGCGCACTGCTCGCCTCGTCCCCAGGCGGACCCGAGGTCCTCTCGGTCGCCGAGGTGGCGGATCCGACGCCCGGGCCGGGCGAGCTGCTGGTGCGTGTTGCGGCCGCCGGCGTGAACCGCGCCGACGTGCTCCAGCGCCAGGGTCGCTACCCGCCCCCGCCCGGCGCGAGCGACGTCCTCGGGCTGGAGATGGCCGGTGAGGTCGTCGAGCTCGGACCGCCCGATCCGGCCCGCCCCTTCCGCTTCGCCGTGGGCGATCGCGTGTGCGGGATCCTGGCTGGCGGGGGCTGTGCGGAGCTGGCGATCCTGCCCGCGACGGTCGCAATGCAGTGGCCGCCGGGGGTGGATGCCGTCGGCGCCGCGGCCGTTCCTGAGGTGTTCGCGACGGCCTACGACAACCTGTTCGTGCGCGGGCGTCTCGCGGCAGGTGAGACGGTCCTGATCCACGGCGGGTCGAGCGGCGTCGGGACGGCCGCCATCCAGCTGGCGCGGCGCGCGGGCTGCCGGGTGCTCGTGACCGCCTCCAGCCAGCGCAAGCTCGACGCCTGCGCCGAGCTCGGGGCGGACGCGGGGATCAGCTACGTCGATGAGGACTGGTCCGCGCGCGTCCGCGAGCTCACCGATGGCCGCGGCGTCGACGCGATCCTGGATGTCGTCGGCGCCCGCTACCTCGACTCCAACCTGCGCTGCCTCGCGGTGGAGGGCCGCCTGGTCGTCATCGGTCTGCAGGGCGGTGCCCGCGGCGAGCTGGACCTCGGTCAGGTCCTCTCCAAGCGCCTGACCGTGCTCGGGTCGACCCTGCGGGCGCGCACGACTGCCGAGAAGGCGGTCCTCGCCCGACGCCTCGAGGAGGAGGTCTGGCCCGGCTTCGCCGACGGCTCCCTGCGCCCGATCATCGACACCGTCCTGCCGCTTGAGCGCGCCGCCGAGGCGCATGCCCGCATGGAATCCAGCGAGCACATCGGGAAGCTCGTCCTCACGCTGTGAATCCGGCGGCGGCCTCCGGGCTTTGCCTGCCATGTCTGTCGCGCGGCCGCGATCCGGCTGTTGATCTCCAGTGCGCTGGTCGGCCCTTTCCCTGCGCCGCTCCGCCGCAGTAGGGTTAATTGCGAGACATTCTCAATTGGATGGCTTCGCAAGGAGCGGATCTGTGCACGCACCCGATGGCTTCCTCAACGCGGGCACCGCGGTCGCGACGGGCGCCGTGAGCGGCGGCGCGATCGCCGTCGCGCTGCGGCAGGCGCGCGACCAGCTGCTGGACAAGCAGGTGCCCTTGGCCGGACTGGCCGCGGCGTTCATCTTCGCGGCGCAGATGTTCAACTTCCCCGTGGCGGGTGGGACGTCGGGTCACCTGCTCGGCGGCGCGCTGGCGGCCGTGCTGCTCGGCCCCGCGCTCGGAGCGCTTGCGGTCACCGTGGTGGTGGTCGTGCAGGCGCTGGCCTTCGCGGACGGGGGGCTGACAGCGCTCGGCTACAACATCCTCAACATGGCCATCGTGACCGCGTTCGGCGGCTACGCGGTCTTCAGCCTGCTGCGGCGATTCCTGCCGAGGAGCCGCACCGGGGTGGTCGTCGCCACCGGCATCGCGGCCGGGATCTCGGTCGTGCTCTCCGCGATGGCCTTCTCGGTGGAGTGGCTGTTCGGCGCCACCGCGCCGGTGCCGTTCGACCGGGTGTTCATCGCCATGGTCGGGGTGCACATCCTGATCGGGATCGGTGAGGGCGTGATCAGCGCTCTCACCGTCGGCGCGGTCCTGTCCGTGCGACCGGACCTCGTCTACGGGGCGCGGGACCTCGAGGCCGGTGCAGCTCGCCGCGGCATCGGGACGCGGGGGTTCGCGATCGCCGCGCTGGTGGCAACCCTCCTCGTCGCCATGGGGATCAGCCAGCTCGCGGTCGACGACCCGGATGGCCTCGAGCGGGTGGCCATCGAAGAGGGGTTCGCGGAGAGCGCGCGTGACCACGCCCTGGACAGCAGCCTGTTCGCCGACTACGCCACGGCGGGAGTCGAGGACGAGCGGGTCAGCCTCGCCCTGGCAGGCGGCGCCGGCGCAATCGTGACGCTGCTGGTCGGCACCGGTCTGGCGATGGCCGTCCGCGGCCGCCGGCGCGACCGGCTGACCTCCGCCGGAGCGTCGGCCTGACCGATGGGCGCAGGCCACGCGCACGCCCTCTACGTCCACGAGCACAGCCTCGTCCACCGTCTCCCGCCCGAGGTGAAGGTCGCGGCCACGTTCGCCTTCGCCGTGGCGGTCGCGGTCACCCCCCGGGAGCGGATCTGGGCGTTCGCCGTGCATGCCTGCGTCCTGGCTGCGACGGCGCGGATCGCACGCACGCCGTTCCGCTTCATCGCCGCGCGCACGCTGGTGGTTCTGCCGTTCGTGGCGTTCGCGTTCCTGATCCCCTTCGTGGCGTCAGGCGAGCGCATCGATGTCCTGGGCGTCCCGGTCTCGCGTGAGGGGCTCTGGGGTGCCTGGAACATCCTCGCCAAGGCCCTGCTCGGGGTGACCGCCAGCATCCTGCTTGCTGCGACCACGCCGGTTCCCGACATCCTTCGGGGCCTGGAGCGGCTGCGCATACCCCCGCCCCTGACGAACATCGCGATGTTCATGGTCCGCTACCTCGAGCTCGTGGCAGACGAGCTCGGACGCACGCGCACCGCCATGGCAGCCCGGGGCTACTCCCCCCGCTGGCTGTGGCAGGCGCGGCCGCTGGCGAACGCGGCCGGCGCGGTCTTCATCCGCACCTACGAGCGCGGCGAACGGGTGCACGCCGCGATGCTCGCACGCGGCTTCACCGGGGTCATGCCACCGCTAGGCCACGCGCTCGCGCGCCGGCAGGACTGGCTGCTCGGGATCGCACCCGCCGCCGTGGCCGCGCTCACTGCAGCGGTGGCGTTGTGGCCGGCATGAACCCGGACCTGACCGTCAGCGGCCTGAGGTTCGTCTACCCCGACGGACGCGAGGCCCTGCGGGGTGTGGATCTGACCGTCAACCCAGGCGAGCGCGTGGCCGTGCTCGGCCCCAACGGTGCAGGCAAGACGACTCTGGCGCTGCACTGCAACGGCATCCTGCGAGCTCACGCCGGGACGATCACGGTCGGCGGCCTGCAGCTCGAGGACGACACCCTGCCGGAGATCCGGCGCCGGGTCGGGCTGGTGTTCCAGAACGCCGATGACCAGCTGTTCATGCCGACCGTCGGCGAGGACGTCGCCTTCGGACCGGCCAACCTGGGCCTGCGCGACGAGGAGCTGAAGCAGCGCGTCCAGTGGGCGCTGGGCGCCGTCGACCTGAGCGCGGACGCCGATCGCGCACCGCATCACCTGTCCGGCGGCGAGAAGCGCCGCGCGGCGCTGGCGACCGTCCTCGCCATGCAGCCCGAGGTGCTGGTGCTCGACGAGCCCACGGCCAACCTCGACCCATACGGGCGGCGCCAGCTCGCGCAGATCCTGCTTGATCTTCCGATGACGCAGATCATCATCACCCACGACCTGCCCTTCGCGCTCGAGCTGTGCCCGCGCGCCCTGATCATGGACGGCGGTCGCGTCGTCGCGGACGGGCCGACCGCCGACGTCCTAGCGGATGAGGAGGCTCTGCGTGCCCACCGCCTGGAGCTCCCTTTTGCC
>CAZVUW010000126.1:0-7337 GCA_964629825.1 uncultured Actinomycetota bacterium
GGGCGATGGAGATCGTCTACAGCGCCGAGCAGCTGCAGCACTGGCTTGCCGCCAACACCGGTGAGGGCGAGGGCGACGTCCTGATCGACCGCTTCCTGGAGGGGGCGATCGAGGTCGACGTCGACGCGCTCTACGACGGCACCGAGCTGTACGTCGGCGGGATCATGGAGCACATCGAGGAGGCGGGGATCCACTCGGGCGACTCGGCCTGCGTGGTGCCTCCGTACACGCTGGGCCGCGCCCAGGAGCGGCAGCTCGCCTCCTACACGCGCGCGATCGCCGATGCCCTCGGCACCCGCGGGCTGATCAACATCCAGTTCGCGCTCAAGGACGACACGATCTACGTGCTCGAGGCCAACCCGCGGGCCAGCCGCACCGTGCCGTTCATCTCGAAGGTCACCGGCGTCGCCCTGGCCAAGGCGGCGGCGCGGATCATGACCGGCTCGACGATCCGGGACCTGATCGCAGAGGGGCTGCTGGCGCCGCAGGACGCCGTGGACGGCCCGCCACCGCCGCACGTCGCCGTGAAGGAGGCGGTCCTGCCGTTCAACCGCTTCCCCGGCGTGGACACCCGCCTCGGTCCGGAGATGCGTTCCACGGGCGAGGTCATGGGCATCGACACGGACTTCGGCGTGGCCTACGCCAAGAGCCAGTCGGGCACCAACGCCATGGTCCTGCCCGCCAAGGGCACCGTCTTCGTGTCCATCGCCAACCGCGACAAGCGGGCGCTGATCTTCCCGGTCAAGCGCCTCGCCGAGCTGGGCTTCACCGTCCTGGCGACCGAGGGCACGGCCGCGACGCTGCGCCGGGCGGGCATCGACGCCGAGGTCGTCGTCAAGGTCAGCGAGGCGGGGGAGGGGCCCTCGCGCCGGCGCACGATCATCGACCGCATCGCCGACGGCGAGGTCGATCTGGTGCTCAACACGCCGATGGGCTCCGGCCCGCGCAGCGACGGCTACGCGATCCGCACCGCCGCGGTGGAGCGCGGCATTCCCTGCATCACCACGCTGTCGGGCATCCTGGCTGCCATCCAGGGCATCGAGGCGCTTCGCGCGAACCGCATCGGGGTCCGTAGCCTGCAGGAGTACCAGGCCGATATGCGGAGCGAGCGCGAGCGCGCCTCCGCCGGTCCGAAGGGTGGAGCGTCATGAGCAGCATCGTCAGCAGGGGGGCGTCCGCGTCCGTGCAGGGACGCGGGGATGGTCCGCTGCGCGCGCGCTGCGAGGTGCTCGCGCACCGCAAGATCGGCGGCTACCAGTCCCTGACCTTCGTCGCGCCCGAGATGGCCGAGCGCACCAGGCCCGGCCAGTTCCTGTCCATCGGTGTGGACACCGGCGGGACGATCCTGCGGCGCCCGTTCTCCGTCTACGCGGTAAGCCAGCACGGCCCCTGGGCGGGGACGCTGGAGATCATCTTCGACATCGTCGGTCCCGGCACCGCCTGGCTGGCCGAGCGCACCAAGCACGACGTGGTCGACGTGGTCGGCCCCCTCGGCCGCCCGTTCCCGCTGCCTGCGCAACCCGTGACCTGCCTGCTGGTCGGCGGCGGCTACGGGGCGGCGCCCCTGCTGTACCTGGCCCAGGTCCTGAGCCAGGAGAACCTGCGCGTCGACATGGTCCTGGGCGCTGCCACGCAGGACCGCATCTTCAACGCCATCGAGGCCAAGCGGCTGTGCGCCAGCACCCAGTTCACGACCGAGGACGGCAGCCTCGGCACGAAGGGCCTGGTGACGGACGTCCTGCCGCAGCTGTTCGAGCAGGGCGGCGTCGGGGTGGTCTACGCCTGCGGGCCCATGCCGATGCTGCGGGCCGTGGCCGAGATGGCCAAGGCCTACCAGGTGCCATGCCAGGTCGCGGTCGAGGAGCTGATGGCCTGCACGACCGGGGTCTGCTGGACCTGTGTGGTGCCGGTGCTGCGCCGCGACGAGCGCCGCAACCTGCGCACCTGCGTCGAGGGGCCGGTGTTCAACGGCGCCCGGGTCTGCTGGGATCTCATCGGCACTCCGGGCATGGGCGATCCCCGCGGTGAGGCCGGCGCCGGGCAGGTGCGGCAATGACCGACGCTCGAACCGGGCCTGTCACCAAGCCGGAGGTCGAGGAGCTGCTGCCCTCCCAGGTCGACCTGAGGGTGTCGCTCGGGCCCCTGACGCTGCGCAACCCCGTGGTGACCGCCAGCGGCTGCTTCGGCTCGGGCCAGGAGATCAACCGCTTCTTCGACGTGCGCAGGCTGGGCGCGGTCGTGGTCAAGAGCATCACGGTCGAGCCGCGCTCCGGCCTGCCGACGCCGCGGATGTTCGAGACCGCCGGCGGGATGCTCAACGCCATCGGCCTGCAGAACCCCGGCATCGACGCCTGGCTCGAGAACGACCTGCCCTGGCTGGTTGCGAACAAGGTCCCGACGATCGTCTCGATCGCCGGGAAGACCGCCGCCGAGTACCGCTACCTGTCTGAGCGGCTGCGCGGGCAGCCCGGCATCGTCGCCATCGAGGCCAACATCTCCTGCCCGAACGTCGAGGACCGCGGAATCGTGTTCGCCTGCCGCCCCGACGCCACGCGCGAGGCCATCTCGCAGGTGACCCGCGTCGCGACCGTCCCGGTGTTCGCCAAGCTGACGCCCGACGTCACCGACATCACCGAGGTGGCGGCCGCCGCGGCCGAGGCCGGCGCCGCCGGCGTCAGCCTCATCAACACCACGCTCGGGATGGCGATCGACGTGGAGACGATGCGCCCCCGCCTGGCGGCCGTGACCGGGGGTCTGTCGGGCCCGGCGGTCAAGCCCATCGCGGTGCGCGCCGTCCACCAGGTGCACCGGGCGCTGCCCGACCTGCCGATCATCGGCATGGGGGGCATCCGCACGGTCGAGGACGCGATCGAGTTCGTACTCGCCGGCGCCAGCGCCGTGGCCGTCGGCACGGCGACCTTCGGCAACCCGATGGCGACCCTGGAGCTGCTCGAGGGTCTGCCGGTGTGGCTGGCCGAGCGCGGGCACGCCCGCCTCGCAGACCTGCGCGGGGCCGTCAAGCTGTGAGCGGCGACGGTGCCAACCCACTCATCGTCGCCCTCGACACCGCCGACCTGGGACGGCTGGCCGAACTCGCGGTCCGGCTCGGTCCCCACGTCGGCCACCTCAAGGTCGGCCTCGAGGCCTTCGCCGCGCACGGCCCCGCCGCGGTCGCCGCCGCTGCCGCCAACGGCCGCGTGTTCCTGGACCTCAAGCTGCACGACATCCCCACCGCCGTCGCCGGCGCGGCCGCGGCCGCGGCCGCCTCCGGTGCGGCCATGCTCACCGTCCACGCCGGCGGGGGGCGGGCGATGATCCGCGCCGCGGTCGAGGCGGCGCCCGAGACGACCATCCTGGCGGTGACCGTCCTGACGAGCCTCAGCGACGAGGCCCTCGCCGAGGTCGGGCAGCCACCCGCCGCGGAGCAGGTCCCGCGGCTCGCGGCCCTGGCCGCCGAGGCCGGCGCGGGTGGCATCGTGTGCGCGCCGACGGACGTCGCGGCGGTGCGGGCCGCCGTGGGCCCCGACCTGGCCGTGATCACGCCGGGCGTTCGTCCCGCGGGAGCGGCCCTTGATGATCAGGCGCGGGTCGCCACCCCCGCCGAGGCGCTCGCCGCCGGCGCCAGCCACCTCGTGATCGGACGACCGATCACGAGGGCCGCCGACCCCGTCGCCGCCGCGGCCGAGATCCTGGCGAGCCTGCCCGCGGACTGACCGGGTCCGGCCGAGGGCCTTCGATCTTGTCCACCCACCAGTCGAGACCGGGAGATCCATGAGCACCGACCTGGCCGCGCGCATCCAGGAGCGCGCGATGCTGACCGGAACCTTCACGCTGCGCTCCGGCGCGACGAGCGACGTCTACTTCGACAAGTACCGCTTCGAGTCCGATCCGGCCCTCCTGCGCGAGATCTGCGAGGCCATGGCGCCGCTGATCCCCGCGGGGACCGAGGCGATCGCCGGGCTCGAGCTCGGCGGCATCCCCCTGGCCACCGTGCTGTCGCAGATCACCGGTCTGCCGGCCCTGTTCGTGCGCAAGGAGGCCAAGACCTACGGCACCGCGCAGCTGGCGGAGGGTGGACCGGTCGAGGGCCGGCGCCTGGTCGTCGTCGAGGACGTCGTGACCTCCGGCGGGCAGGTCCTCGCCTCCTGCGCCGACCTGCGCGGGCTGGGGGCGACCATCACGGCGGTCCTGTGCGTGATCGACCGCGAGGCGGGCGGCGCAGAGGCCCTTGCCGCCGACGGGCTGGAGCTGCGCGCCCTGTACACCCGCTCCCAGCTGGAGGCCGCGGGAACCTGACCCCCGCGTTGACCGCCTCGCCAGTCTCGCTAGGATGCGCCTACTTCGCGCATTCCGCATCAGCTTCCGCCGGAGGATCCATGCCCCTTCCCGAGCTCGACGACGAGGCTCGCCGCCGCGCCCTGGAGAAGGCGGCGGAGGCGCGGCGCGTGCGCGCCGAGCTGAAGCAGCAGGTCAAGAGCGGCGAGATCGACCTCGCCGAGGTGCTGCGACGGGCGGACGTCGACGAGACCGTCGGCAAGACCAAGGTCTCCGCTCTGCTCGAGTCGATGCCGAGGGTCGGCAAGGTGCGCGCCCGCAAGCTCATGGAGCGGCTCGACATCTCGCCCTCCCGCCGACTGCGCGGCCTCGGCGCCAACCAGCGCGAGAAGCTCCTCCAGGCCTTCGCGAAGCCGCAGGAGGACGGCGCCGCGGACGAGGAGCGGTGAGCCCAGAGTCTGAGGGTGCTCCCGCAGAGCCGGGCCCGCTGCTGGTCCTGAGCGGACCGGCCGGAGTCGGCAAGGGCACCGTCATCCGCGCGCTGCAGCAGCAGCGCCCCGACCTGGTCCTGAGCGTCTCTGCGACCACGCGTCCCCCGCGTCCGGGCGAGGTAGACGGCACCCACTACCGCTTCCTCACGCGCGCGGAGTTCGAGGCGCGGATCGCCGACGGCGACTTCCTGGAGTGGGCGGAGTTCAACGGCCAGCTCTACGGGACCCCGTGGTCGTCGATCGCCGCGCCGCTGAAGGAGGGGCGGCCCGTGATACTCGAGATCGAGGTGCAGGGCGCCCGCCAGGTGCGCGCCCGGCAGCCCTCGGCGGTGCTGGTCTTCCTGCGTCCGCCCAGCCTCGAGGCGCTGGCCGAGCGCCTCAAGGCGCGCGGCACCGAGGACGCAGAGGCGATGGCGCGCCGGCTGGAGATCGCCCGCTGGGAGCTGGACCAGGCCGACGAGTTCGATCACGTGGTCGTCAACGACGACGTCGACGCGGCGGCGCGGGCCATCGCCCGTATAATCGATGAGATGCCGCGCGCGCAGCGGTAGCCGAACCATGCGCAGCGGCCAGCCCTAGCCAGAGGTGATCGACATCGCAACCATCGACGAGCTGCTCAGCAAGGTCGACAGCAAGTACACGCTGGTCCACCTCGCCGCCCGCCGCGCACGCGAGATCAACGACTACTACCACTCGCTCGGGGAGGGCCTCGGCCAGTACACCCCGCCGCTCGTGGACCACGTGGACTCCAACAAGCCGCTGTCGATCGCCCTCGAGGAGATCGCGCAGGGCAAGATCGTCGTCCAGTACCCCGGTGACGCGCTGCGCGCCGCCGAGGAGATGTTCGGCTCCAACCTCGGCGAGAGCGACGACGTCGAGGCCGAGGTCGTCGAGCTCGACGCGGGCGACGAGCCGGGCGCCGAGGACTAGAGCACCTCCGCGTGAGCGATCCCGCAGAGCCTCTCGCAGGTCGCCACGTACTGCTCGGCGTCTCCGGCGGGATCGCCGCGTACAAGGCAGCCGCGCTCGCCCGGGCGCTGCGCCGCGCCGGCGCGACCGTCCAGGTCCTCCTCACCGCGTCCGCCGCCCGCTTCGTCGGGCCGGCCACCTTCGAGGGCCTGACCGGACGGCCGGTCCCAATGGACGTCTTCGACGACGCCCACCGCATCGACCACGTCCGCTTCGCCCGCGAGGCGGACGTCGCCGTGTTCGCGCCCGCGACCGCGAACCTCATCGCCAAGCTCGCCCTGGGCATGGCCGACGACGTGCTCACCAGCACCGCGCTGTGCCTCACCTGCCCCGTCGTGGTGGCGCCGGCGATGCACACGGAGATGTGGCAGCACCCGGCCACCACCGACAACATCGCCGTGCTGCGGCGCCGCGGGGTCACGATCGTCGGGCCGGACACCGGCCAGCTCGCCGGCGGGGACGAGGGTCCGGGACGCCTGGCCGACGAGCCCGTCCTCCTCGACGCGCTGCGGGCGGCGCTGATCGGCGCGGGCAAGGGCGCTCCCGGGGGGCCGCTGACGGGGCGGCGGCTCGTGGTCACCGCCGGCGGCACGCGCGAGCCGATCGACCCGGTCCGCTTCATCGGCAACCGCTCCAGCGGCCGCATGGGCTACGCGATCGCCGCGGAGGCGGCGCGGCGGGGCGCCGTCGTCGACCTGGTGAGCACCGCCACGGAGCTGCCGACCCCGCTGGGCGTGACGCTGCATCGCGTCGAGACCGCTCAGGAGATGCGCGGCGTCGTCCTGAAGCTGGCGGAGGGCAGCGACGCGGTGGTCAAGGCGGCCGCGGTGGCCGACTACCGGCCCGCGCAGATCGCCGAGCAGAAGCTCAAGAAGGGCCAGGCGGACCTCGAGACCCTGCGGCTGACCCGCAACCCGGACATCCTGGCCGAGCTCGGAGCGGAGCGGCGGCCGGGGGACCTGCCGCTGCTGATCGGCTTCGCCGCCGAGACCGAGGACGAGGAGGCGCAGGGCCGGGCCAAGCTCGAGCGCAAGCACCTCGATCTGATCGTCGTCAACCGCGTCGACGCCGGTGACGCGGGCTTCGCCGTCGAGACCAACCGCGCCCTGCTGCTCGGGGCCGACGGCTCCCGCCGGGAGGTGCCGCTCACGACCAAGGTCGAGCTCGCGGGCATACTCCTCGACCAGGTCGCGGGCCTGCTCGCACGCGTCACGACCGAACCCTAGACTCTGGGCACGGCCCGGCGGCGCGCCGCGGCCCGCCCCCCGCCGCGGTCTTGCGGCCGCGGCGACGATCATGTGCATCGAAAGGACCGCCCCGAATGGAGCGTCGCTGGCTGTTCACCTCCGAGTCGGTCACGGAGGGCCACCCCGACAAGGTCGCGGACCAGGTCTCCGACGCTGTCCTCGACGCCGTCCTGGCCAACGACTCGCAGCCTCAGGACGCCCGCGTGGCGTGCGAGACGCTCATAACGACCGGGCTGGTGGTCGTCGCGGGTGAGCTGCGAACCGACACCTACGTCGACATCGCCTCGATCGCCCGCGAGTTCCAGAACGTCAACGGCGAGTGGATCGCCACCGACGACGCCGGCAACGACGCCTG
>CAZVUW010000127.1:0-7033 GCA_964629825.1 uncultured Actinomycetota bacterium
GGGCCGACGAGGCCGTCAGCCGCGAGGTGCTGCGGCGGGCTGCCGGGCGCCGGCCGCCGCTGCGACGAGCGGCCTGAGCGCTCGGCCGTCGCACCCGCCCACTACCCTGGGTACGAGAAGCGGGATCTCCGAGCGGGGTGTCAGCAGTGCGCCAACGGTTGCTGGTCCTGGTCGCCGTGCTCGCGGTGCTGGCGGCCGGTTGCGGTCTGTCGCCGGGCGACGCGGGCGTTGCCGCCGCGCCCACCGTCGACGCCGAGCCGGAGACCGAGGAGTCGACCGAGCCGGCGTCGGCTCCCACACCTGAGCACACCCGCACCCCCGAGCCGCAGCCGAGCACCGCGGAGCCGACGCCATCGCCCACGCCGACCGAGGAGCCCGCGGAGACCGCCCAGGTGCCCGATGGGGTGCCCGCCGGTGCCCAGGCCGGAGTGGTCGAGCGGATCATCGACGGCGACACGATCGCCGTCCGCATCGACGAGCCCGGCGGGCCGCTGGTGGCCAACGCCAGCCACACCATCCGTCTCCTGCTGATCGACACCCCCGAGACCGTTGCGCCGGGAAAGGCGGTCGAGTGCGGCGGACCTGAGGCGACCGAGTTCGCCGCGAAGAAGCTCCCGGTCGGCTCCACGGTCTACCTGGTCGCCGACCAGGAGGACACCGACCGCTACGGCCGCTTCCTGCGCTACGTCTGGACCGAGGACGGCGAGCTGTTCAACGTCGAGGCCGCCCGGGCGGGCGTGGCCCGGTTCGTCGTCTACCAGCCGAACGACCGCCTCGCCGATGAGGTCGCGGCCGCCGAGGCCGAGGCCAAGGCCGCCGGTCGCGGCATGTGGGGGCCGCCGTGCGACTACGACGCGCAGCCGCCCGCGCCCGAACCGGCCCCCGCTCCGGCGCCAGCCGCCGCTCCCGCTCCCGCGCCGGCGCCCGCTCCAGCCGCGGCCGCGCCTCCGGCCGGGGCCGGCTGCGACCCGAACTACACCCCCTGCGTGCCCATCGCCCCGGACGTGGACTGCGCCGGCGGCCAGGGCAACGGCCCGGCCTACGTGCAGGGACCGGTCACGGTCATCGGCACCGACATCTACGGCCTCGACGGCGACGGCGACGGCATCGGCTGCGAGCGCTAGACCCGGTCAGCCCAGGTTCGCGGCGCGCTCGGCCAGCACGGCCGCCAGCAGGCGCCTCGCACCGGCCTTGTCCAGCGGGTGGTTGCCGTTGCCGCACTTGGGCGACTGCACGCACGAGGGGCAGCCGTCGGCGCAGCGGCAAGCCTCGATCGCCCTCAGCGTCGCCGCCAGCAGCGCGTCGTCGCTGCGGAACCCGCGCTCGGTGATGCCCGCCCCGCCGGGGTAGCCATCGTAGATGAAGATCGTCATCGCCAGCGTGTCCGGATGCCAGGCGGTCGACACGCCGCCGATGTCCCAGCGGTCGCACATGGCGAACAGCGGCAGCAGGCCGATCGCGGCGTGCTCGGCGGCGTGCGCCGCGCCCGGCACCACCTCGGTCGTGAGGCCCACCTCGTCGAGGATGGCGTCGGGGACGACCAGCCACAGGGCCTGGGTGACCAGGTGCTGGGGCGGCAGGTCCAGGTCGACCACGCCGAGCGACTCGTCGCTGAAGATGCGGCGGCGCTCGTAGGCGAGGACGCGCGTTGTCACCTCGACGCGGCCGCGGTTCCACGAGCAGCGGCCCCAGTCCACCGACTCCTCGACCGTCAGGACGCCGATGTCGGTGTCGGAGCGGGTCTGGGTGTACTCGTCGCCGGAGTAGGGCTCGGCCTCGGCGACGCGCCGTGCCAGGTCGAGCTTGCGGATCCGCCAGGTGTCGCCCTGGTGCAGGTAGATCGCGCCCTCATGGACGGTGCGGAACGCGCGGGCTTCGTCGGCGTCACCGATGAGCGCGCCGGTGTTGCGGTCCACGATCGAGAAGGGCTCGCCGCCGGCGCTGCGGATGCTCACCCCCGCCGCCGGTGACCCACGGCCCGCCCAGTAGATGCGTCCTCCGCGCTCGCGCAGGCGGCCCGCCTCCAGCTCCTCGGCGACGTGCTCGGCCAGGTCCGCGGGCGCGAAGAGGTCCCGGTCGACGGCCAGGTCGAGCGGCAGCTCCCACGCGGCGCAGCGCAGATGCGGCAGGAGGATGTAGGGGTTGGTCACGTCGACCACCGCGGCCTCGAGCGGTCGACCCCAAAGCTCGGTCGGATTGGCAAGCAGGTAGTGGTCGAGCGGGTTGTCATCGGCCACGAACACGACGACGGCCTCCCGGCCGCGCCTGCCAGCGCGCCCGGCCTGCTGCCACAGCGACGCGACGGTGCCGGGCCAGCCCGCGATCACCACCGCGTCCAGGGAGCCCACATCGATGCCGAGCTCGAGCGCGTCGGTGGCCGCGACCCCCCGGAGGCTCCCGTCGATGAGGCCCTGCTCGACGAGCCGGCGCTCCTCGGGTCGGTAGCCCGCCCGGTAGGCCATGACGGTGTGGTCGAGGTGCACCGGCGCGAGCCGGCGGCGGGCGTGCTGGGCGACCAGCTCGGCGCCTTTGCGGGACTTGACGAACGCCAGGGTCGCCGGACCGGCCTCGACCAGCCCGGCGAGCACGTCGGCGCTCTCGGCGATCGTGGAGCGGCGCGCGCCCGAGGCCTCGTCGGTCAGCGGCGGCTCCCACAGCGCGAACGAGATCGGCGGCTTGGGCGCGCCGTCGTCGACGACCTCCGCGACGTCGAGGCCGGTGAGGCGGCTCGCGTGCTCGCCCGGGTTGCCGATCGTGGCGCTGGCCAGCACGAACGTCGGGTCCGCCGAGTAGCGCGCGCACACCCGCCGCAGGCGCCGCAGGATCGCTGCCACGTGCGAGCCGAAGACGCCGCGCGCGGTGTGGCACTCGTCGACGATGACCAGGGCCAGGCGGTGCAGGAAGTCCCCCCAGCGCTGATGGCCGGGGAGGATGCCCACGTGCAGCATGTCGGGGTTGGTCAGGATGACGTTGGCCGTCCGCCGGATGGCGTCGCGCTCCGACCGGGGCGTGTCGCCGTCGTAGGTCGCGGCGCGCACGTGCGGCAGCTTGAGCTCGCGCAGGGCGCGCAGCTGGTCGTTGGACAGGGCCTTGGTCGGGGCCAGGTACAGCGCCGTCGCCTTGTCATCGGCGAGGATCCGCTCGATCAGGGGCAGCTGGTAGCACAGGCTCTTGCCGCTCGCGGTGCCGGTCGCCACGACCACGTGCCGGCCCGCGCGCACCGCCTCGAGCGCCTTGGCCTGATGGCTGTAGAGGGCGCCGATGCCGACCCGCTCGAGCCGGTCCCTCAGCAGTGGGGGAAGGTCGTCGGGCAGCGGGGTCGTGCGTGCGTCACGTGCCGGGAGCCGCGCCAGGTGAGCGATCCTCGGCCGTCCGTCGACGGCCGGCAACGCGGCTGACAGATCCCCGTCCAAGAGCTCGAGCAGCGCAGAGGAGTCCATCCGGCCACTCAGCCTAGTGACACTCCGGGTTTCGCGGCTACAGCGCTCGGGGACATACTCGTTCGCGTCCGCACAGGCGGGCGCTGG
The DNA here is from genome assembly GCA_964629825.1 of uncultured Actinomycetota bacterium. Lineage (GTDB taxonomy): Bacteria > Actinomycetota > Nitriliruptoria > Euzebyales > Egibacteraceae > CAZVUW01. Next base: position 3,528 of record CAZVUW010000127.1, read on the forward strand.
CGTGCACACGGCAGACGGCACCGGGCCGGACTGGCCGGATCAGGTAGGAGCGTTGCGTGGAACTCACTCTGAACCACCGCAAGGAAGGCGACCGGACGGTCCTGGAGGTCGGCGGGGAGGTCGACGTCTACACGGCGCCGAAGCTCCGTGAGCGGTTGGTCGAGCTCGTCGGCGAGGGGCACTACCAGATCGTCGTGGACATGACGAAGGTCGAGTTCCTGGACTCGACCGGGCTCGGCGTCCTGGTCGGGGGTCTGAAGCGCGTGCGCTCGCACGACGGCTCCCTATCGCTGGTGTGCAACCAGGAGCGCATCCTCAAGATCTTCCGCATCACGGGCCTCACCAAGGTGTTCCCGATCTTCGACACGCTCGACGAGGCCCTCCAGGACCAGGGCTGAGATGCCAGACGCGGTAGAGCTCCTGCTCCCGCCGGACACACAGCATGTCAGCATTGCGCGGCTCATCGTGGTCACGGCGGCCCGCCGCGCGGGCATGGACGAGGGTCGCGTCCAGGACCTGCGCTTAGCGGTCAGCGAGGCGATGTCAAACGTCATCCTCGCGCACCAGCAGACGGACAGCCGCGAACGCGTGACTCTGCGGCTCTGGGACTCCGGCGACGGCACCTTTCAGGTGACCGTGGCCGATGCGGCTCCCGGGATGGCCACGCATGCGGTCGAGGACGGGCTGGAGTCGCTGTGGCCGGGGGAGGACCTCTCCGCGCGCCTGATCGAGGGGCTCGCCGACGAGGTGGAGCTGACCCGCGACGACGGCCGCCTCCAGCTGCGCTTCTCGATCCGTCTGGCGGACGACGACTAGGCGCGTGGACGAGCGGACCGCAGCGACCGTACGGGCCTACGACGAGGCTGCCGCCGCCTACCAGGAGCACTGGAAGGAGCACCGCCCCCTCGACGCAGTCCGCAAGTTCGCCACGCTGGCGGGGCGCGGCACGACCGTCATCGACGTGGCCTGCGGGCCGGTCCTCGACGTGCGGCTGCTGCGCGACGCCGGTCTGCACGTGGTCGCGGGCGACCGCTCCTTCGAGTCGATGCGGCTCGGCAAGACGTTCTTCCCCAGAGGCTCGCTCGCCTGCTGGGACTACCGGCGACTGCCCTTCCGCGACGCCACCTTCGGCGGCGTGTGGGCGCCGGCGGCCCTGCAGCACCTGCCCCTGAGCCAGATCCGGCCGGCCCTCGGTGAGCTGCGCCGGGTGCACGCCCGTGGTCCCATCTTCCTGACCTTCCCCGAGGGCTCCGAGGAGCTCGCCGAGCTCGACGACCACCCCGCCGTCGGCGTGCGCGCCACCAGGGTCAGCGCCGGGGAGCTCCAAGCGCTGCTGCTCGCGGCCGGCTACGTCGAGGTCGAGGTCGAGCAGCGCCCCGACCCCTTCGAGCGGCCCGGACTGACCTGGCTGTACGGCTGGGGCCGCCTGCGGACCTAGGCGCCAATCCTCTGGCGCAGCACCTCGACCAGGCCCTCGCAGTCGATCACCGTCACGGTCAGGGCCGGGTTCGAGGCCGGCTTCAGCGCCTTGACGCGCTCGTGGAAGCAGATGCACACACCGCGCTCGCCGGTCGTGCCGTAGGTCGCACCGCCATCGACCAGCGAGCCGCGCGGGCCGAGGGCCTTCACCGTCATGTACGGCCCCGTGATCCGCGCGTCCTTGATGTTGGACAGCGGGGTCTCGACGTAGAAGAAGCCGTAGCGCACGCGCAGGTGCGTGTCATCGACCCGGACCCAGGCTCGGCTCGGCGTGACGCCGAAGATCCGCAGCAGCGGCGCGAACCGCCGGTCGAAGTTGAAGCTGAAGTTGTGGACCAACGGATCTCCCTCGTGCTCGGGCTGGACGCCGCCACAGACTGCCCACGACGAGGCCGCTTCACCACATCCGGTGCGCTCAGCGGGCGCGCCGGAAAGCGAACGGCGCGGGGCACATGACCCCGCGCCGTCCACCAAGCAGCAGCCTTAGAACAGCCCGTAGCTCACGAACGCCGGGGCGAAGATCAGGGCCACGACCGTCATGACCTTGATCAGGATGTTCATGGCCGGACCCGAGGTGTCCTTGAACGGGTCGCCGACGGTGTCACCGACCACCGCCGCCTTGTGCGGGTCGGAGCCCTTGCCGCCGTGGTGGCCCGCCTCGATGTACTTCTTGGCGTTGTCCCACGCGCCACCGGCGTTGGCCATGTAGATCGCGATGGCGAAGCCGGACACCAGCACGCCGGCGAGCAGACCGCCCAGCGCGTCGACGGAGAAGAAGCCGATCACCAGCGGCACGACGACCGCGAGCGAGCCCGGCAGCAGCATCTCCTTCAGCGCCGCGGCGGTGGAGATGTCCACGCACTTGGCGTAGTCCGGGACCGCGCCCTTGCGGCCCTCGCGCAGGCCGGGGATCTCGCGGAACTGGCGCCGGACCTCCTCGATCATCTGGTTGGCCGCGCGGCCGACCGCGTTCATGGTCAGCGCGGCGAACAGGAACGGCAGCATCGCGCCGATGAACAGGCCGACGAACACGTCCACGTCGCCGATGGCCAGGGAGATCTCCCCGCCGGCGGCCCGGATGGCCTCCTGGAAGGACACGAACAGCGCCAGCGCGGTCAGGACCGCCGAGCCGATCGCGAAGCCCTTGGCCACGGCGGCGGTGGTGTTGCCCAGGGCGTCGAGTTCGTCGGTGACGGTGCGGACGCTCGGGTCGAGGTGCGCCATCTCGGCGATGCCGCCGGCGTTGTCCGCGATCGGGCCGTAAGCGTCGGTGGCGACGACCACGCCGAGGGTCGCGAGCATGCCGATGCCCGAGATCGCCACGCCGTAGATGCCGGAGATGTCGAGGTCCGGCAGGGCGTACTGCGCGCCGGCGTAGGCGGCGACGATGGCGACCACAACCAGGAGCACGGAGCCCATCACGGAGATCTTCCCGGTCGCGATGCCGGACAGGATCGTGGTGGCGGAGCCGGTCTCGGACGAGGCGGCGATGTCACGGACCGGCTTGTAGTGGTCCGAGGTGTAATACTCGCACAGCTTCCCGATGGCCAGCCCGGCGAGCAGACCGGCGACGACCGAGATCCAGAAGCCCCACCAGTTCGGGGCGACGTCGCCGAACATCCACCAGGCCAGCACCAGCGCGAGGACGACGGTTAGCCCCGCGGCCACGTAGGTGCCGCGGTGGAGGGCGGAGGACAGCTCCTTGCCGCTGGCGTTCGGGCCGGTGCGGACCAGGAACGCGCCGAGGATGGCCGCCAGCATGCCGAAGGCCGCGATGGCCAGCGGGTACAGGAGCGCGGCCTCCTGGAAGCCCTCGGGAACGCCGGAGACGGTGTCTGCGAACGCGAAGCCGGCCAGCGCGATCGGGGCGATCAGCGAGCCCGCGTAGGACTCGAACAGGTCTGCGCCCATGCCGGCGACGTCACCGACGTTGTCGCCCACGTTGTCGGCGATGGTCGCCGGGTTGCGCGGGTCGTCCTCGGGGATGCCGGCCTCGACCTTGCCGACCAGGTCGGCGCCGACGTCGG
>CAZVUW010000128.1:0-6859 GCA_964629825.1 uncultured Actinomycetota bacterium
GCCCTCACCCCAGGGCTGGTCGCTGCCGACCGTGGTGGGCTGCTGTCCACCGCCGCGGGGCGCGGCGCGCTTGCAGGCAGCCAAGGGCGGGGCCGGGCTGTCGCGTGCACCCGGCGTGCTCCAGGGTTAGCGGGCGTGACGGGCAGGCGGACAGACCAGGCGCGGGGTGGGTCGGGACCGGCAGGGTTCGGCGACCCACTTGCGGCGTATATGCCGCAAACGGGTTGGCGCCAGGACGAGCACGCGGCCGGGCACGCGGTCGGTGTTGTTTTCGACGGGCATTTCCGTCGAGAACAACAGCAACGTCCCGCGGTGGGTGGCGGTGCTAGCCCAGGGCGGCGGAGGGGTCGCGGTCGGTGCGGCGGCGTTGCGGGGTGGCGTCGCGGTCGGTGCGGCGGCGCTGGGGCGTGGCGTTCGAGGTGATGGCGTTCGGGGCGGGGGTCGCCGCGGCCGCGTCCGAGTCGGTGTCGGACGCCCCCTCATAGCCGCGGGCCATGGCCTCGACCCACCAGCCGGCGACCCGGCCGATGAGCACCGTGACGAGCAGGGTTGCCACCGCCCGGAGGGCCGCGGTGGTCGGGTCGATGCGGCCGAGGCCGAGCATGAGCGCCGTCGGGGCCAGGGCCAGGAGCCCCAGCATCCCGACGAACCTGCGCAGCGGCCCGATGCTCATCGCCGCGGGAGCAGGTCGCGGATGGTCAGGGCCACCTCGAGCGGCACGGCGCGGCGCGCCTTGGCGCCGCGGCCCGAGCCCAGCCCGAAGCCGAGGACCAGGCCGAGCTCGGAGCTCAGCCGGATGGCCTCGCACAGGTTCTCGTCGCCCACCCACGAGACGGCCAGGGGCTCATCGAACAGCAGCGGGCGCCAGCCCTCGCCGCCGATGACCACGTGCAGCCAACGCCGCGCGCGGTTCCAGGCGAGCCACGACCGGGCCGCCTCGCCGCCCTGCATGGCGACGGCAAAGGGCCGCTCGGGGTCGGCCTCGGTGCCCACGGCGATGACGGGGATGTCCATCGTCCTGGCCAGCTTCGCGGCGCGCGGGCCGACGTAGGCCGCCGCCCCGCCCGGCAGCGGGCGCGTCAGCGGGGTGATCGCGTGCGCCAGGCCGGCGACCCAGGCCGCCTCGTCGCGGGGGTCGAGGCCGCGCAGGGTCTCGAGGATCCCCGCCGGCAGGCCCAGGCGCATCAGGTTGGTCAGGCTCCACTCGGCATGGCTAGCGGAGGGCTCCGGACCGCCGAGGTCAGCGCTCGGGGCCGGGCCGGGTGTGGCGTGCGACGCGATCGGATCCGCGGATGCCATCGGCCAGCTGGGGGACTCGGGGGCGGCCGGAGCCGGGGCCGCAGCGTGAGGAGCCGGCGAGCCCGGGGCCGCGGCGCTCGGTGCGCCCGGGATGTGGGCAGCAGCGGCCCGGCCCATCGCGGTCGCATCGCCGTTGGTTGGGGTGGCCTGGGCGACAGGGGCGGCCTGGCCCATGGCAGAGGCGGCCTGGCCCATCGCCGGGGTCTGGCCGTTGCTGGTGGTCAAGTCGCTCCCGAGACGTGCGCGCAGGACCTCGGCAAAGGAGCGCTCGTCATCCTCCTCGGCGGCCAGAAGGTTCGCCATCAGGGCGTCGAGCCCCTGGGACTGAGCCGACGACTGAGCCGACGGCTGGCCCGTCGGCTGCGCCATGGGCTGAACCGACGGCTGGGCGCCGGCGGCCGAGCCCGCGACCGAACCGGCCGCAGTCTTCGTCCCCGGCTTGCGAACGCGCAGCTGGACGACCTCGCGGGCGAAGAAGCCGCCGATGCCACCGGTGCGGGCGCGCTCGGCGGAGATGATCTCGGCGCCCGGGCCGACCTGGGTGTGGACGGCCTCGAGGGCCTCCTCGGCGGTGGGGGCCTCGAACAGCAGGACGTCGGGCTCAGGTGCTGACATTGACATTTCCGATCACTCCGATGGGCAGAAGGTCGATGTTGGCGGGCAGCTCTGGGAAGGCGAGGACGGGCACCTCGATGCCCATCCCGGTCAGGCAGCGCTGGAGCGGGGCGCGCAGCATCTGCCCGGCGACGACGGCGAGCGGCCGGTCCTCGCGCTGCTCGGAGGCGAGGCAGCGGGCGATCCCCTCGGACAGGAGGTTCATGCGCTCGCCGTCGATCACGAGGTGCAGCGCGCCGTCCACGTCGCGGAGGGACTCGTGCAGCACGGCCTCGAGCTCCGGGGCGAGCGTGGCGACCGCGAGCCGGCGGTCCGGGGCGATCCGGTCGACGATCGCCGGCCCCAGCGCGGTGCGGGCGGCGCTGACGAGCTGCTCGACGCTGCGGGTCTCGCGCGCCCGGGTCGAGACGGCCTCGACGATGCGGACGAGGTCACGGATCGGCACCCGCTCGGCGAGCAGGCCGCGCAGGACCGCGCCGAGCAGCGCGACGGGCAGCACCTCGGTGCCGACCTCGCCGGCCAGGAGCGGCTCGTCGTAGCGCAGGCCCTCGACCAGCAGCTGGACCTGCTGGCGGGTCAGCAGCTCGGCGGCGTTGCTGCGGGCGATCTCAGCCAGGTGCGTGACGATCACGGCCGAGCGGTCGACCACGGTCGCACCGGTCGCCGAGGCGGCGCCGCGGGCGTGCTGCGGCACCCAGTAGGCCGGAAGGTTGAACACGGGCTCGACCGTGTCGACGCCGCCGAGGGTGCGCAGCTCCGAGCCGTCGCCGGCGGGCAGGGCGAGCACCTGGTCGGCCGGGGCGGTGCCGCGGGCGACCTCGACTCCGTGCAGCAGCACGCGGTAGGTGCTCGGCGGCAGGGTGACGTCGTCGCGCGTCCGAACCAGCGGCATGACCACGCCCAGCTCGAGGGCGATCTGGCGCCGCAGCGCGCGCACGCGCTCCAGCAGGTCGCCGCCGCGGGCCGGATCGATCAGGTCGAGGCAGTCGTGGGCGAGGTGCAGCTCGAGCGGCTCCACCCGCATCTCCCCCACCAGCGCCTCCGGGTCGTCCGGGCTGGTGGTCAGGGCGGGAGCGGCCTCGGCCGGCGCCTTCTCCGCCTCCGCGCGACGAGCCTTGGCCTTGCCGGAGAGGAACAGCAGCACCCCGGCGAGCACCGCGAACGGCAGCTTCGGCAGACCAGGCAGCAGCATCAGCCCGGCCAGGGCGATCGCCCCCACGCGCAGGGCCTGGGGGTTGCCGAGCAGCTGGGCGCTGATCTGCGGCGCGATCTCCTCGTCATCGCCGACGCGGGTGACGAGCAGACCGGTCGCCAGGGAGATCAGCAGGGCGGGGATCTGGCTGACCAGGCCGTCGCCGACGGTGAGCAGCGAGTAGGTGCCCATCGCCTCGGACATCGACATGCCGTTGCTGGCCACGCCGATCGCGAAGCCGCCGATCAGGTTGATCGCGACGATGACGATGCCGGCGATGGCGTCGCCCTTGACGAACTTGCTGGCGCCGTCCATCGCGCCATAGAAGTCGGCCTCCTGCGCGATGCGCTTGCGCCGCAGACGGGCCTCGCCCTCGTCGATCAGCCCCGACGCCAGGTCGGCGTCGATCGCCATCTGCTTGCCGGGCATGGCGTCGAGGGTGAAGCGGGCGGCCACCTCGGCCACGCGTCCTGCACCGTTGGTGATCACGACGAACTGGATCACCACGAGGATCAGGAACACGACCAGACCGACGATCACCGAGCCGCCGACCACGAAACCGCCGAAGGTCTCGATGACCTTTCCGGCGTAGCCGTCGAGCAGGATCAGCCGCGTCGAGGAGACGTTCAGGGCCAGCCGCAGCAGCGTGGCCATCAGCAGGACCGACGGGAAGACCGCGAACTCCAGCGTGTCCCGCAGGTACAGGACCGCCAGCAGGATCATCACCGACACGGTGATGTTGACGGCCAGCAGCACGTCCAGGAGGACGGCGGGCAGAGGCACCACCATCATCAGGACGGCGCCCATGAAGATCAGGGGCACGAGCCCCTTGCTGAGGCGGCTCATGCTGCGGCTCCGGTCGTCGCGGCGGTCGCGGTGCTCAGCGCGTGCTGCGGGATGAGGTTGCGCCGGCGGTAGGCGATCGCGAGGACGATGGCGACGGCCTCGTACAGCGCGGCGGGCACGTGCGCGCCCACCTTGGTCTGGCGATAAAGCGCCCGGGCGAGCGGGACGTCGGTCACGATCGGCACGCCGACGCGCAGCGCCTCACGGCGGATCTTGTGGGCGAGGTGGTCGGCGCCGCGGGCCACCACGCGCGGCGCGGCGTCCCCGGCCCCGTAGCGCAGGGCGATCGAGATGTGGGTCGGGTTGACGACCACCACGTCGGCCTGGGCGACGTCGCGGAGCATGCGGTTGCGCGACAGCTCGGTCTGGCGCCGACGGCGCTGCGAGCGCACGAGCGGGTCGCCCTCGGTGTTCTTGGTCTCCTGCTTGATCTCGTCCTTGGACATGCGCAGGTCGCGGCCCACCTTCCAGCGGTTGTAGGCGTAGTCGGCGGCACCGATCAGGACGGCGAGCAGCACGACTCGCACGAGGAGCGCCCACGCCTCGGCGATCGCGTGGTCCAGCGAGCCCTGCAGCCCCTGGGTCCTGGACATGTCGTCGATCCAGCGCTGCATGGGACCCCACACCAGCGCGATCAGCAGGCCGACCTTGGCGGCGGTGCGGACCAGCTCCCAGGTGGCGCGGACCGGCTTGAAGCGCTCGATGCCCTTCTTGATGCTGAGGTGCGAGAGCTTGGGCTTGGCGGCTTTCGGCGTCGGCTTGAAGCCGACCTGTGCGAACCCCGCGACGAGCGCGGCCAGTACGCCCGCGACGGCGAACGGGACGACCGTCACGGCGAGGATGGACTGGACGCTCTTGCCGAGCATCGCGGTCGGCAGCTCGTCGGTGATCCCGAAGGTGAACAGGCGCCGGGTCTCGGCCAGCGCGGTCTCGGCCGCCGGCCCGGCGAACACGCGCAGGGCGAGGAGGCCGGCCAGCAGCGAGGCCGCCACGCCGATCTCCTGGCTGCGAGCGACCGTCCCGTCTTTGCGGGCCTCACGACGCCGTTGCGGCGTCGCCTTCTCGGTCTTGTCCGAACGTGACAGGGCAGCTCGTCTCCTGCTGCGTCTCCGTTCCGACCCCGTCGAGGGGCCGGTGGGACATCCTGTCCGCGGTCTTTCGCGCTGGTCCGTGCGCTCCGTCTTAGATCGGCAGCACGGGCGGGAACTTTACGCACCCGCGCGCCGGCGTCTTCTAGCCCCCGCCGAGGGCCCCAAGGGCGTCGACGAGGGTCCGGCCTACAGCGTCCATGGCGCCGTCGATGGTCGCGGGGAACAGCATCAGCGCCAGCGATGAGGTGACCAGCGCGACCAGGATCTTGGCCGGCAGGCCGACCAGGAAGATGTTCGCCTGCGGCGCGAAGCGCGAGGCGATGCCGAGCACCAGCTCGGTGACGAACAGGGCGGCCAGCACCGGGGCCGCCAGCTCAACGCCGGCCAGGAACAGTCTGCCGACCAGCCGCGCGGCGAGGCCGAGCAGCTCGCCCGAGGGTGCGATCGAGCCGTCCAGCGGGATCGCGCGGACGCTGAGCTCGAGCCCCCGAACCAGGATCGCCAGCCCGCCGAGGGCGTAGAAGAGGACCATCCCAACCAGGGCGAAGGCGCGCGAGAAGACCGCGCCCTGCTCCCCCCGCGTGGGGTCGAAGATCGACGCCGCCGCCAGGCCGGAGCTCATGTCGATGATCCCGCCGGCGACCGAGAACAGGTGCATGATCAGCCCGCTGAGGTAGCCGAGGGCGACGCCGATCGCCGCGTTCACCAGCCCGGCGGACAGCAGGAACCCCAGGGTGGGCTCCACCGCGGGCGCCTCGGCAAGGAACAGGCCGACGGAGATCGTGATCGCGACGCGCCCCGGGACGGTCAGCGCGCGGCCCAGCAGCGGCGAGGCGACGACGAACCCGGCGACGCGCGTGATCGCCAGGACCAGCCCAAGGGCCCAGCCCGAGGAGATCGCGGCCTGCAGCTGCTCCACCGCGGCCCTCCTAGGTGACCGTGGGGATCAGGTTCCACAGCTGCGTCACCCAGGTGACGAGCTCGCGGATCAGCAGGCTGCCGCCGAACAGGATGATCAGCGCGACGCCGATCAGCTTCGGGACGAACGTGAGCGTCTGCTCCTGGATCTGGGTGACGGTCTGGAGGACGGACACGACGATCCCGATGACGAGCGTCACGATGAGAACGGGCGCGGCCAGCTTGGTGGCCAGCACCAGGGCGCCGGAGATGATGTGCATGACCTGGGCGTCAGACATGGGCGCTCCCCTCGGGGGTCACAGGCCGATCCCGTTGACGGATCGGACCAGGGAGCCCACCAGCAGCACCCAGCCGTCCACCAGGACGAACAGCAGCAGCTTGATCGGCAGGCTGACGAACACGGGCGGCAGCATCACCATGCCGAGCGCCATCAGCACCGCGGCCACGACGAGGTCGATGACGAGGAACGGCACGAAGACGATGAAGCCGATGATGAAGGCGGTGCGCAGCTCGCTGAGCACGAATGCTGGGATCAGGGTCGAGGCTGGCAGGTCGCTCGGCCGCTCGACCTCCTCGATGCCGGAGAGGTCCGCGAACAGCTCCAGGTCCTCGTCGCGCGTCTGGGCGAGCATGAACTTCTGCAGCGGGTCGTAGGCGGCCTCAATCGCCTCCGACTGGTCGATCTCACCCGCGAGCAGCGGCTGGACGGCCTCGGCGTTGATGGTGCTGAAGACCGGCGCCATCACGAACCAGGTCAGGAACAGAGACAGGCCGATGAGCACCTGCGCGGGCGGCACCGTCTGCAGGGCGAGTGCGTTCTTGGCCAGGCCGAACACGATCACGAAGCGCGTGAACGTGGTCATCAGCAGCAGCAGGCCGGGCGCGACCGACCCGACCG
>CAZVUW010000129.1:0-6772 GCA_964629825.1 uncultured Actinomycetota bacterium
CCGCGTAGCCGGACACCCGGATGGTCAGCTGCGGGTAGCGCTCGGGGTGCTCCATGGCATCCAGCAACGTGGCGCGGTCGAGCACGTTGACGTTCATGTGGAACCCGCCGGATGCGATGTAGCCGTCGAGGATGCCGACCAGGTTGGCGATCCGCTCCTCCCGGGTGCGTCCCAGGCCAGGCGGGGTCACCGACGTCGTGAGCGAGATGCCGTCACGGGCCGCGTCGTAGGGCAGCTTGGCGACGGACAGGGCGGAGGCCACCAGGCCATGGCGATCGCGGCCGTTCATCGGGTTGGCCCCGGGCGCGAACGGCTCGCCGGCGCGGCGCCCGTCAGGGGTGTTGCCGGTGTGCGCGCCGTAGACCACGTTCGAGGTTATGGTCAGCACCGACTGGGTGTGTTCGGCGCCGCGGTAGGTCGGGTGCTGGCGCACCTTGTCCATGAAGCTGGTGACCAGCTCGACCGCGATCTCGTCCGCGCGGTCGTCGTCGTTGCCGTAGGTGGGGAAGTCACCTTCGACGACGTAGTCGACGACCAGCCCGCGCTCGTCACGCACCGGCTTGACGGTGGCGTGGCGGATCGCCGAGAGGCTGTCGGCTGCGACGGACAGGCCGGCGATGCCGCAGGCCATAGTGCGGTGCACGTCGGAGTCGTGCAGCGCCATCTCCAGCCGCTCGTAGGCGTAGCGGTCGTGCATGTAGTGGATGACGTTCAGGGCGCTGACATATGTGGCCGCCAGCCAGTCCATCATCCGATCCAGCGCGGCGCGGACCTCGCCGTAGTCGAGCACCTCACCGCCCACGGCGGGCAGCTCAGGGGCGACCTGCTCGCCGGTGATCTCGTCGCGGCCGCCGTTGATGGCGTACAGCAGGGTCTTGGCGAGGTTCACGCGCGCGCCGAAGAACTGCATGGACTTGCCGACCGGCATGGCGGACACGCAGCAGGCGATGGCGGTGTCATCGCCGTAGCGCGGCCGCAGCAGCTCGTCGGACTCGTACTGGATCGAGCTGGTGTCGATCGACACCTGAGCGCAGAAGCGCTTGAAGCCCTCCGGCAGGTCGGGGGACCACAGGACCGTCAGGTTCGGCTCCGGCGCGGGCCCGAGGTTGTACAGGGTCTGCAGGAAGCGGAAGCTCGTCCGCGTCACCAGCGGGCGGCCGTCGAGGGCCATGCCGCCGATGCACTCGGTCACCCAGGTGGGATCGCCGCTGAACAGCTCGTCGTAGGCGGGTGTCCGCAGGAACCGCACGATGCGCAGCTTGATGACGAAGTCGTCGATCAGCTCCTGCGCTCTGGTCTCGTCCAGGAGACCGGCCTCCAGGTCGCGCTGCAGGTAGATGTCGAAGAAGGTCGAGGTGCGCCCCAGCGACATCGCGGCGCCGTTCTGCTCCTTGATGGCCGCCAGGTAGCCGAGGTACAGCCACTGGATCGCCTCGTGGGCGGTGGCGGCCGGGCGACGGACGTCGAAGCCGTAGCCGTCGGCCATCTCGATGAGCTCGCCGAGCGCACGGATCTGCTCCGCGAGCTCCTCGCGCGCGCGGATGACCTCCTCGCTGGACGGCCTGGCGTCGAGGGCCGCGCGATCGGCCTTCTTGGCCTCTATCAGCCGGTCGACGCCGTACAGGGCCACGCGGCGGTAGTCGCCGATGATGCGGCCGCGCCCGTAGGCATCCGGGAGGCCGGTGATGATCCCGCTGCGGCGAGCGGCGCGGATCTCGGGGGTGTAGGCGTCGAAGACGCCGTCGTTGTGGGTCTTGCGGTAACGGCTGAAGATCTCGGCGACCCTCTTGTCGAGCTCATAGCCGTACGCCTCCAGCCCGTCGCAGACCATCCGCAGCCCGCCGTTGGGCATGATCGCGCGCTTCAGCGGCGCGTCGGTCTGGAGGCCGACGATGAGCTCGTTCGCGCGGTCGATGTAGCCCGGCGCATGGGAGGTGATGGTGGAGGGCGTGGTGGCGTCCACGTCGAGGATCCCGCGGCTGCGCTCCTCGACCATCAGATCGGACAGCTGACGCCACAGGGCGGAGGTGCGCTCGGTCGGACCGACCAGGAACGCGGCGTCGCCCTCGTAGGGGGATGCGTTGGCGCGGATGAAGTCGGCGACGTCGATCGTCGCGCGCCAGCGCGCACCGGTGAAGCCCTCCCAGGGCTCGCTGCGCTCGGTCATGGCTGCGGTGATGCTGGTGGCGGTCACGGTTGCTCACCTTCGGGCTGGAAGGGCCGGGTGCCGGCCGGTGCGAGGCCCCGTCCGGCTCGGCGGGCCTTCGCACAGGCCATGCCGACAGTGTCGGCCCGTAGAAGCCACGAAGTACGGGCGATGGTCCCGCCGCGGCGGGGCAGCAGGTCCCGCCACGGCCGTGCGCTCAGGTCAGCGCTCGGGCAGGCCGTCCAGGTAGCGCTGCACGACCGCGGCCTCGCGATCGAGCTCGTCGGCGGCGTCGTGCCGGCCGGCGTCGCGGTACTGCCCCGCGGCGCGTTGGCGGCCTTCGAGCTCGGCCTCGAGCAGCCGGCGGACCTCGTCCAGGTCGAGGCTGCGCCGTGGCACCTCGGTCTCACCCAGGCGCGGGAGGGACGGGTCGAAGACCTGGGCCGCATCGACGGCCTCGGCGTTGTCGATGGTCGACAGCACGGAGCGGATGGCGCGCAGCTCGACGGCGTCGCCGGAGCGCATGGCGTGCTTGAGGTCCTGCTGGATGGCGGTGCGCAGGCCCCGGCCGAAGTCGCTCACGCCCGCCATCGGTTGGTCACGCCTGCCATGGGTCCGTCCGCCGAGCCGGAGACCCGACGGCCACGCTGAAGCCGAGCGCGTGCACCGCTGCGATCACCAGGTACAGCACCGCCGCCGGCGCGAGCTTGGCGACCGTCATGTGGTCGACGGTCGAGCCGTAGACGACGAAGCCAACCGCGGCAGCGCCCGCCAGGCCGAAGCCGATCCAGCGGAGCACGCGCGGCGCATCGACGCGGCCCAGCGCCAGTCCTCCGAGCACCCACACCGGGACCATGAGGATTCCCTGGGCCTGCATGAGGAGCGCGAAGCTGAGCGCCGTGACCACGCGCAGCACCCCGACTGCCGTACGCCGATCCGAGGTCGCGCGGGCGCGCGCGCACAGCGCGACCAGCACCGCGACGGCGGTGACCGAGCCGGTGATCAGCAGGGTCCCGGTCCAGGTGAACTCGGGCTGGTCTGCGAGCAGCGCCATGAACAGGCGGTACAGCGCGCTTCCGACGATGCCGACGGCCGCCGCCCAGGCGACCGACCGCCCGGTGCTCCGTGCGGCCAACCGCAGCCAAGCGGGCTGCGCCTCGTCTGACTGCACGAGGAAGCCGTGCCGCTCGGATGCAACCGTGACCATGACCTTCATACCTCCCGCCGGGGCGGCGCCGGTTCGACCGCCAACCGGCGCAGTATGACTGCTTCCCGCTCCCCGCGCAGATCGGGGGGTCTCGGACGCGCCGGTGCTGGGCAGGACGGGGCCCATGACGCACACCGACAGCACCCAGGCCGACACCGTCGAGAGGGCAGTGGAGACAACCCGGCGCTGGCCGGGCGTGATCGTGGCGGTGGTGGTGACCTTCGCCTTCGCTGCGATCGGGACCCTGGCGACCACCGGCGGGCTCGACCCCTGGTACGCCGGGCTCGAGAAGCCGTCGTGGACGCCGCCGTCGTGGCTGTTCGCGCCGGTCTGGACGGCGCTGTACATCGCCATGGCCGTGGCCGCCTGGCGGGTGTGGAGCGCCTCCGGCCCACGCGCATGGCCCGCCCTGATCGCCTACATGATCCAGCTGGCGCTGAACGCCGCCTGGAGCGTCCTGTTCTTCGGCCTCGAGAACCCCGCCGCCGCGGCGGTGGACATCGTCGCGCTGCTGGTGGCGATCGTCGTGACGATGATCCTGTTCGCCCGCCACGACCGCGTCGCGGCCCTGCTGCTCGTTCCGTACCTGCTGTGGACCAGCTTCGCGACGGCGCTGAACCTGTCGATCTGGGCGCTCAACTAGGAGCTCACCACAGCCGGCGCAGGGGCCACTCGGCGAGGGCGACGCGGGCGGCGGCGTGCCCGGGCACGCCGTGGACGGCTCCGCCCGGAAACGCAGCCGAGCTGCCCAGGTACAGGCCGCGCACAGGCGTTCGGTAGGGGATGAGGCGCACCACCGGGCGGAACAGGACCTGGTCGAGCGTGTAGCTGCCGCCGCCGACGTCGCCGCCCACCAGGTTGGGGTCGCGGGCCTCGAGCGCGGGCGGGGTGAGGACGTGCCGGTCGAGGACGCGCTCGGCGAACCCGGGGGCGAACCGCTCGACCTGCTGCTGGATGCGCTCGGCGAAGCCCGCGGCGTGACGGGTCCAGTCGACGCCCTCCGGCACGCGCGTGTACGCCCACGCCGTGTGCCCGCCCGCGGGTGCGCGCGTCGCGTCGGCCAGGGACTGCTGGCCGAAGACCAGGAACGGCCGCTCCGGCAGCTCCCCGGCGCTGCGCTGCCGGAGTGCCCGCACGATCTCCTCGGAGCCGCCGCCGACGTGGACGGTCCCGGCCTGCCGGGCGTCCTCTGCCTCCCATGGCACGGGTCCGGACAGGGCCCAGTCCACCTTCACCGTTCCCGGGCCCATCCGGTAGCGCTCAAGCTCGACGCGGTAGCGCTCGGGCAGGGCGTCGCCGGCGAGGCGCAGCAGCAGGTTGGGCGTGAGAGAGGCGATGACCACGTCGGCTCGGATGCCGTCACCGTCGGCCAGCCGGATGCCGGCAACGCGCCCGCGCACGACCTCGATCCGCTCGACCGTCGCGCCCGTGCGGGTGGCGCCGCCGAGCGAGTGCAGGTAGCCGGTCAGGGCCTCGGCGAGCCGTCCCGCGCCGCCGCGGGGGCTGGGCCAGCCGACGGCGTGGCCCATCAGCTTGAGGTACACGCCGGCGATGGCGCTGCCCGCCTCCTGCGGGGGCACGTCGCCGTGCAGAACCGACCCGTACAGCCAGGCGCGGGCCTCGTCACCTCCGAACAGCTCGCGGGTCAGCGCCTCGGCCGAGGTCAGCAGGAGCCTCAGGAAGGCCAGAGTCCCCGTTGCACGCTGGCGAAAGACGAGCCGCGCGGCGCCTCCCGCCGGCGGGAACGCGCCGAGCATGACACCGCGCAGGGCGTCGAAGTCGCGCACCCACGAGCCGACGTAGTCCGCCCAGGCCCGCCCGTCGCCGGAGTGCAGGCGGTCGAGGTTGGCGGCGGTCGCGTCGAGATCCCTGTGGAGCGCCGCCGCGCGGCCGCCGGGCAGAGGGTGGGCCAGCGCGACCGGCGGGTGGACCCACTCCAGCCCGAAGCGCTCCAGCGGCATCCGCTCCAGCACCGGTGAGGCCACGGCGGCCGGGTAGACGGCGGAGAAGACGTCGTGGCGGAAGCCGGGGCGGGTCAGCTCCTCGGTGGCGATCGCTCCGCCGAGGCGCTCAGAGCGCTCGCACACCAGAACCGAGCGGCCGCGCTCGGCAAGGGTGATCGCGGCGACCAGGCCGTTGTGCCCGCCGCCGACCACGACCGCGTCGTAGCGCTCCACGTTCGTCCTCGACTCCCCTCGGTGCCGCACGTCCGGGGTGATGTTCCCAGGCCCGGCGCGTCAGGCACAGGGGGCAGTAATCGGCACTCGTCGCAATTCCGCCATTCCCCCCGGCGCGGCGACTTTGCGTCACCGCGCCAGAACCCTCTGCAGTCGGCGCGCAGATTCTTCTTGGCTCCAACCCTTGTGGAAGGTGAGGGGGCGCATGAGGATTGGGCCAGCGCTTCCTGCGGAGAAGCGTGTCCCCTCGTAGGAAAGGTCTTTGGATGCTTGTTCGAAGGTCGGTGGCGATGTTCGCCGCCATAGTCCTACTGCTATCGATCGCACCCGCCGCTTTGGCCTCGGGCCAGGAATCAGCGCAGCTCACACGCACCCCTGAAGAGCGCAGCCTGGCCACCGAGGCGGAGGAGATCAACGCACTCGAGGTCGTCGAGACCTTCGAGGAGGTCTCTGCTCTCTCCGATCACCGGCCTCCGGGGAAGCCTCGCAATGACGTCATCGAGGACGTCCCCGTCAACCCGAACGACGCCTCCATCCCGCTGAACCTCATCCCGTACCACGACTTCCCGCCGCGGCTGCGCGCGCTGCAGGCCAGCGACCGCATCAGCGTCGAGATCGCCGGGCAGTCGGCGAACGGCCACAACATCTACCTGGCCGTCGCCACCGCGCCGATGAGCGACGCCGAGTGGGCGGAGTGGCAGCGCCTGTCTGACCTGCGAATCGACGACCCGATCGCGGCCATCGCCGCGATGGAGAGGGGCGAGTACGACAACTGGCGCCAGCCGCTGTTCATCAACGGGAACATCCACGGCAACGAGTGGGAGGGCGCCGACTCGAACTTCCAGGTGCTCGAGCGCCTCGCGACCGCCAACGACGAGGAGACGCTGCGCTGGCTCAACCAGCACATCCTCGTGTTCGTGGTCTCGCTCAACCCGGACGGTCGCATCCTCGGGCAGCGCCCCAACGGCAACGGCTTTGACCTCAACCGCGACCACATCACCGGCTCGCAGCCGGAGTCGCGGGTGATCCGCGAGCAGATGGTGCGCTACAGCCCCATGACCATGCTCGACCTGCACGGCTATGTGAACTGCACGCTGATCGAGCCGACCACCGGCCCGCACGGGATCGACTACGAGTACGACCTGTACATCTATCACGCGATCCGCAACGCCCTCGCGATGGAGGCGGCGATCATCGCCACCGGCGAGGAGCGGGCGACGTGCTCGGATGGTCAGGGCGGGC